>DASVNH010000268.1:0-32585 GCA_036383955.1 Planctomycetota bacterium | reverse complement strand
TCATGGGCCACGTCGACCACGGCAAGACGACGCTGCTCGACTCCATCCGCCAGACCAAGGTCGCCTCCAAGGAGTCCGGCGGCATCACCCAGCACATCGGCGCGTCCAAGGTCGCCACCAAGGACGGCAAGCACGTGGTGTTCCTCGACACCCCCGGCCACGAGGCCTTCACCGCCATGCGCGCGCGCGGCGCGAAGGCGACGGACGTCGTCGTCATCGTCATCGATTCCGCCGACGGCGTGATGCCGCAGACGGAGGAGGCGATCGCCCACGCCAAGGCCGCGAACGTGAAGATCGTCGTCGCGCTCAACAAGATCGACAAGCCCGGCTCGAATCCCAACAAGGTCAAGGGCCAGCTCGCCGCCATCGGCCTGCAGCCGCAGGACTGGGGCGGCACCACGGAGGCCGTCGAGGTGTCCGGCCTCACGGGCCAGGGCGTGGACGGCCTGCTGGAGATCCTGGCTCTCGAGTCCGAGATGCTGGAGCTCAAGGCGAATCCGAAGCGCTCGGCCACGGGCGTCGTGCTCGAGGCGCGCAAGACGGACGACCGCGGCGTGGTCGCCACGATCCTCGTCCAGAACGGCACCCTGAAGAAGGGCGACGTGATCCTGGCCGGCAAGGGATACGGCCGGACGCGGGCGATGATCGACGACAAGGGCCGCCAGGTGGCGGAGGCCGGGCCGGCGACGCCGGTCGAGGTCACGGGCCTGGTCGGGGTGCCGGACGCGGGCGACGTCTTCCAGGTCGTGCCGGACTACTCGCACGCGAAGGAAGTCGCCGAGGAGCGCGGCCGGAAGGCGCGCGAGGCGCAGCTCAACGAGCGCCAGCACGTCTCGCTGGAGAACCTCTTCCAGAAGATCAACTCGGGCAACATGAAGGTCGTCCGGGTCATCCTGAAGGTGGACGTGACCGGCTCCCTCGAGGTGCTCAAGCAGGCGCTGCCCGGGCTCTCGACGGACGAGGTCAAGCTGCAGCTGCTGCACGCCGCGGTCGGCGCGATCACGGAGGGCGACATCCTCCTCGCCGACGCGTCGGACGCGATCGTCATCGGCTTCCACGTCGAGACCGAGCCGCGCGCGGAGGAAGTGGCGAAGGACCGGGGCGTCGAGATCAAGACCTACACCGTCATCTACCAGGCGATCGAGGAGATGAAGGCCGCCCTGGAGGGCCTGCTCGAACCGGAGCTCGTCGAGGCCAAGCTGGGCCACGCGAGCGTGAAGGAAGTGTTCCGCATCTCGCGCGTCGGCGCCATCGCGGGCTGCATGGTGCTGGACGGGAAGATCGTGCGCAACTGCCAGGTGCGGCTCATCCGCGACCAGAAGGTCGTCCACACGGGCAAGATCGAGACGCTCAAGCGCTTCAAGGACGACGCGAAGGAAGTCGCGGAAGGCTACGAGTGCGGCATCAAGATCGGGGGCCACGACGACATCCGCAAGGGGGACATCATCGAGGCCTACGAGGTCCAGAAGGTCGCGCGCAAGCTCGAGAAGAAGAAATAGGCCCCTCGCGAGATGATCGTCGGCACCCTGAAGGTCCGCCTCTTTCTCCGCGACTGCCACTCCCTCAAGGAAAAGCGCCGCGTCCTCCGGAGCCTCAAGGACACGCTGCACAACAAGTTCAACGTCGCGGCGGCGGAGACGGCGGAGATGGACGTCTGGCAGACGGCGGAGATCGGGGTGGCGGCGGTGGGCAACGAGGGGGAGCACGTGCAGTCGGTGCTTTCGAGCGCGCTTCACTACGTCCGGCTCTTCGGCGGCGTGGAAGTGGTGGCCGAGGAGCAGGAGATCTACGGGGAATAGCATGGCGCAGGCGTGGCGCAAAGACCGGCTCTCGAGCGAGATCGTCCGCCAGACGGGCATGATCCTGATGCAGGAGCTGCGGGACCCGCGGCTCGGCTTCATGACGGTGACGCGGGTGAAGGTCTCCGACGACTACAAGTACGCGAAGATCTTCGTCTCGATCATGGGCTCGAAGAAGCAGAAGAAGCTGGGCCTGTCCGGCCTCAAGAGCGCCCAGGGCTTCGTGCAGCGCGAGCTCTCGAGGCGCATCCGGATGCGCCAGTTCCCCTCGATCAACTTCGAGCTCGACGACTCGATCGACAAGGCCTTCAAGATCACGAAGATCATGGACGACATCAAGAAGGGCAAGCCGGTCTCCGCGGAGCCGGCCGCGCCCGAAGAGGCTCCCGTGAAAGAGGAAGAGTGATGCCGCGCGTCGACGGCCGTCAGCCGGACCAGCTCCGGCCCGTATCCTTCATCCGGAACTACACCTCGAACGCGCAGGGCTCGGTGCTCGTCTCGTTCGGCCGCACCAAGGTGCTCTGCACCGCCGTGGTGGCCCACGACGTCCCCGCCTGGCTCGAGGGCAAGGGCGTGGGCTGGGTCACCGCCGAGTACGGCATGCTGCCGGGCTCCACGCACGACCGCAAGCCGCGCGAGCGCGCCGGGAAGACCGACGGCCGCACCGCCGAGATCCAGCGGCTCATCGGCCGGGCCGCCCGCGCGATCGTGGACATGGAGCTGCTCGGCGAGCGGACGCTGTGGCTGGACTGCGACGTCCTGGAAGCCGACGGCGGCACCCGAACCGCCGCCATCACGGGATCTTACGTGGCGCTGATCGACGCCATCCGCTCCCTGGAAAAGGAAGGCCTCAAGTTCCCCGCGTCGCCGATCAAGGATTCGGTGGCGGCGGTGAGCGTCGGCATCGTCCGGGGCGAGCCGATGCTGGACCTCAACTACCAGGAAGACTCCAAGGCGGACGTCGACATGAACGTCGTGCTGACCGGCAAAGGCCTGATCGTGGAGTTGCAGGGCACGGCCGAGAAGACGCCGTTCGATTTCGCGCGCCTGACGACGCTCCACAAGCTCGCGGAGAAGGGGATCGGCGAGCTGCGCGACCTGCAGAAGAAGGCCCTGGCGACCTAGCGCGAGCGGGGCTTCCGCTCCGAGCCCTTCTCCCGGTCTTCCTTCGAAGGCTCCTCGCGTTTCGGCGGCTCCTTGGGCCGCTCGGGCTCGCGACGCGGCGGCTCCTTCGGCCTCTCCGGCTCCCGCCGGGGCGGTTCTTCGCGGCGCGGCGCTTCCTTCGGGCGCTCCGGCTCGCGCTTCGGCGGCTCCTGACGGCGGGGAGGCTCTTCGCGCCGCGGCGCTTCCTCCCGCCGGGGCGGCGGCTCCTCGCGCCGAGGAGGCTCTTCCCGCCGGGGTGGTTCCTCGCGCCGCGGCGCTTCCTCCCGGCGGGGTAGCTCTTCGCGGCGCGGGGGGACTTCTCGCCGCGGCGCTTCCTCCCGACGTGGCGGCTGTTCCTCGCGCCGGGGGGGCTCCTCCCGCAGGGGCGGTTCTTCGCGGCGCGGGGCTTCCTCCCGCCGGGGCGGCGGTTCGCGGCGGGGCGGCTCCGGGTCGCGCCGAGGGGGGTCTTCGCGCCGGGGCGGGTCTTCCCGACGAGGGGGTTCTTCGCGGCGCGGCGGATCCTCGGGACGAGGCGGCCCGGGTTTCCGGCAGAACACGCAGTCCTTCACCGCGTCGTGCCAGGTGCCGTCGCAGGCGTGGAGGTGGTGGCCGCAACCGGGCCGGTGGACGTGGGAGCGCGCGCAGCGCGCGCAATCGGCCGGGTGCGGGCTGCCCTGCCACCGGGAGGGCTGGCAGGGCCAGCGGTGCTGGACGCAGCGGGCGCAGTTGTCCGCGTGGGGCTCGCCCCGCCATTCGCTCGCGCAGAGCCAGAAATGGTGGCCGCAGCCCGCGCGATGGACGTGCCGGCAGCGGGAGCAGTCGGACGGATGCGACTCCCGATGCCAGTCGCCGTCGCAGGCCCAGCGGTGATGGCCGCAGCCGGGGCCGTGGGTGTGGCAGCGGTCGCAGTCGACCGGGTGCGCGACGGCCTCCCAGCGCCCCGCGCAGGCCCAGTGGTGGTGGCCGCAGCCGGGGCCGTGGCGGTGGCAGCGCTCGCAGCCCGCGGGATGCGCCTGGCCCAGCCATTCGCGGCGGCACTCCCAGAAGTGATGGCCGCAGCCCGGGCGGTGGACGTGGGCGTGGAAGCGCGCGTCGCGGCAATCCCCGGCGTGCGGCCGCGGCCACCAGGTCTCGTGCCAGTACCAGTGGCCGCAGCGGCCGTCCTCGTGGCGGTGGCAGCGCTCGCAGGTCGGCGGGTGCGGCTGGCTCTCCCACCTCCCGGAGCAGGCCCAGAGCTGATGGCCGCAGCCCGGGCCGTGCCGGTGGCAGACCGCGCAGGCGGGCGGATGGGGCAGCTCGTGCCAGCCGCCGTGCCACTCGTAGTGGCCGCAGCGGTCGCCGTGAACGTGGACGCGGCAGGCGCAGGAGGCCGGGTGGGGCGCGGCATGCCAATCCGCGTGCCAGTAGTGGTGCCCGCAGCCGGCCTGGTGCGTGTGCTCGTGCCAGCGCTCGTCGTCGCAGGCGTCCGCGTGCGGGCGCTGATGCCAGTCGCCGTGCCAGCGGTAGTGCCCGCAGGTCCCGCCGTGCACGTGGATGGAAATGGCGTGAAAGGAGGCTTCTCCGCAGTGGGAAGGATGGGCCGCCGCGTTCCACTCCCCGTGCCAGTAATGGTGGCCGCAGCCGGCGGCGTGGACGTGGGGATGCCAGCGCTCGTCGCGGCAGCCGACCGGGTGGGAAAACTCGTTCCAGCCGTCGTGCCAGAAATGATGCCCGCAGCCCCAGGCATGGTCGTGCACGGCGTGCCATCGGGAGTCGCGGCAGGCGTCCGGATGGGCGGCGTCGCTCCACTGCCCGTGCCAGAAGAAATGCCCGCAAGCCGCGCCGTGGACGTGGAGGTGCCAGGCGGAGTCGTCGCAGCCGTCCGCGTGGACCTCGAGATTCCACTCGCCGTGCCAGTAGTGGTGGCCGCAGGCGCGGTCATGGACGTGGACGGCCGGTTCGGAGGTGCGCTCGATGTAGCGGACGCGCGTGACGCAGCCGGTGAGAGCCGCCAGCGCCAGGGCCCAGACGATACGCATAGCGTCCAACGACGCCCCGGGCTGAAAGTTCCCCGCTTACTTCGGGGCGGCCGCCGGCTTGACGTCGAGGTTCTTTTTGAGGTCCGCGGGGTCGAGCGCCACGGGGGCCCCGCCCGCCGGGATCTCCAGGCCCGCCGACCAGAGGATGCCGTTGACGACGAAGCGCCGCATCCCCTCGAGACCCCACGAGACGTGAAGATGGCAGCCGGTGAAGACGAACGTTCGACCTCCCGCGGGGCGGTCGTAGGTCCAGGCCACGACGTCCTCCATCCCCTTGAGCGCCGGGCCTTTGGGCGGCTTGACCCGCAGCAGCGGGGTGACGCCGCTTTCCACGAAGCGGTTCTTGTAGATGTAGCCGTCGTCGATCTTGAACGGCGTGACCCCGCGCGTGACGGGATGCTCGGGGAAGGTCTCAAAGCTGTCGACCCAGTGCCCGCGCGTGCCCATCTTGGGAACCCAGACGCCGCCGAGCAGGGGCAGCGCCCGCTCGCCGCTGTCCTTCGGATAGTCGATGACCTGGTGCAGGTGGACGATCCCGACCCCCTTCGCCGCGAGCGCCTCGATCTTGGCCATCTTCTCGGGCTGCGCGGTCGGCTGCTTGCCGATGCCGTCCATGAAGAAGACGATCGTCTTGGCGCCCTCGAAGATCTTCTCGTTCTTCGGCCACTCCTTGGCGAGGACCGGCTGGACGCCCGCCGTCTGCTTGAGCAGGTTGAAGAGGACGACCGAGCCCGCGAAGTACTCGTGCTCGCCGCCGCCCTTGCTGAAGCCGCCGGCGAGCAGCACGATCTTGTGCGCGGCCGGATCGGTGACGTCGACCTCGAGGTCCTGGGCCAGCCCTTCGACGGGGCTCAGGGCAAGCAGCGCGAAGAGGAGTGTGATCATGTTCCCATAAGCGCGGCCCGCGCCTCCATTACGGAATCTTGAGGAGCTCGTCCTGGGTCCAGGGTTCCTCCCGGTCCTCCGTGTCCGCCTTGATTTTCCGGACCGCCTCCGGGCTCACCGCCGGCTCCCGATGCCCCCACTCCCGCCGCAGGTAGGTGAGGATCTCCGCGACCTCCTCCGTCGAGAGGTTGATCACGCCGGGCATCTCGTTGTTCATGTAGAGCCGGCCGTCCTTGCGAAGCGGCCCCTTGAGCCCGTGCAGCACGACGCGGGCCAGCCGCTGTTCCGGGCCCGTCACGAAGTCGGAGTCGACGAGCGAAGGCGCGCGTCCCTGCTCGCCCAGACCCGAGCGCATGTGGCAGACGGCGCAGGACGCCGCGAACTGGCGACGTCCCCGGTCGAAGCGCGCGCGCTCCTCGGCCGTGAGCGGCGGGGGAAACGGCGCGTCGGTCGGAGGCACCTTCCAGGCCCGCGCCGACAGGGCCCGGATCTCAGGATCCTCCGACAGCAGGAGACCCCCGACCGAGCGGCGGAGCGGCGGTCCCGCCCCCTCGAGCCCCTTCAGAATCTCCCGCTGGCGCCAGCGCGCGGCGGTGGACTGGACGGCCGCCAGGTCGAGGAAGGCGATCATCGACTCCCCGTCCTGCCCGCGGCCGAGCCGCTCCGCCAGCCCGCGCACGAAGGCCGCGCGGGCGGGCGTCTCGACATCCCACGCCTCCTCCGCCATGATCCGCTCGAGGATGTCGGCCTCCAGACCGTTGAGGCGCGCGCCCGGAACCTGAAGCCCGGCGTCCAGGGATTCGAGGAGGCCGTCGAGCGGCCCCAGCAGCGGGCCCTTCACGCCTTTGAGCTCGTCGATCCAGGCCTCCCCCTCGAGCGCGCCGAGCCCTTCCAGCGTCCAGAGCGCGTGCAGGTTCGTCTTCGCGAGCTCGCGCAGGCCGGCAACGACCCGGCCGCCTTCGACCAGCAGGCGCTGGGCGGTGTCGCGGCGCCAGCGGATCGGGCTCGCGAGCTCGCGTACGAGGTCGACGACCGGGGCCGTCGCGCGCGGCGCGTCCTTCGACACCCGCCAGATCCGGCCCAGGCCGACGGGGCGGTCGAGCCCGCGCGCGACGATCTCGCGGCGCAGGTGGGAGGTCATGTACGCGCCGTGCTGGATGATGCCGCGGTACATGTCGACGACGTACAGCGCGCCGTCCGGGCCGCTCAGGAGATGGACGGGGCGGAAGCGCTCGTCGGCCGACGCGAGGAACTCGCCGGGGCCGTCGAGGGGCTCGATCCCCTCGAGCTTGAAGCGCTTGACGAGATTGGCCGACGGGTCGCAGACGAAGACCTGGCCGTCGAGGACGAGCGGCGCGCAGGCGGACTGGGTGACGAGCATGGAGCCGTCGTCGCGGAGGACGCCGGGACGGTAGCCGCGGTTGACGCCCGTGTTGGGGCGGATCGGACGCAGGGTCTGGTCTTTCGTCAGGTCGATGTTGACGTCCTTCGCCGCGCGCGAATGCGCGAGGGGAGACCAGCTGGGGACGAGGTCGCCGCGCAGGAGCGTCGTGTTGTGGTTGCCGTAGAGGCGGCCCGCGTCGTCCTGCGTCAGGCCCCACTGGCCCCGGAAACGGGTGTGGCCGCGGATCCAGCGCCCGCCGACGCGGCGGTAGCGCCAGGTCGAGCCCGCGTTGTAGATCCAGTTGTCGATCGAGGTCAGCAGGCCGTTGGGCAGGTGCTCGGGATTGCCGCGCCAGGCGTAGAGCGGATCGACGACCTCCTTCCGGTCGCACTTGAGGTCGCCGTCCGTGTCCACGCAGTGCCAGAGCGCGGGCGGCTCCGCGACGAGGACGCCGCCGGCGGCGAAGCCCACGGAGCGCGGCTGGATCAGGCCGTCGAGGAAGATGGTGCGTTTGTCGAAGCGGCCGTCGCGATCGACGTCCTCCAGCACCACGATCTTGCCGACGGGGTCGTTCTCGCCGCGGCCGTCGAGGGCGGGCCAGAAGCCGCGCATCTCGACGACCCAGAGGCGGCCCTGGGCGTCGAAGGCGGCGTGCACCGGATCGCCGACGAGGGGCTCGCTCGCGACGAGGTCGACGCGGAAGCCTTCGGCGAGGTGGAACACGGCCTTCTCGGCGGGGACCACGGGGGCGGGGGGGACGCGCTTGAGGATGGAGTCGGGAAGCGGGGGCTGGGGCTCGTTCTTGAGGTCGCCGCGCTGGAGCAGGAGGAGCAGCGCGAAAACCATATCAAGCTAACGTAGCGAAACGTATGCTTCGCGGTATGAAACTTTTCGACCTCACGGGCCGCCGGGCGCTCATCACCGGCGGGAGCAAGGGGCTGGGGAAGTCGATGGCGAAGGCCTTCGCGGAGGCCGGCGCGGAGATCCTGATCACGGCGCGCCACGAGGACGAGCTCAAGAGCGCGGCGAAGGAGATCGGGGCAGCGTGCGCCTGGAAGGTCGTCGATCTGACGAAGCCCGCGGAGGCGGAGGCGCTGGGGAAGTCGGCGGGGCGGGTCGACATCCTGGTGAACAACGCGGGGACGAATCTGCCGCAGCCGATCGACCAGGTGACGGACGAGTCCTGGACGACGATGATGGAGCTGAACCTGAACAGCGCGATGCGCCTGCAGCGCGCGCTGGCGCCGGGGATGAAGGAGCGGGGCTGGGGGCGGATCATCCACATCTCGTCGGTGCTGGGCATCGGCGGCAAGGAAGGGCGCAACGGCTACTGCGCCTCGAAGGCGGCGGTGATCGGACTCGCCCATGCCTCCGCCATTGATCTGGGCCCGTTCGGCGTGACGGTGAATTGCATCGCGCCCGGCCCGTTCCTGACGGACCTGCCCGGCAAGCTGCTGAACGACGCGCAGAAGAAGCACTTCGCGGACCGCACGGCGATGGGCCGCTGGGGCCATCCGGACGAGATCGCGGGCCCGGCGCTGCTGCTGGCGAGCGACGCGGGCAGCTACATCACCGGCAGCACGCTGGTCGTCGACGGCGGCTGCACCATCCGGGTGCTGTAGCCCTAGTCGGAGTAGTCGATATTGGTCGCGGCCTCTTCGGCGTCACCACCCACCGAGAGGCGGCGGAGGCCCCGGATTCCGAGAAGGATCCCGGCCAGCGGCGCCGCGAGCATGCCGATCGAGACGATCACGTAGGATCGTCCCCTGATGCTGAATTGGCCGCTCTCGACCGCCTGAATGATCCAGAACCCGATTCCTCCGACGACCCAAAGTCCCAGGGCCATCAGGAGATCCAGCTTGCCCCGCGTCCGGAAATGCTCGCGGCGTTCGCGGCTCGCGGCGCTCAAGGCCTGGTCAAGCGCCTCCGCGGGCGCGCCTTTTTTCAGCCAGGCCTCCCGGATCTCGCCCCGGGAGTCTCCCCACATCATCCGCGCGTTGACGTCGACGCCCATCTCTCTCAGCCGCTCGGGCGTGAAAGGCGTCGGAGTCCGGCACGACGGGCACGCGGTCGCGTGAGCCGGGAGCTGCTGCCCGCACTTCGCGCACTTGATCAGGGGCGCGTGCGTCATCGTTCGCGTAAGTATACGCGCGGCGTCGTCCGCGCGAATTGAGTTCCGCGTCGGGAGGGTATAGTTATCGACATGCGGATCATCTGCGTCTCCTGCAGGAAGGAGATCCCGGCGGGGGACGTCAACATCGACACCTCCCTCGCCAAGTGCCTGGCCTGCCACGCGGTCTTCGACTTCACGGACCAGGTCAAGGGCGGCTCGGCGCCCGCGAAGAAGCGGGACCGCGGCGAGATTCCGATGCCGAAGAACCTGGTCGTCGCCGAGGGGATGCAGAGCCTCGACATCGTCCGCAAGTGGGCGCGCGGCCCGGCCTTCTTCTTCCTGTTCTTCTCCGGCTTCTGGAACTCGATCGTGATGGTGTTCGTCGTCGCGGCCGCGTCCGGCGGCTTCAAGGACGAGAGCGGGGACGGGTTCGTCGGCTGGTTCATCTGGGTCTTCCTCACCCCGTTCATCCTGATCGGGCTGGGGACGGGCTACGCGGCGATCGCCCTGCTGCTGAACAAGACCACGATCAAGGTCGAGGGGACCGAGCTGAAGGTCAGCCACGGGCCGATGCGCTGGCCGGGCGCGAAGACGCTCGACGCCGCGCGGATCGACCAGCTCTACTGCGCCGAGTACGTCGCCTACACGCAGAACAACCGGCCGCAGTACCGGATGAAGATCCACGCCCTGATGCTCGACGGCTCCAAGGTGGACCTGATTTCGGGCATCGACGAGATCAACCAGGCCCTCTACCTGGAGCAGATCCTCGAAAAACACCTCGGCATCGAGGATCGCCCGGTCCGCGACGAGTACGCGTCCTAGGGCTCAGCCTTATGGATGAAGCCGTGGACCTTTCTCGCTCTGGCGGCCGTCGCGGGCTGCGGCGCGGAGCCCGTCCGCTTCCAGCCGGCCACCGGCGGCCGGGGTAGCGCGTTCTATTACGACCTGGAGCGCGACGGCCATAAGTGGGGCGACGTCAAGGTCTGGATCCCGGGCCTCTACGAGCGCGAGGATGAAAAGCCCTTCGTGGAAGTCCGCTTCCGGGTCCGCAACGACGGGGATCAGGCGGTCGCGCTCGACGTCCCGGACACGTACGCCGAAGTCGCGGTCGACGGCCGATGGACGCGCGTGCGGCCGGAAAAGCCCGCGGCGGAATCCGTCACGGTCGAGCCCGGGAAGGTCGAGGAACTCGCGCTGGTCTTCCCGCTGCCGGCGAAGGAGGTCGACGAGATCGAGGTGAACTGGACGGCGCGCTGGACGAGCGGGCGGATGACGCGGTCGTCGGTCTTTCTCGCGGCGCGTTACGACCGCCACGTGTACTACGGGCCGTACTACGGCATGGGGATGCGCTACGGGTATCCCTACTGGCCCCACCGCTACTGGGACGACCCCTTCTGGCCCTAGCCCTGTTTCTTGGCTTCCTGCCAGATGCTCTTCAGCTTGTCGAAGGTCCCCGCGGCTTCGGCTTCTTTTTTGAGATAGGCGCCGTCGATCCGCGCGGCATGGCCGCGGAGCAGCTCGATGACGCTTTCGCGGTGGTCGGGGACGTCGGAGGTCGTGCGCAGCAGGATCAGGTCTTCGAGCGTCACAAGGGGCATGGGGACCTGGCAGACGTTGCCCGGCTGGGCGCGGGTGAGGATCCGCTGGAGAAAGGGCGTGGAGGCTTCCAGGATCTCGACGGGCGCCGAGGCGCCGCCGAGCCGCGCGTCGGTGTAGCGGAAGCGGATGACGCCGGCGGCCCCCTCCTGCGGCTGGAGGCCCTCGCCGCGGGCGGCGCCGAGGAACCCCTCCCGCTCCTTGTCGCCGATGGCGGCCAGCAGATCGACGCCGGCGACCTCCCGCTTGGAGCCCCACGCGTGGTGGGCGGCGGCCCCGATGGCGGCGTATTTGAAGCGCAGCCCGCTCAGGGCGGCGGTGATCTTGTTCAGGGCTCGGACGACGATCGGGGCCGGGTCCATGGCGTTCTCCAAAAAGAAAGGGCGCGGCCGCGTCGAACGGCCGCGCCCTTCCCTTAATGTATCCCGCTTATTTGCCCATGTCGGCGAGGATCTTTTTCAGGCCGTCGAAAGAGATCTTCACGCACTCGGTCGGGGTCAGGCCGTCGGGGTAGTCCTCCTGCTCGATCGAGAACCACTCGGTGCCGCCGACTTCATAGCAGGCGCCGAGGATCGATTTCCAGTCGCCCGTGTCCTGGCCGACGAAGGGCTTCTTGCCCTGCGCGCCCTTGGGGAGGCGGCCCTTCACGTGCGTCGACTTCACGCGGCCCGCGGCCTTCTTGACCAGCGCGACGCAGTCGAGGCCCGCGTAGAGCGCGTGGCCGAAGTCGATCTGGACGGCGACCTCCTTCGGCGTCTTCTCCAGGAAGACGTCCCAGTAGGTCTTGCCCTCCTCGGGCGACGCGGCGAATTCCTGCGTGTGGTTGTGGTGGCCGGTGTAGAGGCCTTCGGGTTTGAGGGCCTCGGCCGCCTTCGACATGACCTCGGCGTACTCCTTGTACTTGTCCTTGTTCTGGAAACGGCCGTCGCCGGGGACGATCAGGTACTTGCAGCCGATCGTCTTGTGGAAGTCGATGGTCTTCTTGAGGGCGTCGCCGACGAAGCTGTTGGCGCCGATGTGGGTGGCCGCCGCCTTGAGGCCGAGCTCGTCGAGCTTCTTCTTGAGGCCGGCGGCGTCGTTCCCGTACTTGCCGTAGCCCGCGAACTCGACGCCGTCGAAGCCGATGTCCTTCATCGCCTTCATGGCTTCGTCGAGGTCCTTGATGTTGCGGACCGAGTACAGCTGCACCGAGATGGGGATGCGCTTGTTGGCGTCCTGGGACGCCCGCAGGAGCGGAGCCGCGCCCAGGGCCGCGAGGCCGGCCGCCGACCAGCCGAGCATCTGGCGCCGGGAAACCGTGCGATCGATCATCCGGGGTTCCTCCAATTCGAACCGCAACTATACGACGGGAAGGGCGGAACCGATCCAGAGATCAGTTCACCTGGAACGGCTCCTTGAGGACCTGGACGACGTTGCCGTCGGCGTCGTAGGCGTAGATCCGGACGAAGGCTTCGCCGGAGCCGCCCTTCGAGCGGATGTCGAGCGGCTCGTACGACCGCCCCTTGTGCCGGGATCCGTTCAGGCCCACCCAGTCCACCGACCAGAGGAAGCTGACCTCGGCGACCGGGTTCCCGGACTTGTCCCGGGTCTCGACGCGGAACTGGAGGGCTTCTCCCCGGTTCAGCGACTTCCGCGGCATCTGGACCGCCCACTGGTAGTCGTCCTTGAGCGCCCAGCTCCGGCAACCCGTCAGCCCCAGCACGATCAGGATTGCGGCGAAGGTTTTCATCCGTGCCTCCTTTCTACCCCCCTGTGTCGAAAAGGGCGGAAAAGTCGTCGAAAAAAATTCGTAGTTGCGAAGCTGCCGGTCTGTTTCGTTACAGGAGGCTTTGGGGGTCGACGTCCACCACCGACTGCAGGCGGCGGTCGTTGGGGAAGCCGGCGGCGGCCTTGCGGATCGCGGACAGGACGGCGTCGAGGGAAGGGGCCTTGATGAGCAGGTGCATCCGGTAGCGGCCCTTGAGCGTCGACATCGGGCAGACGGCGGGGCCGAGGACGCGGGCCTCGCCGCCGTCGAGCGCCTTCTGCAGCGTCTCGCCGGCCTTGAACGCCGACTCCTCGGTCTTCTTGGGGTCGAAGCCCTGAAAAAGAACGCGCACCAGCGAGGCGTAGGGCGGATAGCCGAGCTCCTCGCGGCTCTGGAGCTCCTGGGCGAGGAAGCCCTCTAGGTCGTAGGTCGAGGCCGTCTTGACCGCGTAATGCTGGGGATAGGCCGTCTGCACCACGACCCGGCCGCCCTTGGGGCCGCGGCCCGAGCGGCCCGCCACCTGGGTGATCAGCTGGAACGTGCGTTCGGCCGCTCTGAAGTCGGGGACGTGGAAGGCCGTGTCGGCGCTGACCACGCCCACCAGCGTGACGTCCGGCACGTCCATGCCCTTCGCGATCATCTGCGTGCCGACCAGGACGTCGGTCCGGCCGCTCCAGAAGTCGCCGATCGACTCCGCGTAGTCCGCCCGCGTGCGCATCGAGTCGGAGTCCATGCGGCCCACCGAGATGCCGGGGAAGCGGCGCTGGATCTCGTCCTCGATGGTCTCGGTGCCGAGGCCGTACTGCTTGAGCCGCGGCAGCTGGCAGACGGGGCACTGGACCGGCATGTCCTGCCGCCGCGCGCAGTAGTGGCACACCGCCTTGCCCGACTGCTTGTGGAACGTCAGCGCGACGTCGCACTGGTCGCACTTCAGGAACCAGTTGCAGCGCCCGCAGGACACGTGCGTGATGAAGCCCCTCCGGTTGAGGAAGAGCAGCACCTGCTCCTTCCGCTCGAGGGCCTGCTTCAGGAGGGCGTCGAGGCGCCGCGAGATCACCGCCCGCCGCTTCGTCTCCGTCTCCTCGGCGGTGATGTCGACGACCTCGATCTCCGGCATCGGACGTCCTTCCACCCGCGCCGGCAGCCGCGCCAGGTGGAACGCGCCGCCGCGCGCTTTGTGGAGCGACTCGAGCGAGGGCGTGGCGCTGCCCAGGATGACGGCCGCGCCCTCGCGCCGGGCCCGCTCGACGGCCACCTCGCGCGCGTGGTAGCGGGGCGTCGACTCCTGCTTGTAGGCCCCCTCGTGCTCCTCGTCCAGGACGATCAGGCCGAGGCGGGGCACGGGGGCGAAGACGGCGGAGCGGGCGCCGATGACGACGTCCGCCGCTCCCGTCTTCGCGGCCCGCCACTGCGCGGCTCGGTCGGCCTCCGTCAGCATGCTGTGCAGCACGGCGATCCGGGGGAAGCGCGACTTGAAGCGGGAGATCGTCTGGGGCGTGAGCGCGATCTCCGGCACCAGCACGATCGCCTGCCGGCCGCGCGCGATCTCGCGCTCGATGGCCCGCAGGTAGACCTCCGTCTTGCCGCTCCCGGTCACGCCGTGCAGCAGCGTGACCCCGGTCTCGCCGACGGCCTCCAGCGCCCGCTCCTGCTCGGGGGTGAGGACGATGGTCTTGGGCTTCTCGACGACCGCCGTCGCCAGCAGGTCCGGGCCTTCCTCGATCTTCGTCTCGCGGAGGAGGCCGGACTTGAGCATGGAGGCCACGACGGCCGCCGACGCCCCGCAGCCCTTGGTGAACTCGACGCGGTCGAGGGGGCCGTCGAGCGTCTTCGCGAACGCCAGCGCGGCCTTCTGCTTGTCGGTCTTCGCCTCGCCGTCGCCCGCCGAGATCAGGCGCCGATGCTTCTCCGGGTTGGCTTTCTTCACGCCCGACGGCACGAGCGCCGAGAGCGCCTCGCCCCAGGAGCATAGATAGCGGTCCGCGATCCAGCGGGCGAGGTCGAGCAGTGGGGCGTCGACGGCCGCGTCGGGGAAGGCGCGTTCGACGTCCTTCAGGTTCGGGTAGGCGCAGGTGTCCGGCACGCGGACGACCCAGCCCGGGAGGCGGCGCTTCCCGAAGGGCACGCGGACCCGGACGCCGGGCGCGACGAACGGCCGCATCGCCTCGGGCACCCGGTACGTGAACGCCCGGTCGAGCGGCAGGTTGAGGACGACCTCGGCGAACATGGCGGGCGGGATCTTACCACGCGTTGACGCAAAGCGGTTAGAAGCAGGAGCCCGCGGTCCCCCGTTCAGCGGCCGCTGGGGACCGCGATCTCGATCGAGTCGTCGACCGGGTCGGCGCCAGCCATGACCTCGTACGGCCCCGGCTTCTCGAGGTGGATGACCTGGGTCTTCAGGACGCCCTTTTCCTTCCAGGCGTGGGTGATGCGCACCGGGGACGGCGACGGCGGCGCGTCCTCGACGCAGTGGGCGAAGATCCTCAGGTTGTTCACGCCGGGATCGCCGACATAGCGGAGGTAAAGCGTATTCGCCGGGGCGTCGAGCTTCACCTCGACGTCGGCGTTGTAGTGCCAGTGGCTCTGGCCGGCGGGGACGTCCGCGCGGTAGAACTCCTTGAACTCCCTCGGCTCGTCGGCCGCCCAGGCCATCGTGTTCTTCGTCTGGGCCGCGCCGCCGCCCTGGTGGGTATTGAAGTTCCCGCCGCCGGAAAACCAGGCGATCTTCATCCCGGGCGGCGCGCTGATCTTCGCGGTGAGCGGGCCTTGGACGCGGCTGGTCGTCCGTTTGGGATCGAAATTCGCGGGCGGCTCGTGCAGATACTTCAGGAAATCCTCCCGGTCGCTGCCGTTGGTGCGGATCTCGACGACGTGTCCGTTCAGCCCGTAGTGATCCCCGGTGACGTACCGCATCACGTTCCTCCCTTCGCGGAGCGAAGGGAGCGACGCCGGGTGGAGCTGGACCCAGGTCGTGATCTCCATGGACCGGACGACCGCCTTCGCGCTCCGGAAGTCGAGCTTGAGGAGGTAGCCATAGCGCCCCGACACGCGCGGGGTCAGGTCGGGCAGCGTCGCCGGCGTCCAGGTGAGCCCGTTGTCGACGGAGACCGCCGCGGCGACGTCGTCCGCGTCGAGCTTCACGACCGACGCCTCGGCGTCGTCTTCCAGCGATTCCAGCTCGCCGACCTTCGGGACGATGACGTAGGGCGACCGCACTTGGAAGATGACGTGCCCTTCCCCGGCGAGGCCGGAGGGGCCGGGCTTGACGCCCTTGGCGTCATAGACGCCGTCGGCGAAATCGCCGGACTTGTCGGTGAGGTCGGGCGCGTAGACGAACCGGCCGTTGCCGTGGGTGTGCTGGGTGAAGCTCGGGTGCTTGCACTTCGGCCCGCGCGGTTCCTTCTCGAGAAGATCGCGGGGATGCGGCCTGCTGTTCCAGGCCGGGTTATGGTTCCACCGGCCGTCCCGCGGGGTCCACCAACGGGTGAAGGTCTCTCCGCGGCGCAGGACATAGTCCATCGTGTGGCCGCCCATGTGGACGCCGTGGCGGACCTGGACCGCGGTCGCGGCGTAGACCTTCCGCGTGCTCTGGAGGTTGTCGAGCGGGAAGAAGAGGGGATTGTTCGGCCGCTGCCAGAGCGCGTCGTCTTTCTTGGCGTCCTCCATGGACGCGAGGGAGCCGTCGTCGCGGCGGAAGGCGGCGCGGACGTCGAGGTCCAGGTAGTGCCACTTGCCGTCGTAGAACACCTCGGCGACGACGTGATCCCAGCCGGGGAGGTTCAGGGTCCGCGACGGACCGATCCCCATGTCCTTCATGACGCCGGCCATCGTGGGCCCCAGCATGTCGCAATAGCCCACGGTGTAGACGTTGATCATCTTGACGGGGTCGCGGATGTAGCCGAAGTCGTACTGAGGATCCTTGCCCTCCCAGGCGCCGGCGCCCATCGGGAAAATGCCGGTGCGCCGGTCGGCGAGGTACGAGTAGACTTCCCAGACCTTGGCGTCGCCCTGGAGGTCGCGCCACCGCGGATACTCCGCGAACGTCTTCATGCTGTAGGCGTCCGCGTTGTGGGGCGAGACGACGCGCGGCGCGTGTTCGTGGGCGTAGAGGGCCGGAGCCGCCGCCAGGAGGAGGACCGCCAGCCATCGTTTCATTCTCGCCTCCTGACGTCAGTGCGATGGGTGAGCCTGGAAGTAACCGCGCGCTATCGGAAGCTCTGGAGGCGGCTCTGGGCTTCCTTGAGGAGGTCGGGGGGCAACCCGTCCAGCCGCGCCGCCTCCTCGTACAGCCGGCGCGCGTCGCCGGCCTGGCCCTTTTTCCGCGCCAGGTCGCCCAGGCCGAGGAGAGCGCCGCCGCGCAGGACGGGGAAGATCGAGAGGTCCACCACCGCCCGCAGCGTTTCCTCGGCCTGCGCGTCCCTCCCCAGCGCCAGCGCGCACTGGCCCAGCCGGAGCAGGACGACGTGCTGCCGCCGCCACAGGGGATCGGTCCGGAGGATCGATTCGTAGAGCCGGGCGGCGGGCTCCAGGCTGCCCTTGCGGAGGTGCCAGTCCGCGAGGAACTGGCGGGCCAGCAGCAGGGCCGTGAGGACCCGGCGCTCGTAGGGTTCGAACGCGACGTCCAGCTTCCCCGGGGCCCGCCGCAGCATGATGCCGCGCGGCCTCCGGAAAAGCGCGGCGACCCGCTCGGCGGGAATCGGAAACTCCATGTGCCGCGGGTCGGGGCGCGACGTCCCGCCCGGCACGAGCTTCCACAGCGGCCCCGCCGGCTCGAGCTCCCACCCGTCCGGCCAGAACTCCTGGGCGAGGGGCTGCGTCAGGTACAGGGGGCGCCTCCCCCCGGCGTTCGCGGTCAGGAACGCGGCCGCGATCGCGTCCATGGGGCGGTCCGGAGCGCGCCGCAGGGCCTCCGGGATCGACGGCACGCGGAGGCCGGGATACAGCCGGCCGATCCGCTCCTCGTACCAGGGCTGCGTCAGGCTCTCGATGCTGAGGACGGCGACGTCCGGCCGCTCGCCGCGGACGACTTTCAGGTAGCGGCAGACGGCCGTCAGGTCGTCGGCGGCTCCGACAATCGCCCCCTCGGGATCCACGCTCTTGAGATGGAAGCGTCCGTAGGCCTCCGCCCATTCATAGGACCGCTGGTTCAGGTCTGGGTAATTGGCCGCCACCGCCCAGCCCAGCCCGAGCAGGCCCGTCGCGCCGACGGCCCAGGCGCCCCGCGCGCCGGCGCGAGCGGCGAGCGCCTGGAGTCCCAGCGCCAGGAGCGGATACAGGGGAAGCCAGGCGGCGACGTACCAGAAGTCCTGCTGGCCCTCGATTCGAAACAGGACCGCGCCCGCCAGGTAGGGGATCGACCACGCGGCGATCGCGCCGAGCAGCGGGCGGTTCGCCTTCGCCAGCCGCGCCAGGCCGGCGATCGCGAGGAACGCGCCCACGCCGAGGAACTCCTCCCAGGCATAGGATCCCAGGGTCGACATCCTTGAGGCGTCGAGGCCGAAGGTCCCTTCCGGGCTCGTGTACCGGCCTCCGACGAAATACTCGAGGAGCGCGGCTCCGCCGGTCGGATGGCCCATCGAGCTTTCGAGCGGCCGGCGCGCCAGGAGCGGCGTCAGCAGGGTGGGCAAGGCCGCGGCGAAGGCCGCCAGCCCCGTCCGCCAGGCCATGCCTTTCCATCCCAGGATCCGGGCCCCGTAGACCGCGAAACCGAGCAGGGCGAGGCCCCCCAGCGTGGCCGACGGATGAGAGGCCCAGGCCAGCCCGATCAGGACCGCGACGGCCGTGAAGTCGCCGGTCCGCTTCCGCTCGGCGGCGACGATCATGCGCCACAGCAGCAGCGCCAGGATGAGGTAGTACAGGGCATAGCCCTTGGCCATGATGCCCGACGCCCAGAACGTGTAGCCCGCTCCCGCCAGGCAGCCCGCGACGGCCGCGCAGGCCTCGGCGTGAGGCCCGGCGTCCGTCAGGACGGCGAAGGCCCGGCTCCGGGCCCGGAGGAGGTCGAGCGCCGCCCACGCGAGGACTCCCGCCGCCGCCGAAGCGCAGGCGGCCGAGTAGAGGTGGACCGCCCGCGTGAAATCCACGAAGAAGAAGAGCTTCGTCCAGGCCCAGCAGCTGAGCTCGTACAGCACGAAGCCCGGCGGATACAGCACCCCCAGCTCCTTGACGGCCGCCAGGAAGAATCCGGAGTCCTGCCAGAAGACCCGGTCGCCCAGCGTGGACAGGCAGAGGATGAACGTGGTCGCGCACGGGATCGAGAACGTCCGGAGGGAGGCCTTCATGGAGGTCGGGCCGGATTTTACCGGATTCCCGCGCGGAGAATTCTCGCAAAATTCCTGTGACATCGCGTGCGCGGCCGCACTAACGTGATCAGGAGGACTCGATGGCGGTGCGCCGCATGGACCGGGTGGACGCCCAGACCGACGCGTTCGGGGAGATCCTCCGCCTCCACCAGGGCCGCGTCCGGGCCTACCTGCGCCGCTACGTGTTCGACGCGGACATGGCCGACGACCTGGCCCAGGAGACGTTCCTGGCGGCGTACCGGACGCTCGACGCCCGCAATCCCGCCGCCCCCCTCGACCTCTGGCTCCTGGGCATCGCGCGGAACCGCGTCCTGAGCTACCTCCGGGACGAGTCGCGGCGCCGCGAGCGGCTCCGCGCCGCCCTCGCCGCCTGGAGCGCCGAGCGGGCGGAAAAGGCCGGACTGGACCGGGAGGGGGAGATCGCGGCCCTGCGCGACTGCGTGCGGACGCTGCCGCCCCACAGCGCGGGGCTGGTTTCCGATCACTACGAGCGGCGCCTGAGCTCCGCCGAGATCGCCCGCCGGAGCGGCAGGAACGAGGGCGCCGTGCGCATGACCCTCCTCCGCGTCCGCGAGGCCCTCAAGAACTGCGTCCGGATCCGGCTGGCGGGGAGCGCGCCGTGAGCCGCCTCGAAGAGCTCTGGACGCGCTCCCTGGAGACGGCGCTCTCCGCCGCGGAGGAGGACGAGCTGGTCCGGGCCCTCGAGGCCGATCCGGCCCTCCGCGACCGCCTCCTCGACGACAAGGAGATGGACGGGCTGGTCGACGCCCTGAACGCCGACCCCGACGCCTTCCAGCGCGCCTTCGCGGATCGCCTCGCCATGGAGCGCGACGGCTCGCGCTTCGTCGCGCGGGTGGAGCGGAGGGTGCGTCGACGTCCCCGGCCCGCGACGTCGGGCGTCGTGCCCGCCCTGATCGCGGCGGGCGTGATCGTCGCGATCGCGCTGATCGCGTTGGCGGCCCGGCCGAAGCCCGCGCCGCGCGTCGCCGAGCGGCCTCGCATCGAGGTCCCCGCTCCGCGTCCCGCGCCGAAACCTGAACCCGAGCCCGAGCGAAAGGTTGTGCCGCCGCCTCTTCCGCCTCCGTCCCCGGTTCCGTCTCCCGTTCCGGTTCCGGCTCCGGTTCCCGCTCCCGCTCCGGTTCCCGTTCCGGCTCCCGTTCCGGTTCCGGTTCCGTCTCCCGTTCCGGTTCCGGTTCCCGTTCCGGTCGTCGCACCTCCCACGAAAGCCGCCGTGGCCGGGATCCTCAAGGTCGAGCGTCCGAACGGCGAGCTCTCGGAGCTTCCGGCGGGCGCGTCTCTGGAGGGCGCGGCGAAGCTGTTCTACGTGGACGGGACCCGCCTCGAGCTGGACGGCGCCGTCGCCGACCTGCGGGAAGCGCCCAAGACCCTGCTCCTGACGCGCGGCACGCTCTCGGCCGACGTCGTCCGCCAGGCCCAGCCGATGCTGATTCGGACGCCCCACGCCGAGGCGCGGGTCCTGGGGACGTCGTTCAAGATCACCGTCGAGGCCGACGCCACCCGCCTCGAGGTGACGACGGGCAAGGTGCGGCTGATGCGGCTGGCGGACGGGAAGTTCGTCGACGTCCCGGGCGGGCGCTCGGTGATGTCCTCGGAGATCGCCGTGAAGCCGAAGCCCACTCTGCTGACGGAGACCTTCGACGCGGGCGTGGAGACGCGGTGGACGTCGGAGGGAACGGTCAGGACGGCGGGCCGTCTGGACATCGACCTCGCGTCGCGCGCGCCCGAGGGCTGGAGCGGCGGCGGGCTGAAGACGAAGCAGGCGTTCGCGACGCCGCTCGCGGTGTCGGTGGACGTCGACGTCCCCGTCACGCACGAGGGGATCGTGACGGCGCTGGTGTTCGTTCCCGCGGGGGGGAAGCGGAAGGATCCGGGCGTGTTCCGGCTGCAGCTCCGGGGCGGCCGCTACGCGCTGATGTCGGAGGCGGGCGAGCCGCGGGAGCTCGCCGGAGCGGCGCGGACGGGAAGCGGCCGCGAGCGCTGGCGCGTCGAGCTGCGCGGGAGCGAAGCGCGGGTCTTCGTGAACGACAAGGAGCTGTTCCGGCATACGCACGATCTGCCCGTTTCACCGGGCTACGCGATCCAGCTCGACGCGAGCGCGCGGTCGGACGCGCCCGCCGGGGCGAAGGCGGCCTTCGACAACGTCGCCGTCGAGCCCAGGTAGTTTCAGGCGAGCCTTTCAGAGCCGCGGAGATACTCCGTCTACAGATAAGGAGAGGACCATGGTCACGGTGATGCTGTTCGCGCTGCAGGGGCTGTCGTCGGGCTGGGAGGACGGCGAGCCTCACGGCAATGGGAACCAGGTGGTGTACCGAAAGGACGTCGCCGGCCCCTTCAACACGGAGAACCCGGGCCCCGAATGCTCCCGGCGGATCGGGGAGGTTCCGTACAGTGGAGCTTATAGTCTCATGGTCTCGGGCCATTCGAACAGCGGGTACGCGTACTGCTACTACAGCCTGTTCGACAACGACATCCCGGTGACGGCGGGCACGAAGCTGCGCTACAAGATCCACCACCAGGGGACGTCGAAGGTGTCGATCGACGCCCACTTCAAGGATGGAGGCACGCTGCGGGACGGCGGCTTCCACGACCAGCATGGGGTGAACATCCATCCCGGACAGCGGAACGATCCCGTCGGGGTCTGGCACGAGGTGGAGGTCGACCTCTCCGCCGCCGCCGGCCGGACCCTCGACGTGATCCTGGTGGGCTTCGACAACGGCAGCGACGGGTTCACGGGGTCCTACCGGGCCTACATCGACGAGTTCTCGGTCTCGACGGACGCGGCGATCGGCGTCCATCTGCGCTCGATGGGCGACCCGTGGGTCGTCGCGGAAGGCGCCGGCGGCCACGCGGTGAACGCCAACCGGGCGGCGGCGGGCCCCTGGGAGACGTTCACGCTCTTCGACCTGAACGGCGGCAGCCTGAATCACGGGGATCCGATCCGGCTGCGGACCTGGAACGGCGTGCATTACCTGATCGCGTACCCGAACGGCGCCCTCGACGCCCGCTCGGCGAATCCCGGGGCCTTCGAGGTCTTCACCCTGGAGCGCCGGGCCGGCGGCGGCGCCGTACGGGAAGGCGACACGATCGGCCTGCGCAGCGCCCACGGGATGTGGGTGGTGGCGGAGGGCGGCGGGGGCGGGATCGTCAACGCGAACCGCGGCGGCTTCGGCCCCTGGGAGGAGTTCCGCATCCACGCGGCGCCCGGCTTCTCGCTGGGCGGGGGCGGAGGCGGCGGCGGGAGCCATCATCCGTCGCCCATCGCCGGACGGCTGCGGCTCCACGGGGACCGCATGTTCGTCGACGACAACGGTCCCGTGCTGCCGATCTTCTGCCACTTCGGCGAGGCCTTCTCCCGGTATACGCGCAATCGTGACGCCGTCCGGCACCAACTCGACGTGATCGCCCAGGCGGGCTACCACGGCATCCGCTTCTGGACCGTGCTCTCGGGCGACTACTGGCGGGGCCGCGAGGTCGGCGAGAACTTCACGGCCGACTACTGGGGGCAGATGCGCGACTTCCTGAACGACATCAAGGTGCGCGGGCTCCGCGCGGTCATCAGCCAGGGCGGGATGGGATCGATCGACGTCCCCGACCGCTTCGGGTTCGCGCAAAGGATGTCGGACATCCTCGACCAGACCGGGACGGCGGACGTCGTCGCCATCTTCGAAGGCGCGAACGAATCGTGGCAGACCGGGGAGTCGGACCCGAACCGCCTCGCGCAGTTCGTGGGCTGGGTCAAGAACCGGCATCCGGCCACGCTCTACACGATCTCCTCGCCGCCCGGGGAAGGCCGGGAGGAGCTGAACGCCTGGTCGATCCCGCCGGCGGATCTCTTCGACGTCCACGGCTACCGGGGCGGCCGCTGGTGGGACAAGGTCCGGCACATCTTCAGCATCCCCTACGAGGGCCAGCCCAATAAGCGGCTCGGCTGGCAGGGCGAGCCCACGGGCCCGGGCGCGGCCGTGAGCGTGACGGAGAACAAGCACGAGCTGGACGACCACACCCTGGCGGCGATGTGCGCGATGAGCCTGATGTCGCGCCAGGCCTGGTGCTACATGAGCGGCCCCGGCGTGCTCTTCGATTCGCCCATCCATGATCAGCCCGGCTTCTGGTCGGTGCCGCGGATGCGCGACGCGCTTCCGAGCGACGTGATGAACTTCGACGCCCTCATCCACGGCGGCACGCGCTGGGCGAACGAGCGGGTCTTCGCCGCGGAAGGCGAGACGCGCTGCGACCACGCGCTATCGGGCGACGGCCGTTTCGCGGTCGTGATCTACGGTCCGACGCTGACCTACACCCAGGTGCGGGCGGCGACCATCGAGAAGGTCACCGACCTGGGCGGCAAGGCCCGGATCATCGTGGGACGACGCTAACGATCACCACAAAGGCACGAAGACCACGAAGGCGAATTTATGTGGGCCCCGGCGACGGAGGTCGCCGGGGCCCTCACCGCCAAAGGGCGTTCATCGTGCTCTTTGTGTTCTTTGTGGTTAAAGCGTCGTCCCCACGTTCACCCAGGTATGGACGTGGGGATTGCCCCGGAAGAACCACGCGATCTTCGGGCCGCGGATCATCCAGTTGTCCCAGACCTTGTCGTTCCCGAGGTCCTCGTCGGAATAGAACGAGAGGTGGAGGGTGTCGACCCCGCCGACGGCCTTCATCGCCTCCTCGACGTCCTTCGCCCGGTACGGCGCGAGGATCGAGCGCAGGACGCCCTCGAGCAGGCCCTTCTGGTCCTTCGAGAGCTCCGCGGCGGCGATGCCCTGGGCGGGGCCGCCGAGCTTGAGGGTGGCGACGTCCTCCTCGGGCGAGTCCTTGAGCAGGGCCTTCTCGCGCTGCTTGCCGTCGAGCGCGCCGAAGAGCTCGTTGGCCAGCGTCGCCTGGTGCCAGAACACGTTGCCCGGATGGGTGGGGCCTTCGTTGAAGTTGTCCTTCGCGTCGCCCGAGTGCCCGTAGAAGATCGGCCCGCCGAACACGGCGCCTTCCTGGGTGTCGCCGTCGCATTTCATCGTGAGGTGCCGGCCGGTGAGGAACCAGACCCACTTGTCGCCGTCGGGGTTGCCGAAGACGGCCGTGGTGTAGTTCTCGAAGCCCTTGTTGTCGCCCTTCATGACCCGGGGGAACTTGTCCTGGCCTTCGTCGCTGGCGAGGCCCTTGACGATGTCGCGCAGCAGCTGCCGCTGGTCGGCGGTGAAGAACTGCCCGATCTTGGGCTTGGTGACGTTCCAGTTGTTGACGACGTGCAGGCGGTGCTTGTGCTCCCAGGGCAGGACGACTTCCTTGCGCTGCGCGGCGGTCAGGCCCTTGTGGAAGGCCTTCACCAGGGCTTCGGGGGAGTCGTCGGGGAGGGAGGTCGCGACGGCCGCCGCGGCGGACGTCAGGAGGAAGTCGCGCCGCGTGAGATCCATCGTCCTTCTCCTCAGGGAACCGTGACGGTGACCGAGGCGCGGTAGAGCAGCTCGCGGTCTTCGCGGGCGCGCCAGCTTTCCAGGACCGCCTCGGCGGAAGGCTTCACCTTGCCCTCGAAGAGCTTCTTTCCCTTCGCCGTTATCTTAACGGGTTTGGAGAGGTCGACGAGGCTCTCATCCAGGAAGAACGTGATCTTCTTCGCGCCCGCGGACGTGAAGTCGATGGTCTGCGCCTTCACGGAGGCCTTCACTTCCGAAGCGGCCGTGCCTTCGGCGATCCGCACCCAGTAGGACTGGGGGCAGTAGGCGCCGATGGCGTGGTGCTTCACCTCGGCGGGGTGGGGCTTGCGGACTTTCGAGGCCAGCCAGGGCTCGAGGGGCTTGCGGAGCTCCGGCCATTCCTTGCGGAGGTCGTGCTTGCCCTTCGGCACCTCCACGTAGGTGAAGTCGTAGCCGAAGCCCTTGAGGTCGTCGCGGATCCACCGCTCCGGCCCCACCGGGACGACCTCGTCCTGGTCGCCGTGGATGAAGTACACGGGCGTGTTGAAGGCGTTGAGGAGGAGCTTGCGGGCGGCGGGATCGCGGGCGCCGGCGAACTCGTTCCGGGAGATCCCGCCGCAGAGGGGCAGGAGGGCGGCGAAGCGGTCGGCGAAGCGCAGGCCGACGTTCCACGTGCCGAAGCCGCCCATCGACGCCCCCGCGAGGATGACCCGGTTCTCGTCGATCGCGAGGCGCTTCTTCAGGAGGGACAGGGCGAGGAGGGGGAAGTCGCCGTCCCGGTACCACCACCAGTGCTTGAACATGGCCGCGCTGAGCGGGTTCGCGTCTTCGTTCGGCGACTTCTCGGGCTCCTTCTGGGCGGTGGGGCAGACGAGGATGAAGTGGTGCTCGGCGGCGAACGGCCCGAGCAGCCCTTTCATCTGGTTCCCGTTGCCGCCCAGCCCGTGCAGCGCGAGGAGCACGCCGGCGGGCTTCTCGGGGTTGTAGCCCGGGGGCACGATCGTGAGGAGGTCCGTCACGCGCCCCTGGCCGTCCGAGAGCCGCTCCGTGGTCTCGCCCGGCGCGACGGCCGCGAACGGCCTCCCGCGCTTCAGCGTCTCGTAGAGCTTCTGCGGATCGGAGGCCTTCAGCGTGTCGGGGGCTTCGTCGACCGTCTTCCAGAGATCGGCCTGGGCCAGGATCAGGAGAAGGATCATGGCCTTGGGACCGGCGACGTCCTCCGAAGGTTCGCGTTAACGAAACGACCGCGTCATTTCGTTAACGCGACTTGAGCCAGCCGCGGAGGACCCGGTTGTCCTCCTTCATCGCCTTGATCTTCGGGTCCAGGCCGTCGCCCTCGACCGGGTACTCGAACTGCATGGTGATGGGCCCGCGGAAGCCGGAGGCGCGGAGGAGGTCGAAGAACTTCGGATTCACGCTGCCCTTGCCGATGCCGCACCACTGGGCCTTGCCGCCCTCGCCCGGCGCGTGCTTCCAGTAGAAGTCCTTCACGATGACGGCGCCGACGCGGTCCTGGACGAGCTTGAAGGCGGTGGGCCAGGACAGGCCCTGCTCGGCGGTCGCGTGGCCGATGTCGAAGTGCACGCCGATGTGCTTGGGGTCGAAGTCCTTCACGAGCTCGTGGATGTCCCAGATCGCCGCGCCGACGTAGCCGTTGCCGGAATGGTTCTGGTAGAGGCCGGTGACGCCGAGCTCCTTGTTGAGCGCGGCCAGGTCCGTCATGCGCGCGCGGAACTCGGCGAGCTGCTTCGGGATCGGGACGCCTTCCTTGTACTTGAGGCCGCCCAGGCGGTAGAGCCGCACGCCCGCCTTCACGGCGGCCTTCAGGACCTTGGCCGTGAGCGGCTCGTCGGCGCCCTTGATGTCGGTGGCGAGGACGAGGTTCTCGAGGTTCTTCGCCTTGAGAGCCTCCATCATCCGCGGCAGGTCTTCGTCGACGCGCTCGGGCAGCACGTGGCCCTTGGCGCGGACCGGGCACTCGATGCCGTCCCAGCCGATCTCGGCGGCCGTCTCGGCCGTCTTTTCGTACGAGAGGTCCTGCAGGACCTTGGTAAAGCCGCCCACCTTCCAGGCGGCGGGGGAGTCCTGCCCGAAGGCGGAGGCCGTCGCCAGCGCGGCGGCGGATCCCTGGAGGAACGTCCGGCGGCTCAGCGCGTTCATGGCTTCTCCCATCCGACTATCCTACGGCGGCCGGGCCCGGATATTATTTGCCGCCCGGACGGAAGGCCTTGAGCGACAGCGTCATCGTCTGGTCGCCGAGCCGGATCTCGCGCTTGGCTTCGCCGACGTCCTTCGCCAGCCAGAGAGTCAGCGCGAAGGCCGGCGTCGTCACCTTGACCCGGAAGGTCTTGAACTTGCCGGCGGGGACCTCGATCTCCTCCTCGCCCTCGACGGCGCCCGACACCTTCTCCTTGGCGTCCTCCCAGGCCGCGCCCTTCTTCGGCGGCAGCTGGATCCAGAGGGTCTTGCCGCGGTGCTTGAGGCCGTCGCCGTCGATCGAGAACCCTTCCTTCATGAGCGGGTCCTCGATCCGGTACTGCTTCGTCGCGGGGTCGAACGCGGCGACCTTGCGGACGTACTCCTTGCCGTCGGAGCCGAGATAGGTCCACGCGTGCCCCTCGGCGAGGGGATAGTGCGGGTCCTGGACGGCGAGCAGCAGAGCGGCGATCAGCATGGCCACAGTGTACCTTGAGTTCGCCCCGCGCCGGTGGTACGCTTTAAATGACGGCTCCGATGTCCGCGGCGCCAGCGCCGTTCCGGCGGCCCGCGGCTTCCACACCGAGCCGGCGTTCCCTCAGGCTCCCTCAACGGAGGTGCTGCATGACCATCATCTGCGGCCGATTGCGCTCGTATCTCGAGAAGGAGGGCGTCGAGTTCGAGACCCTCCATCACGCCCCCGATTTCACCGCCCAGGAGACCGCCGCCCACACGGGAACCCGCGGCCGCGACTTCGCGAAGGTCGTCGTCCTGAAGATCGACGGCCTCCCCGCCATGATCGTGGTCCCCGCCCACCATCGCGTCGACTTCGCCAAGCTCGCGTCCGAGCTGGGGGCGAAGGACGTCGAGCTCTGCGGCGAGGAGGAGCTGCGCATGATCTTCGAGGATTGCGACGTGGGCGCGGAGCCTCCGTTCGGCAATCTCTACGGGCTGCCGGTGTTCCTGAGCCGGGCCATGACGGACGACGTCCTGATCACCTTCAACGGCGGATCGCACGTGGACGTGATCCGGATGCCCTTCATGGACTACGTGAACCTGGTGCGGCCGAGGGTCATCGACTGCTCGACGGACCGCTGAGCCGGGCGGCTATTTGAGGGGCTGGGTGAGGCGGGCGCGGGCGCGCTCGCCCCCCGGCTCCTCGCAGAACACGTCCGCGATCCGCCGGGTCGGGTCGACGAGGTGGAAGTCGCGGAGCGTGAAGTCCAGCGTGTGGACGGCGCCGACGTCCAGCGGCCCCACGGGCTCGGCCCGCTCGGGCAGGCCCGGGAGGCGGACGCGGGCGAGGAAGCTGATCGGCCGGGACTCTTTGTTCGAGAAGCGGACCGAGACCTTGCGGCCCTGGGCGCCGTCGGGAGTCGAGACCACGTCGATCCCGATCGCCGAGCGCGCCTCGATCGTGCGGGTGAGGCGGACGCGCTGTTCGACGCCCCCTTTGCGGAAGGCGAGCTCGACGGGAAGGTCGAGCGAGCGCTCCCCGGCGCCGGCGGGGAGGATGAAGAGCGTGTCCTGAGAGATTTCCGCGCGGGGCGGCAGCGTCGCGGCCCGCATCTCGAGGGGGCGGATCTGCCAGCCGGCGGGCAGCGGCTCGAGGAGGCGGACGCGGACGTCGCTGAGCGTCTCGTCGGGCGAGAGGTTGCGGAAGCGCAGGACGCGCGTCACCGGATCGACGCGGAGCGGCAGGGTCGAGTCCGGGCTCTCGGGGCGGCCGGGCGCGTAGAACTGCAGGCCCGCCTGGGTCTCGAAGACGACGTCGTCGCGCTTCACCACCAGGAGCGGCATCGGCCCGATCCGGAGCCGTTCGCCCGGGCGGTGCGGCCGGGCGGCGCCGAGCGGCGGGTAGACGATCGCGCCGTCGCCGAGGTGCGCCTCGCGCTCCGTCTCCACGGGATTCCAGAACGCGAGGATCGTCAGGCCTTCCTTCTCGAACGCGAGCTCGCGGACGTTCAGCAGCGTCGGGGCGTCGCGCCAGACTTTGGAGCCCGAGAGCAGGTCGTTCAGCGCGCGGATCGCCACCAGCGCCGGGCGCGGCCGGCCGGCCGCGTCCAGCAGCGGGGCGTCGAGCGCGACGACCGGGGCCTCCGGGCGGTCGGCCGCGGCCGCCCGCTCGAGAAGGGTCCGGACGAACGCGGCGGAGTCCGCGACGACCGGCAGCGTCACGGGCCCCGGCTCCGGGCGCGGCCGCAGATCGGCGTCGAGACGCAGCTCGCCGACCTCCCACGCGTCCACGACGCCGGCGTAGCGCCCGGCCAGCGCCTTCAGGGGCCCCTCCCACGCGTCGCGGCGGAGCGGGGTGAAGAGGTGGCCGAGGGCTTCGACGTCCTGATCCGGGTACAGCGCGGCGGAAGGCCGGGCCAGCACGCCCGTCACCCGCGCCTGATCGGGCATCGCGAGGAGGCGGACGACATCCGACAGCCGCGCCGCGTCGGGCTCCCCGCGCCCCGCGGGCGGGCGGTCGGAGAACGTCACGCGCGCGCGGTCGCAGCCGGCCAGGAGGGCGAAGGCCGCGGCGTCGGGCACCTCGCGCGAGAAGAGGTTGATCGACATCCCGATCCAGCGCGGGGCGCGCGGCCGGAAGATCCAGCCGTTCGGCACGACGAGGGGGGACTCGGCGCGGATCTCCGGGCCGGACGGGCCGGCGATCTCCGCGATCAGGTCGTAGTAGCCCGGCGGGTGCGGGGGAATCTCGACCAGGCAGGGCCGGTCGGGGCGGATCGCCAGGGCGCCGGCGCGATGGGCTTCCGCCCCGTCGGCGGCCCGGGTCCGCGTCGTGAGCCGGTACTCGCCGGCCGCGAGCCCGCGGACGGTGATCTCGAAGCGGATCGGGGTGCCGGGCTCGAAGATCGGCGAGATCCGGCCGGCGGGCGCGATCTCCAGGCGCGTCGTCGCTTCGAGCGACAGGGCGTCGAAGCGGCACTCGCCGCGGACGTCGCCCCCGCCGTACTGCAGCCGCACGCGCGCCCAGACGGCCGTGGGGGGCGGCGCGGGGATGTCGAGCGCGATCGGCGTCCACTCGGCGGCGGCGGCGAGGGGCGCGGAGACGTCCTCGCGGAGGATTTCGTGGCGGCGGTCGAGCCATTCGACAGCCGCGGCGGCGGCGTTGCGGGTGGCGCCGGAGATCCGGGCGTGGACGGTGAGGCGGTAGGGGCGGGCCGGGTCGACGCGCCAGGCGGCGCGCGTGGTCATGCGGAGGGCGACGGCGCCGCCGCGGGTGACCAGGCGGAGGACGTGGCGCCCGGAGCGGGCGCCGGCGGGATCGAGCTCGACGACGAGGGTGTTGTACGCGGGATGCTCCGGCGAGCGGACGCGCTCCCAGTGGTCGTAGACGACGTCCAGGCTCTGGCGGTTCTCGAAGTCCTCGTCGTAGCGCTCCTGCGCGAGCGCGAGCGCCAGAGTCAACAGCATGCGTTACCTCAAAGGTACCAGGTACCGGGATCGCGTCGTGCCCCCCAGGGGGCGGGGGGGGGAAGCCTCCTACCCGGTACCTGGTTCCCGGTACCCGGTACCTGTCTTATTTATCGGCCGCGCCGTTCGATCCGAGCACCCGGATGGGAAGGATGATGAGGGTCAGGCCCTCGAACTGGAGGCGCCGCTGGATCTCGGGGGCGGTCTGCTCGTGCAGCAGGCGCGTGACCATGCCGGGCTGCTCGAAGACCAGCTGGCCGGCGAAGAACGCGGAACGGGAGAATTCCTTCGAGACCGCGCGGCAGACGGCGAGGGCTTCGTCGACGACGTCCACCCCGAACGCGGAGCGGGACTCGGCCCAGTAGCCCCACTTCTTCACGAGCGCCACGTACTTTTCCAGCTCGGAGCGGACCGACTCCTTGAGCTTCTCGACGTCCTCCGTGCTCTTGAAGCGGTCGAAGTCGATGTCGCCGACGCTGATGAAGACGAAATTCCGGAAGTAGTTCGGGAAGGTCCGGAGGATCGCCATCAGCGTGTGGATGCCCGGGCCGCCGTAGCTCCGCACGAGAACCACGGCCGTCGGCTGGCCCGCGTTCCGCTCGGAGGGGGCCTCGCCGCGAGGGGGCTCCGCCTCGATCTGGTCGCGCAGGCGGTCGAGGCGCTTGAGCCAGCGGCCGACGCGGTCGTAGTAGACGCGGACGAGGACGCAGGCGCCCATCACGGCGGTGATGACGACGGCGCCGACGAGCACGCCCTCGCGGAAACGGAAGGCGACGAGAGCGATGGCGACGAGGGTGGAGAGGAGGAAGGCGGTGCCGTTCACGGCGAAGCGGAATCGCCAGCCCTCGCCCCGGAGGCGCAGGTGATGCACGCACATGCCGAGCTGGGAGAGGACGAAGGTGATGAAGACGCTGAACGCGTAGATGACGGCGAGGGTGTGGACGCTGGCGCCGGTGAAGATGACGGCGAGGACGCCGCCGATCCCGATGAACAGGATGCCTCCGGAGATGACGAGGCGGTCGCTGAGGTGGCGGAACCAGCGGGGCACCCACGAATCGACCGCCATGGAGGCCATGACGCGGGGGCCGTCGACGAAGCCCGCCTGGGCGGCGACGAAGAGCAGCAGGCCCTCGGTGAGCAGGGTGAGGGGCACGAACCAGCCCTGGACGGGGCTGTTCGCCGTGAGGGCCATGAGGAAGGAGGCGTTGAGGGTCATGCCGGGCTGGCGCTCGACGCCGTAGAGCAGGTAGCCCAGGAGCAGGCCGCCGGACGTCAGCGCGAGGGAGATGGCCATGTAGAGCATGGCGCGCTTGGCGGTCGCGACCCGGGGTTCCTTCAGGAGGGGGACGGTGTTGCTGATGGCCTCGATGCCCGTGTAGGTGCCGGCGCCGACCGTGTAGGCCTTCAGAAGGACCAGGGCCAGGAGCCCGAACGGGAGGGACCGGGCATGGCTCACGCTGGCGGAGACGGCCGTCCCCACGCCCGAACCGTGGGAGATCAGGGCCCAGACGACCGCGATGGCGTGCGTCACGAGGAAGCCCATGAAGACAGGGAGGAGGAACTTGATCGACTCCTTCACGCCTCGGAGGTTGAGGAGCATCAGGAACAGGGTCGCCGCGGAGCTCGCCACGAGCTTGTAGGGCTGGAAGGAGATCGGGAGGAAGCTGAAGATCGCTTCGACGCCGGCCGACATCGAGATCGCGATCGTGAGGATGTAGTCGACGATGAGGGCGACGCCGCAAAGCAGGCCTGGATAACGGCCCAGCTCCCGCGTGGCGACGATGTAGCCGCCGCCGCCCCCCGGGAAAGCCTCGATCGTGTTGGAGTAGCCCGTGGCCAGGATGCCGACCGTCAGGCCCAGAGCCAGGATCAGGATCGGGGCCAGGGCCCGGTGCTCGCCCAGAGACTTGAAGATCTCTTCCGGGCCGTAGCAGGAGGAGGACAGGCCGTCCGCGCCCAGACCCACCCAGGCCAGGAACGCCGCCAGAGCCAGGTGCTCGAATACCTTCGGATCCAGCGGGCTCTTCCGGGCCCCGAAAACCAGCTCTTTGAGTTTCATAGCGTACGAAAGCCACCAGGTGACTTTCGCACGAAGGGGGACATCCTATATCCGAGGGGGGTGGGAGGCAAGCGGGTTAATACATGTAACTTACTTGTAATCAGTTACTTGTGATTATGGCGCTTGGAGTGGACGTCCGTCGCGGCCTTCAGGACCCGGGACAGGGGCACCCCGTGCCGCTCGGCCGCCTTCCGCGCCGCCTCGTATTCCGGCGCCGCCTTCAGCAGCGCCCCCTCCCGCAGGCCCTCCTTGACCGGAATCGGGCCGTAGGGGGTGTCGACCTCCACCATCCGCCGGTCCAACTTGGTCCGTTCCATCAGCACCCGCCGGACGCCGAACGTCGGGGTCTCCCTCAGGAGGACCTCTTCGACCGCCCGGCGGCGGTCCGGAGGCGTCAGGACCGACACCTTGACCCCGGGGCGTGATTTCTTCATCTGGACGGGGGTGGTATAGACATCCACCGCCCCCGCCGCGAAGAGCTTCTCGAAGAG
>DASVNH010000267.1:0-38721 GCA_036383955.1 Planctomycetota bacterium | reverse complement strand
CCGCGATCGTCGGGTTCATCTCGAGGAGGAAGTAGCCTTCCAGGGGCTCGCAGGAGAGGACCGTCAGGACGGTCGGACGCGGAAGCGAGTGCAGGGCTTCCTGGAGCGAGAGGGCGTGGACGCCGGCGACCTTCACTTCCGCGGGCGCGCGCAACAGGCCGCCCAGGGTCGTCTGCAGGCTCCGCGCGAAGCCCTCGTGGAGGGCCTGCAGGCCGCGGACGCGGTCCCGCCCCAGCCGCGAGGGATGGCGGAAATCGTACGGCACCGCCGCGTCGTCGCCGCCGCCGACCTGCGTGCCGCTGTCGATGGCGGACAGGAGGGCGTCGACCTCGTTCTGCGACAGGATGCGTTCGGCCTCGGCCACGACGGCCCTCCTCGGCGCCGGGTCACTCCACGACGCGTTCGCCCTCTCCCGCGCGGCGCCACCGGCGCAGGAGGGTCTCCAGATAGACGGGATCCTCGTCCAGCGCGCGGATCTCCTGGCGGAGGTCGCGGTTCCGCTCGCGGGCGCGCGCCAGGTCCCGGTCCAGCGCCTCGGCCCGGCGCGCCAGCGCCGCGGCCTCCCTGCCCGTGCCGGCCGCGTGGATCGCGAGCGCGGCCGCCAGGGCCGCCGTCCCCGCCATCCAGGCCGCCGCGCGCGCGGGAGCCCCCAGCGCGCGCAGAGAGTCTCTGATGCTTCCCCAACCCAGCTGCATTATACGCCTCCCGGGCACCCCCCTTGACGTATTTTCCAGGGAGTGCTATCGTCAAACCTATCGTCATGCTGCCGCCCTTCGCTAAATACGGACTGAAGGAATTATTCATCTTTTCCCTCGTCTGGATCGCGATCGGCGCCCTCCTCTGGTTCGTCCACCCCGCCGCGCGCCCCGTCGTCCTCCTCCCCGCCGCCGGCCTCCTCTTCACCCTGAACTTCTTCCGGGACCCTCGCCGCGAGGTGCCCTCCGAGGCCGGCCTGGTGGTCTCCCCGGCGGACGGCACCGTCGTCGAGATCTCCGAGTGCGAGGAGTCCGAATTCCTCAAGCGCCCCTGCGCCAAGATCGGGATCTTCCTGTCGGTGTTCGACGTCCACGTCAACCGCTCCCCCTGCGACGGCCCGGTGACGGCCTCCGCCTACCGGCCGGGGCGCTTTCTCGACGCCCGCCATCCCGACTGCGGCCCCCAGAACGAACGGCAGTCGATCCAGGTGGGCCCGATGGTGGTCAAGCAGATCGCCGGCCTCATCGCCCGCCGCATCGTCTGCGAGGCGAAGCCGGGCGACGTCCTCAAGCGCGGGGAGCGCTTCGGCATGATCAAGTTCGGCTCGAGGACGGAGCTCTACATTCCGAAAGATCAGGTGGAAGAGATCCGCGTTCGATTGAAGGACAAGGTGAAGGGTGGAGAAACCGTCATCGCCCGAACCCGGTAGGCGCTGGCCGTTCCGGCGTTCGACGCGGCCGCGGCAGATCCGCACCGTCGCGCTCCTGCCGACCCTCATCACGCTGGGGAACGGCGTCTGCGGCGTCGCGGCGATCTTCCGGATCGGCATGGGCCTCGGCGAGAACGACCCCAAGTACTTCTACGCCGCCGCCTGGCTGATCCTCGCCGCGATGATCTTCGACGCCCTCGACGGCTTCGTCGCGCGCCTGACCAAGACGACCTCCGGCTTCGGCGCCCAGCTCGACTCCCTCTGCGACCTCGTGACCTTCGGCGTGGCGCCCGGCTTCCTGGTGTTCGCGGTGAGCCGGCAGACGCTGCACATCGGCGCCTCCCATCCCTGGGACCGGCCGGTGCAGGCGGTCTGCGTCCTCTACGCCATGTGCGCCCTCATCCGCCTGGCGCGCTTCACCGTCGAGACGACGCCCGACGAAAGCTCGCATCGCGAGTTCGCCGGCCTGCCGTCGCCGGCGGCCGCGGGCGTGGTGGCGTCGGCCGTCCTGCCCGTGAAGGTCTTCCCCGAGATCGCGCCCTTCATCACCCAGGCGCTGCCCGGCCTCGCGCTGGCGGCGGGCATCCTGATGGTGTCGCGCGTCCGCTACTCCCACGTGATCAACCGGCTGCTGCGCGGCCGGCGCCCCTTCGTGACGCTGATCGAGATCGCGCTCGTCGCGGTGCTGGCGGTGATCTTCCGCGAGTTCGCCTTCTTCCTCGCGTTCTTCCTCTACGCGGCGACCGGCCCCCTGCTCTGGCTGAAGCGCCGCTTGTTCCGGAAGCCCGCGGCGCCGCTGGCGCCGGGAAACCTGCCCGGCGGGCCGCGCGGCGGAGGGCAGCTCTGAGCCTATGGGCGTCCTCGCTTACGTCGGACTGGGATCGAACCTCGGCGACCGCCGGGCGATCCTGGCGTCCGCCCTCGCCTCGCTGGCGCCCCGCCGCGTCTCCCGGATCGTAGAGACGGAGCCCTGGGGCCGCGCGGACCAGCCGCCGTTCCTGAACGCCGTGGCGGAGATCGACACGGCCCTCCAGCCCGGCCCGCTGCTCGCCCGCCTCCTCGAGATCGAGGCCCTCCACGGCCGCGTCCGCGCCGAGCGCTGGGGCCCGCGCACCCTGGACCTGGACCTGCTCCTGTACGGCGACCGCGTCGTCGCGGAGCCCGGCCTGACGGTCCCGCATCCGAGGCTGGCCGAGCGCCGCTTCGTCCTCGAAAGCCTGGCCGAGCTGGCGCCGGACCTCGCGGTCCCGGGCGTCGGCCGCGCGGTCCGCGAGCTGCTGGCCGTGCCCGCGGGATGTCGGGAGGACCGCCCATGATCCGCCGCCTCGAGACCATCGCGGAGATCCAGGCCTACGTCGCGAACTGCCGGAAGCGCGGCGTGAGCGTCGGCTTCGTGCCCACCATGGGCGCGTTCCACGAAGGCCACCTCTCGCTCATGCGCCAGGCCCGCAAGGAGAACGGGGCCGTCGTCGTCAGCATCTTCGTCAACCCGCTGCAGTTCTCCGCCGGCGAGGACTACGACCGCTATCCCCGCCGCCTCGACCAGGACACGAAGATGGCCGAGTCGGAGGGCGCCGACGTCCTGTTCTACCCGTCGGTCGCCGAGATGTACCCCAAGGGCTTCGACTCGCACGTCGACCAGACCGACCTGCCGGCCAAGCTCTGTGGCGACTTCCGTCCCGGCCACTTCCGGGGCGTGATGACCATCGTCTCCAAGCTCTTCAACATCGTGAAGCCGGACACGGCCTACTTCGGCCAGAAGGACTACCAGCAGTTCCTCATCATCCGGCGCATGGCGACCGACCTGAACCTCCACGTCGAGCCCCGCCTCCTGCCCACCGTGCGGGAGGACGACGGCGTGGCGATGAGCTCGCGCAACGTCTATCTCGGGCCCAAGCAGCGCAAGGACGCGACCTGCCTCATCCGGGCGCTGCGCCGCGCCGAGGAGATGACGGGCGCCGGCGAAAGCTCGGCCCCGAAGGTCGCCGCCGAGATGCGGAAGGTGATCGCGAAGGTGAAGGGCACGCGCGTCGAGTACATCGCCATCGTGAACTCCGAGACCCTCGAGCCGGTCAAGGAGATCAAAGGCCGCACCCTCGTCGCCCTCGCCGTCCGCATCGGCAAGGCGCGCCTCATCGACAACGTCATCGTCTGATGCCGCGCCCCCGCCGCGTCGTCCGCGACTGCCCCGCCAAGATCAACCTCTTCCTCGAGATCCTCGGCCGCCGGCCCGACGGCTACCACGACCTCGCCACCGTCATGGCGCCCGTGAGCGCGTACGACACCCTGGACGTCCGCCCCGCCCGCGGCTTCCGCCTCGAGGTCGAGGGCGCGGTCCTCCCCGGCGTCAACCTGGTCGAAAAGGCCTTCCGCGCCGTCGCCCGCCGCGTGAAGATCCCCGGCGCGCGCGTCCGCCTCGTGAAACGCGTCCCCGCCGGCAGCGGCCTCGGCGGCGGAAGCTCCGACGCCGCCGCGATGATCGCCGCCCTCGACGAGCTCTACGGCCTCGGCCTCGACCGCCACGCCGTCGCGGCCGAAATCGGCAGCGACCTGAACCTCTTCCTCGCCGGCCGCCCCGCGCTCTGCACCGGCCGCGGCGAGCGCGTCGCCCCCCTCGCCTTTCCCCTGCCCCTCCACGCCGTCCTCGTCTGGCCCGGCTTCCCGCTCGCCACCGCCGACGTCTTCCGCCGCGCGAGAGATTACTTGACTCGGCGCCCGCGGAGTGTTATGGATTTCTTAAACATAGCCGTGCGGCGGCGCCCGGACGCTCTGGGTGCGGCGCTGTTCAATCGGCTTGAGAAGCCGGCGTTCTCCCTGCGGCCGGAGTTGGAGGCCTGGGCGCGCCGGCTTCGTCGTTGGCCCTTTCAGGCGGTCCGCATGACGGGGTCGGGATCGGCGCTGTTCGGCCTGTGCCGGACGTCCGCCGAGGCCGGCTCGCTGGCGCGGCAGGTCGCGGCGGCGATGGACGCCTGGGTGGCGCCGGTATCAAGGGCGGCCGGGGAGGACGAGTGGAGATCACCGAGGTCCGCGTCAAACTCGTGAACCGGCGCTCCGACAAGCTCCGGGCGTTCTGCTCCATCACCCTCGAGAACGCCTTCGTCATCCGCGACCTCAAGATCATCGAAGGCGCCAAGGGGCCGTTCGTCGCCATGCCCTCCCGCAAGGTCGCCGACCGCTGCCTCCAGTGCGGCCTCAAGAACCACCGCCGCGCCAAGTTCTGCAACGAATGCGGCGGCCGGATCCCCGCTCCCGCCGCCCCGGGCGAGTTCGAGACCCGCCCCCGCCTCCACGCCGACATCGCCCATCCCATCAGCGCCGCCGCCCGCGAAGCCATGGAAAAGCGCGTCCTCACCGCCTACGGCGAGGAAATCGAGCGCTCCAAGCTCCCCGGCTACAAGCCCGTCGAGATCTACGACGGCCCCGACGGCGATCCCGAATAACTGGTATAGTCGGGTCATGTCCGAGCTGCTCCGGAAGATCCCCAAGGTCGACGTCCTCCTCGCCCACCCCGGCGCCCAGCCCCTCATCGCCGAAGCCGGCCGCGAGTTCTTCCTCGCCTGCCTCCGGGAGGCGACCGACGACCTCCGCGACCGCCTCCGGGCCGGCGAGACGCTGCCCGTCGACGAGACCGCCCTGCTCGCCCGCGCGGCCGAGCGCGTCGCCGCCAAGAGCTCCGCCAAGCTCCGCCGCGCCGTCAACGCGACCGGCGTCATCCTGCACACGGGCCTCGGCCGGGCCGTCCTTCCCCGCGCGGCGCTCGACGCGATCGCCGCCGAGCAGAAAGGCTACTCGCTCCTCGAGGTCGACCGCGCCTCCGGCGACCGCTCTATCCGCGAGGTCCACGTCGCCGCGCTCATCCGCGAGATCACCGGCGCCGAGGCCGCCACCGTCGTCAACAACAACGCCGGCGCGACCCTCCTCTCCCTCGCCGCGCTCGCCAAGGGCCGCGAGGTGATCGTCTCCCGCGGCCAGCTCGTCGAGATCGGCGGCTCCTTCCGCATCCCCGACGTCATGGAGCAGAGCGGCTGCGTCCTGGTGGACGTCGGCACCACCAACAAGACCTACCTCTCCGACTACGAAAACGCGCTCACCGAGCGGACCGCCCTCCTGCTGCGCGTGCACACCTCGAACTACCGCGTCGTCGGCTTCACCCACGCGGCCACCCTCGAGGAGCTCGTCGCCCTCGGCAAGAAGCGCGGGCTCCCCGTCATGGACGACCTGGGCTCCGGCGCCTTCATCGACCTGAGCCCGTTCGGCGTTCTCGACGAGCCCCCCGTCCAGGGCAGCGTCGCCGCCGGGGCGGACGTCGTCACCTTCAGCGGCGACAAGCTCCTCGGCGGCCCCCAGGCGGGGATCATCGTCGGCCGCAAGGAGGCCGTCGAGAAGATCCGCCGCCATCCCCTCTTCCGCGCCCTCCGCGTCGACAAGCTGACCCTCACCGCCCTCGAGGCCACCCTCAAGCTCTACCTCGACCGCGACCGCCTCCTCCGCGAGCTCCCCACCCTGCGCATGATCGCGATGCCCCTCGGCGAGTGCGAACGCCGCGCCCTCGCGCTCGCCGCCGCCCTCAAGCCCGTCGCCGGCCTGAGCGTCGAGATCCTCGACGACTCGAGCGAGTTCGGCGGCGGCTCCGTCCCCACCCAGCGCATCCCCACGAAGGTCGTCGCCGTCCGCCACGCGCGCCTCGCCCTCGACGTCCTGGCCGAGAAGCTGCGCCGCGGCGAGCCCTGCGTCTTCAGCCGGGTCCAGCGCGACCGGGTGCTGCTCGACGTCCGCACGCTGCAGGACGGCGAGGACGCCGAGATCGCCGCGTCGCTGGCGCGGATCTGTTCAATCGGTTAGAATTCGGCCCCAAGATGTCCGCACCCCAGGGAGATCTGCTTCTCGGGCAGATCGCGATTCGAGAGGGAGTGATCACGCGGGAGCAGCTCTTCGACTGCCTCCAGGCGCAGGAGCGCAATCCCTCGCGGTCGATCGGCTCCATCATGGTCTCCCGCGGCTACCTCCGGCAGGAGGACGTCGACCGCCTGGCCGAAATCCAGGTCAAGGCCTTCGAGCGGAACAGCGACGGCTCGGAGGGCAGCGGCCGCCGCGGCGCCCTCATCGGCCGCATCCTCGTCAACCGGGGCCTCGCCACGGAATACCAGGTCAACGAGGCGCTGCGGCTGCAGGGAAGGATGTCGGAGCTCGGCATCAAGCCCGTGCCGCCGCTCGGGGAGATCCTCATCCGGCGCAACTACCTGCCCAAGGAGGCCCTCGACACGGCGCTGCAGCTGCAGAACCTGCAGCTCTACACCTGCCCCGACTGCGGCGCGCCGATCGACTTCGAGCCCGCCGCCTCGGCCGGCGAGGAGTACGCCTGCGCCGCCTGCGGCGCGGAGGTCCCGTTCCTCTTCGCGAAGATGGCCACCGCCGTGAAGGAAGCCCTCGACGTGTCCGCGAAGGAGCACGACCAGGAGCTTCCGGACGAGGTCCGCCAGGCCGACGCCGATCCCGCCAAGCGCTTCGGCAAGTACATCCTCCTCCGCGAGATCGGCCGCGGCGGCGCCGGCATCGTCTACAAGGCCTGGCAGCGCGAGAACAACGCCATCCTCGCCCTCAAGATCCTCCCCCACGAGAGCGACACCGCCGCCGGCATCAAGACCCCTTTCGGCGACGTGGAGGACGTCAAGCGCTTCTACAACGAGATCCGCGCCCACGCCGACCTGCGGCACCCGAACATCGTCCCGATCATGGACTTCGGGTCGGTCGACAACCACTTCTACTACACGATGAAGTACATCGAGGGCGTCACGCTCGACGGCGTGGTGCGCGAGGGCGTCGACGAGCGCGCCTTCCAGACCACCTTCATCAGCGACCGCGCCCAGCCGTCGGACGGGAACCGCCGCGAGACCGCGCGCATCGTCAAGGGCAAGGGCATGCCCCTCAGCAAGGCCCTCCAGCTCCTCCACGAGCTCACCCTCGCCGTCGACTACGCCCACCGCCTCGGCATCTACCACCGCGACATCAAGCCCGCCAACATCATCCTCGACAAGGTGGCCAAGCCCTGGCTCATGGACTTCGGCCTCGCCAAGGTCGTCAAGATCGGCGACAGCGCCTACGTCAAGGGCGTCATCATGGGCACCCCGTACTACATGCCGCCCGAGCAGGCCATCGGCGACATGGAGCAGGTCGACAACCTCAGCGACGTCTACTCGCTCGGCGCCGTCCTCTACGAGATGGTCAGCGGCTACTGCCCCTACACCGGCAAGACCCCCGACGAGGTCCTCGCCCTCCTCCCCAAGGATCCGCCCGACCCCATCCGCAATCACGTCCCCGACCTGCCGGACGACGTCGTCCTCATTATCGAGAAATGCATGTGCGCCCAGAAGTCCAACCGCTACCCTTCCGCCGCCGCGCTCGCCGAGGACATCCGCAACTACCTCGAGAACCGGCCCCTCAACGAGGAGCCCGCCGGCGCGCGCCCCCGCGGCATGTGGAACCGGATCCGCGGCCTCTTCGGCGGAGGCGCCGGCTGATGGGCCGCGAGATCGAGCGGAAGTACCTGGTCCTCCACGACACCTGGCGCGGCGCGGGGCCGGGGACGTCGATCCGCCAGGGCTACCTCTCCCTCGACCCCGAGCGCACCGTGCGGATCCGGACGGCCGGCGACAAGGCCTGGATCACGATCAAGGGGCTCACGAAGGGCGCGACGCGCGACGAGTTCGAATACGAGATCCCGCTGAAGGACGCCGAGGCGATGCTCGACCGCCTCCGCGTCGGCCCGGTGCTGGAGAAGACGCGGACGCGCGTGCCCTTCCGCGGGCGGACCTGGGAGGTCGACGAGTTCCGCGGCGAGAACGCCGGCCTGGTCCTGGCCGAGGTGGAGCTCGACGACGAGCAGACGACGATCGCGGTGCCGTCGTGGATCGGCCCCGAGGTCACGCACGACCCGCGCTACTACAATTCCAACCTGATCCTGAACCCCTGGAGCCGCTGGGGGAAGGCGTGAAGAGCTTCGCCTTCTCGAGCCGCGACATCTACCTGCACGTGCTCGGCACGGCCAGCCAGGTGCCGACGGCGAACCGCAACCACAACGGCTACCTCTTCCGCTGGAAGGACGAGGGGCTGCTCTTCGATCCGGGCGAGGGCGCGCAGCGGCAGCTCGTCCTCGCCAACGTCAGCGCCAACAAGATCACCCGCGTCTTCCTCAGCCACTTCCACGGCGACCACTGCCTCGGCCTCCCCGGCATCGTCCAGCGCCTCGGCCTCCAGGACTACGCCGGCACCCTCGAGATCTACTACCCCGCCTCGGGCCGGGCCTACCTCGACGCCCTCCTCTCCTGCTCCGCGTACGTGTCGCGGATCAACATCGCCCGACGTCCCATCGACGGCCCCGCGACGGTCGTCGACACCCCCGAATTCACCGTCAGCGCCCGGCCGCTGGAGCACGCCATCGACACCCTGGGCTACGTCTTCCAGGAGAAAGAGAAGCGGCGACTGGACCGCGCGAAGCTGGAGGCCGTCGGGCTCCTCAACTCGCCGCTGAACCGCGACCTCCTGCGCGACGGCGCGGTGGAGGTCGGCGGTCGCCGCGTCCGGCTGGAGGACGTCAGCGAGCTGGAGCGGGGCTTCAAGTTCGGGTTCCTGATGGACACGCGGATGTTCGGCGGCGCGGAGGCGATCGCGAAGGACGCGGACCTGCTGCTGGCGGAGTCGACCTACCTGGACGCGGACGCCCGGATCGCGCGCGAGCACTTCCACCTCTGCACGACGGAGACGGCCCGGCTCGCGAAGGAGTCCGGCGTGAAGCGCCTGGTGATCACGCACTTCTCGCAGCGCTACGAGGACACCAGCGCCTTCGAGCGCGAGGCGAAGGCCGTCTTCCCGGAGACGATCGCCGCGGAAGACTTGATGACGCTGCGCCTATGACGTGGCTGCTGCTTCTCCTCGCCGCGCAGGCCGTCGAGCCGCTCCTGGAGCGGCTCCGCTCCGACAACATCGAGGAGCGCGTGGAGGCGGAAAAGGCGATCGAGGCCGTTGGTCCGGCCGCCCTGCCCCGGCTCCGGGAGCTCAGCGTCAGCGACGACCGGGAGCTGGCGGCGCGCGCCAAGCGGCTCGTGGAGGCGCTGGAGGGGGCGCTCGCCCGCGAGGCCTTCGAGAAGGCGGAGGCGGCGCTTCACGCGGCCAAGACCCTGACGCTGACCGGGGAGATCGAGTGGCGGCGAAAGGACCGCTCCTCCGAACGGACCATCCGAGGGTCGGCCCGGATGTTGATCAAGGAGGGAGGGAAGATGCGCTTCTCGATCAAAGGAACGATCGAGACGTCCTTCAAGGGAGTATCAAATCCACCCACGGCGCTCGACAGCTGGCTCGTCTGCGACGGCCGGCGGGCGAACATGGACTACCTCTCCATGGGAGGCAAGATCGGCGGTGAGTTCCCCTCTCCGGTGAACGGGCAGGCCTACTTCCGGACCCTCCTGGCGCGCGGAGGGATCGTCGCGATCATGCAGGGCTGGAACTACGCGGGGGATGCCGTCGCCGATCGCGTGGCGGCCGTGTCGGAGGTCGGGTGGAAGCGGGGCAGAAAGACGTACAGGCTCGACCTCGGCGGAGCCGGATCACTCGCCGTCGACCTGACGCTGAGCGAGGACGGACGGCGGGTCCTGAAGCGCGTGATGACGCACGCGGCCGACGAGAGCGAAACCCGCCTGGTCGAGACCTACGACGCCTGGGTGTTCGACGCGGAGATCCCCGACGACACCTTCGCGCTTCCCGCGAAGAAATAGCCCGCGGAAGACTTGATGACGCCGCGGCTCTAAGCTACCCTCTCGCCATGCTCAGCGACGCCCAGCGCGCCTTCATCGACCTCCTCTTCCGCCGCGACGCCCTCAAGTTCGGCGACTTCACGCTGAAGAGCGGACGGAAGAGCCCGTACTTCATCAACACCGGCTGCTTCAACCAGGGCGGCGACCTGGCCCGGCTCGGCGCCGCCTACGCCGACGCCATCCGCCGCGCCTTCGGCGACAACGTGGCGATCGTGTTCGGCCCCGCCTACAAGGGCATTCCGCTCGCCCTGGCGGCGGCCGCCGAGTACGAGCGCCTGGTCGGCCGCGCCGTCGGCTGGACCTACGACCGCAAGGAAGCCAAGGACCACGGCGACGGCGGCCTCTTCGTCGGCGCCGCCCTCGCGCCGGGCGCCCGCGTGGTCATCGTCGACGACGTCCTTACGGCCGGCACGGCCCTGCGGGAGTCGCTCGCCAAGCTGAAGCCGACGGGCGTCGCGATCCTCGGCGCGGTGGTGGCCGTCGACCGCCAGGAAAAGGGCAAAGGGGCGCTGACGGCGATCGAGGAGATCCGGCAGGAGCTCGGCGTCAGCGTGGTCCCGATCATCACGATCACGGAGGCGGCGGACCATCTGGCGTCGACGTCCAAGCTCACGCCGGAGCTGCGCGAGCGCATCGCCGCCCACCTCAAAGGCTAGCGCGGAGGAGCGCCAGGCTCTTCGGCACGCCCGTTTCGGCCGGCTCCTTGCCCTCGAATTCCAGCGAGACGTAGCCGCGGAAGCCCGCCGCGTCGAGGATGGACGCCACGCGCGCGTAGTCGATGTCGAGCGTGTACCACTCGCCGCCGCCGAAGTAGGTCTTCGCCTGCACGAGCACGGCGTGCGGGGCCATCGACTCCATCTGGCCGTACATGTTGTCGAGGAAGTTGCCCGTATCGAGCGTGACCTTGAGCCAGGGGACTTGATCGCCTCGACGATCCGCAGCACGCCGGCCGCCGTGCGTCCGAGCCCCCAGTGGTTCTCGAGGCCCATGACGACGCCGCACTCCTCGGCGCGGGGCAGGATCTTCTCGATGGAATCGATCACCCACTTGAAGCCTTCGTCCTCCGTGCGGCCGTCGGGGGTCGGCTCGATCCCCTTCGCCTCCATCAGGGCGTCGAAGGACTTGATCGTCCCCCAGCGCCCGGTGTTGAGGCGCAGCGTGGGGATGCCGAGGCGCGCGGCGAGCTCGACGCACCACTTGGTGTGGCTGACGTTCTTCTTCCGCAGGTCGGCGTCGGGCGTCACGAAGCCCTGGTGGATCGAGAAGCCCATGAGGTCGAGCCCGTTCACGAACGCGCGGCGCTTCAGGTCCTGCAGGTAGGCGTTCGAGTCGCCCGACATCTGCTCGTGCAGGATCTCCACGCCGTCGAAGCCCATGCGGGCGGCGCGCTCGACGCAGTCGGCGACCTCCACCCGCGGGCCCTTGAAGTGCCAGAAGGAGTAGGTCGACACCCCGATCCGCCGCCGGACGCGGGGCTTGGGGACGTCCTGGCCGAGCGCGGGCAGCGCGGCGGCCGCCCCGAGAAACGCGCGTCTATCCATGCGGATGAGACACCGAATGCGGGCGCAAAACAGGAGCCCCGCCCCTCCGTAGGACATGAGAAGCCTCCTCGCCCTGGCGTTCCTCGCGGGCGCGCAGGAACCGCGGCTCAACCATGAGGGGCGGACCTTGCCGCCGACCCCGCCGGTGACGCGGCCCGTGCTCTTCGGCACGCCCGAGGCGGACGCCGTCCTCTCCACCCTCCAGGTCATGCCCAAGGACAACCCCTGGAACGAGGACATCTCCGAGCGTCCCGTCCATCCCGACTCCGACAAGATCGTCGACACCGTGGGCCGGAACCTGCGCTTCCGGTGGAACCACGACATGCCCTTCATGCTGGTGCCGCCGAACCAGCCGCGCGTCGACGTCCTGATGGAGGATCCGGGGGAATCGGATCCCGGACCCTTTCCGATTCCGGACGACGCCCCCGTGGAAGGCGGCCCCCTGTCGGGCCCCGACCTCGCGAAGTACCAGCGGGAAGGAGCCGACGGCGACCGCCACCTGATCCTCGTCGACCCCGCCGCGATGAAGCTCTACGAGCTCTTCCACGTCTACAGAGGCGCCTCTGGCTGGAAGGCCAGTTGCGCCGCGATCTTCGACCTGACCACCAACAAGCTCCGGCCGGACGGCTGGACGTCGGCCGACGCCGCGGGCCTCCCCATCTTCCCCGCCGTGGTCCGCTACGACGAGGTCGCGCGCGGCTCGATCGAGCACGCGCTGCGGGTCACCGTCCGCAAGACCCGGAAGGCGTACGTCTACCCCGCGACGCACTATGCCAGCACGGCGCCGGCGCCCTTCCAGCCCCGCATGGGCGAGCGCTTCCGGCTGAAGAAGGACGTCGACATCTCCCGCTTCCCGCCGCACGTCCAGGTCATCCTCAAGGCGCTCAAGAAGTACGGGATGATCGTCGCGGACAACGGCATCGAGTGGGCGATCTCGATCGCGCCGGACCCGCGGATCCAGGGCCTGGAGACCCTCGACCACAAGGCCCTCAAGGGCGGCGACTTCGAGGTCATCGTTCCCACCGGCCCCGACGAAGGCCCCCGCGCGCGGCGCTAGACGAGATCCTCGATCTCGCGCAGGGACTTCAGGATCGGCACGTCCGGGATCGCGGCCGGATCGACCATGCGCTTCGAGCGCTCGATCAGGACGGCGCGGACGCCGGCGCGCTGGGCGCCCAGGACGTCCTCCTCCGCGAGGTCGCCGACGTGCAGGGCCTCTTCCGGCTGAACGCCCGCCTTCTCGCAGGCGAGGCGGAAGATGCCGGGGTCGGGCTTGCGCACGCCCGCCTCGGCGGAGATGACCAGGAAGTCGACGAGCGCGGTGAGGCCCATGCCGTCGGCGATCCGGCGCAGCCGCGAATCCCAGTTCGAGACCACGCCGAGCTTCAGCCCCCGGGCGCGGAGCGCGCCGAGCGTGGCCGCCACGTCGTCGTAGAAGCGCCAGCAGGCCGCGCTGCCGAAGTGGGCCCAGAGGGCGTCGAACCAGACGTCGAACGCGACCGGCACCGCGACGGCCTCGTGAATCCGCCGCGTGATCCCCCGCCACATCGCCAGGTCCTGGGCGTCGCTCGCGCGGCCGTCGGGAGCGGACTCCTTTACGCCAGCCTTGAACGCGGGGCCGAAGGCGGCGGCGAACGCGGCGGGCTCGAGGCGCGCGCCGAACGCGGCGCTGACCTCCGTGTAGATGGTCGGCAGGTCCGGATGCGCGTAGAGGAGCGTGTGGCCGGCGTCGAAGAAGACGGCCCGGGTCACGCGAGCCGTCCGCGCAGGAGCACGTCCTCGCCCATGCGCTCGACGACGACGTCCTTCAGCCCGCGGGCCTCGGCCATGAGCTCGAAGCCCTCGCCTTCCACGGGCGTCTTGGCGTCGCGGCCGCCGACCAGCTTCGGGGCGATGAAGACGGCCGCTTCGTCGGCGACGCCCGCGGCGAGCACGCTCGCGTGGACCTCGCCGCCGCCTTCGACCAGGATGCGGTGGAGGCCTTCGCCGGCCAGGGCCTCGAAGACGACGCGGAGATCGCGGACGTCGAGCTCGAGGATCTGCACGCCCGCCTTGCGGAGGGCCTTAACCCGGCGCTCGGGCGCGTAGGGGGACACGGCGAGGATGGTCGGATGCTCGCGGGCGGTGTGGACCACCTGGGCCGAGAGCGGCGTGCTCGCGTGGGAGTCGAGGACGATGCGGGTCGGGCGCGTCTTGGCGCCGCGGAGGCTGGGGTCGTCGCGCAGCACCGTGCCGCTGCCGACGAGGATGGCCTGGAAGCTGTCGCGCCACTGGTGGAGCCACTTCCGGGACGTCTCGCCGGAGACCCAGCGGGAGTCGCCCGTGCGGGTGGCGATCTTGCCGTCGAGCGTCATCGCCCACTTGCAGACGACGTAGGGGAGGCCGCGGGTGTGGAACTTGACGAAGGGCGCGTTGAGCGCGCGGGCCTCGGCTTCGAGGAGGCCCGTCGTGACCTTGATGCCCGCCTTGCGGACGGCGGCGACGCCGCGGCCGTCGACCATGGGATTGGGATCCTTCATGGCGACGACGAGACGCGCGAGGCCGGATTTCGCCAGCATGTCCGAGCAGGGCGGGGTCTTCTTGGGATGCGGCGAGCAGGGCTCGAGGTTGAGGTAGAGCGTCGCGCCCTTCGGGTTCGCGCCGCGCAGCGCGAGGACCTCGGCGTGGGGCCCGCCGTACTCCTTGTGCCAGCCCTCGCCGACGATCGTGCCGCCCTTGACGAGCACGGCGCCGACCCGCGGATTGGGGGCGACCTTGAGCCCGCCTTTCGCGGCGAGCTCGAGGGCCCGGCGCATGAAGACTTCGTCGCGGTTCATGGGAGTCGACCGGTGAGCGAGAGCGCCGTGGCGCCCGTGATCTCCACGTTCACGAAGCGGCCGGTCAGATCCTGGCCGGCCTCGAAATGGACGAGCTGGTGGGTGTCGGTCCGCCCCGTCATGCGCGTCGCGATCTTCTTGCTCGGCCCCTCGACGAGCACCTCCAGCGTCCGCCCCACCCGCGCGGCGTTCCGCTCGCGCGAGAGCTTCTCCTGCAGCGCGAGCAGCGCCTGGTTGCGCCGGGTTTTCTCGGCCTCGGGGACGTCGTCGACGAGCGACGCCGCGTCCGTGCCGGGCCGCGGCGAGTATTGGAAGATGAAGGAGTTCTGGAAGCCGACGCGCTCCATCAGCGCGAGCGTCGCGTCGAAGTCCTCGGCCGACTCCCCGGGGAAGCCGACGATCCAGTCGCTCGCCAGCTCGATGCCCGGCACCTCGGCGCGGAGGGTGTCGACGATCTCCAGATAGCGCTCCACCGTGTAGCCGCGGCGCATGGCCTTGAGGATCCGGTTGGATCCCGACTGTGCCGGGAAATGCAGGTACTTGCAGACCTTGGGGAGGTCGCGCATCGCCTCGATCAGGCTGGGCCGCACGAAGCTCGGGTGCGAGGTGATGAAGCGGATCCGGCGAAGGCCGTCGACCTCGCTCACCCGCCGCAGCAGGCCGCCGAGATCGACGTAAGGCTTGAGGCCCTTGCCGTAGGAGTTGACCGTCTGGCCGAGCAGCGTGACCTCGACCGTGCCTTCGGCGGCGAGGCGGCGGCATTCCTCGACGATGCGCTCGGCGGGGCGGCTGACCTCGCCGCCCCGGGTCGTCGGGACGATGCAGAACGCGCAGGAGAGGTCGCAGCCTTCCATCGCCTTGACGTAGGCCTGGAAGCGGGAGGCGCGGGTCGAGACGGCCTCCGCGCCGTCGATGAATTCGTCGTCGATGTCGGCGACGGCGATGCGCTTCTGGCCGGTGGAGCGGATCTCCTCGACGAGCCTCGGGATGGCGCCGAAGTGCCGCGGCCCGACGATGAGCTGCACGTGCGGGAGCTGCTTGAAGAGGGCGTCCTGCTTGTTCTGGGCCATGCAGCCGACGATGCCGACCACCAGATCGGGCCGGCTGCTTTTGAGCTTCCGGACGGTGCCCGCGTGGGACAGGGCCTTCTCCTCGGCGTGCTCGCGGACCGAGCAGGTGTTGAAGAGGATGACGTCCGCCTCGTCCTTCGCCTCGGTGGCGGTGTAGCCCTGATCCTTCATCTTCGAAAGGATGAGCTCGCTGTCCAGCGCGTTCATCTGGCAGCCGAAGGTCTCGAGGTAGATCTTGCCCATGGGAGTGGTGATTCTAGCAGACGGATTGGACCAGGAACAGGACCAGGACCAGGAAGCGGCACCCATGCGGTACTATTTCCGGCGTGGAGCCCTTCATTGCGCAGACGGACAAGCGATGGTTCGACTTCCTGTCGAGCCGAGCCCGCGATGGCGTCGTGGACGAGGTGAATTTCTGGTCTCCACAGTCCACCGATCCGCTCAAGAAGATGAACGAAGGAGAGCCCGTCTTCTTTCGCCTGAAGAAGCCGCATTTCGCCATTGCGGGATACGGCTACTTCGCGCACTTCAGGGTGCTGGACCTGGAAACCGCATGGGACCTCTTCGAGTGGAAAAATGGCGACCCGGACCGCCTAGGTTTTCTGGACCGCATCGGCGCTTTCAGGAAAAAGGATCTGCTAAACCCCTCGACCCCCCGCGCTCCACTGGGATGCACGATCCTTCGCTCCGCTGTCTTCTGGTCGTCTGAGCGATGGATTCCCTGGGGCGAAACTCGAGGATGGGCCGCGAATATTGTCCGGGGAAAAACGGAGGAGAACTCTGGGCACGCCCACTTTCTACTCAACACGATGGCGGACGCGGCCCCAGAGGAACTGGTCGCATCGAGCTTCGTCCCCCTGGAGGTCGATGAACGCCGCTTCGTTCGGAGCGTCCAGGCCGCTCGCGAAGGCCAAGGCACCTTCCGAACCAGGCTGATCGACGCCTACAAAGGCCGCTGCGCAATTACGGGCGAACACACGGAACCTGTTCTCGACGCGGCCCACATCCAGCCCTACTTGGGACCGCGAAGCAACCATCTCCAGAACGGATTGACACTGACCAAGGAGTTCCACACGCTCTTCGATCGCGGATATGTCACGGTTACTCCGGACCTCGTCGTGCGCGTGTCATCCCGCTTGCGTTCGGATTGGAAGAACGGCCGTCGCTATTACCCTTACGACGGGCAGGCGCTGGTTCAAGTGCCCGACCGACCGGCGAACCGCCCAAGCCCCGAGGCCCTGGCATGGCACAATAGGCGCGTCTTTTTGGGCACGGGGAGTTGAAGTGCCCACCGAGAATGACCCGCTTCCCTGCCCCTATTGCGCGGCGGATTGGGAAAGAACTCCCTGGATACCTAACCTACTCACGTTTGGCAGGCAACTTCCGTCGCTCGGAAAGTCGCTGAAAAGCAAGTGCGTCGACTGCGGAATGGTCGTGATTCACGCGCGCTCAGCGGATGGCACGGAATGGCTCGAACCGACTCATCAGCCCAAGTGGTGGCACTTCTGGTGGTGGGCTAATCCCAAGTAATCATCGAGGGCGACGAAAGTCCCGGTCTCGATTTGATTCCGCCACCCAGCGCGCGAGCTCGGCGGGGCTTTCCAGGACGTCGGCGGGCACCTCGAAATACTTCATGGACTTCTTCCCGGGGAACGGCTTGAAGGGCTTGAGGCCGGGCTTGGGCGGGATCTTCAGGTAGACGCGGCCTTTGAACACGATGCCGAAGATGCGGTCTTTCAGGTAGAGGCCGTGGCCGCCGAACATCGCGCGGGCCTCGACGCCCGGGACGTCGCGCAGCTGGTCGAGAACGAAATCGCGGAAGGCGTCCGCCTTCTTCATGCCTTGGGCGGGTGCTTCATGGAGATGTCGCGGCGCCGGGTGTCGGGAATCAGCCACTGCCCCTTCCCCGCGTCCGGCACTTTGGCGCGCTTCGACCACTTCTTGAGCTGGCCGAGCAGGACCTGCGACGGCCCGGTGGGATCGATGGTCCCCCAGTCGTCCGCGTTCATGAAGAGGTGCCACTTCACGCCGTGCGCTTTCGCCCAGCCGGAGAGCAGTTCGACGACCGCCGCCATGTCCCCGAACGCCATGAAAAGGTCGTCTTCCAGCGGCACCCCCGGCCGGAAGAGCGAGATGCCGCCCTTGAGATACTCCGGCGCCTGGGGAGCCGCGTTCTCGAAGGACAGGGGCTTGTGCCACCATTGGCGGTCGACGCCCGCCGCCTCCCCCACGATCGCCCGGACCGCCGAGACGCCGACTTTCGACGCGCTTTCGAAACGTAACATCAGGCGACGCCGACTTCCCGCATAACGCGGATCGTGCGTTCGATGTCCTTGTCGGTATGCGCGGCGCTGGTGAACATCGCCTCCCACTGCGACGGCGGCAGCAGGACGCCGCGCTCGCGCATGCCCTGGTGGAAGGCCGCGAATTTGCTCGCGTCGGCCTTGGCCGCGCTGTCCCAGTCGGTCACCGGCCCGGGCCCGAAGAACGGCGTCAGCATGGAGCCGACCCGGTTCACGGTCACGCCCCGGAAGGCCTTCTCCAGGCGCTCGGCCAGCGCCGCGATCCGCTTGTAGATCGACCGGTTCGCCTTCAGCGTCTTCAGCTGCGCGAGGCCCGCCGCGACGGCCAGCGGATTCCCCGACAGCGTCCCCGCCTGGTACACCGGCCCGTCCGGCGAGATCTTCTCCATGATCTCCCGACGTCCCCCGTACGCGCCCACCGGCAGCCCGCCGCCGATGATCTTGCCCAGGCAGGTCAGGTCCGGCTCCACGCCGTAGACCGTCTGCGCCCCGCCCCAGCAGAGCCGGAAGCCGCTGATCACCTCGTCGAAAATCAGCACGATCCCCGCCGCCTTCGTGATCTCGCGGAGGCCGTCGAGGTAGCCCGGCGCCGGCGGCACCACGCCCATGTTCCCCGCCACCGGCTCGAGGATGACGGCGGCGATCGACGTCCCCCGCTCTTTCACGAGGGATCGGACCGCCTCGAGGTTGTTATAGGGCAGGACGAGCGTGTGCCTGGCGACGTCCGCCGGCACGCCTGCGCTGGACGGCTCGCCGAAGGTGGCGAGGCCGGAGCCGGCCTTGACCAGGAGGCCGTCGGAGTGGCCGTGGTAGCAGCCCTCGAACTTGAGGATGTCGTCGCGCCCGGTGAAGCCGCGGGCGGCGCGGATGGCGCTCATCGCCGCCTCGGTCCCGCTGGAGACGAGGCGGATCTTCTGCATGGACGGGAAGGCGGAGCGTAGGAACTCGGCCATCTCGACCTCGGCGGCGGTCGGGGCCCCGTAGGACGTCCCCTTCCCCGCGGCGGCGCGGACGGCGTCGACGACCGGCTTGGGCGCGTGGCCGAGGATGAGGGGGCCCCAGGAGAGGACGTAGTCGAGGTAGCGGTTTCCGTCCAGGTCGACGACGGTGGCGCCCTTGCCGGAGGCGATGAAGGGCGGATGGCCGCCGACGGCGCGGTAAGCGCGGACGGGCGAGTTGACGCCGCCGGGGATGACCTGGCGGGCGCGCTCGAAGGCGGCTTTGCTGCGAGGAAGCGGTCCCTTTTTCACGTCGAGATAGTGTAGGGAGTGGCGGAAGGCTGTCAACCCGAACAGGGCGTATAATTAAAGAGAGGTTATGCCGTACCGAAGCGTCGAGAAGGGCGACCGCATTTCGGAGTACACGCTGGTCGACAAGATCGGCCAGGGCGGCTTCGGGGTGGTCTGGAAGGCGGAGCACGCCCAGATCGCCGGCAAGTTCGTCGCGATCAAGATCCCCACGAGCCCGGAGGGGATGGACTATCTCCGCCAGGAAGCGGTCTTCCAGCACGAGCTCGACCATCCGAACATCGTCAAGACCATCGGCCTCGACACCAAGCACGACCCGCCCTACTTCATCATGGAGTACGTCGAGGGGCGGAACCTGCGCGAGCTCATGGCGGAAGACGGCATCCTGCCGCCGCCCTACGCGATCGACATCGCCGTCCAGGCCTGCGAGGCCCTGGACTTCGCCCACGGCAAGGGCATCGTCCACAAGGACGTGAAGCCCGAGAACATCCTGGTCGAGAAGAAGCGCCTCGACATCTCCAATCGCGGCAAGGCGCTGATGCACTACGTGAAGATCACCGACCTGGGCCTGGGCATGTTCCCGGCCCGGCCGGGCAGCGAGATCGTGATGTCGGAGAACGCCGCGCGCACCAGCGGCGTGCGCATCCTCTCCGGGACGCTGTTCTACATGGCGCCCGAGCAGATGGCCCCCGGCCGCCAGGTGGACGCCCGCGCCGACATCTACTCGCTGGGCGTCGTCCTCTACGAGATGCTCACGGGCGAGCTGCCCCTCGGCATGGACATGCCCAGCGAGCTCAACCCCGTGGTGACGCCCGAGCTCGACGCCATCTGCAAGCGCGCGCTGTCGATCGACCGCGACAAGCGCTACCAGTCCACCCGCGAGCTCGCCGCCGACCTCCAGCGCGCCAAGGAGGCGTTCCTCCTGAAGCTCGTCGCGCAGGGCACGCCCGCGCTCGAGGCGGGCCCCAAGGGCGAGATCCGCCGCCTCACGCCCTTCGCCGTCCCCCTCGGCCCGTCCGTCCATTCGACCGCGCCGCGCCGGGCCGGACGTCGCCGCGTCGAGTGGGTCCTGGCGGCCGTCGCCCTGTTCCTCCTGGCCGCGTCGGCCTGGGGCTTCCTGCGCGTCCGCCGCGCCTCGCACGAGCGCCGCGACCTGGACCGCAAGGTGGCCGAGGTCTCCGCCTACCGCCTCTCCGGGCCGCTGGAGATCGACGCCCGTCCCGCCGAGGCCGAGATCGCGATCGACGGCCAGTCGCTGGGCGTCGGGCCGGTCTCGCTGCCCCATCCCACGTGGCGCCGCCACGTCCTCCGCTTCACGAAGGAGTACTACGCGCCGCGCGAGCTGGTCCTGGAGCCGGTGGGGACCGACGACAGCCGCCGCTTCCGCATCGTCGACGCCGCGACGGGCCGCGAGATCGGCGTGCAGGACTGCGAGCGGGGCCTGCGGCTCGCGGGCGTGGAGCTGACGCGCCTCAAGGGCCGCGTCGAGATCACCACGCCCGGCGTGGACAACGCCGAGGTCCGCATCGACGACAAGCTCTACGGCGTGACGCCGTTCTCCCGCGAGCTCGACGCCGGCGAGCACCAGTTCGCGATCGCCCGCGCCGGCTACGACGACGTGTCCTTCACCGAGAAGATCGAGGCCGGATCCAAGATCGGCCGCGCGATCGTCCTCGTGGAGGCGGGACGCGCGCCCGCCGCCGCGAAGCCGACCACCCACCGGCTCCATCTCGTGTCCACGCCGCCCGACGCCGTCGTCTACGTCAACAGCGAGGAGCGGGGCCGCACGCCCTGCGACCTCGACCTCCCCGCGGGCCGGCACCAGCTGAAGCTCGTGAAGAAGCACTACGACACCCATTCGGTCGAGCTGGCCGTCGAGGCCCCCGGCTCGCGCGAGTACGAGCTCGCCCGCGTGCGGGCGCGCGTCACCTTCGACTCCGACCCCCGCGGCGCGACGGTGTACGTCGACGGCCAGAAAGTGGGCGTCACGCCCGCGACGGCGGAGGGCGTCGAGTCCGGCTCCCACAAGGCGACGTTCGTGCTGGAAGGACATTACGACCAGTCGGCGTCGTTCGAGGTCGTGAGCCGGGAGCCGGTGGATCGGCCGGTGAAGGCGTCGCTGCAGCGGATCCCGCCGGGCCGCCTCGTGGTGGACTGCGAGATCCGCGGCGTGGAGGTCTTCGTGGACGGGCGCGCGGCGGGCCGCGCTCCGCTCTCGAAGGCGGTCGAGACGGGACGTCGGCGGATCCGGATCCTGGGCACGGAACGGATCGTGACGGTGGACCCGGGGGCGGACGTGAAGCTTTCGCTGGGGCTGCGCGACCTGGAGATGGCGCGGATTCCGGAGGGCGAGTTCCGCTACGGGAGCTCGGACGCGCGGCCCGGCGAGATCTACTCGCGGTCTGAAAAGACGCCCGCCTACTACGCCGACATCTACGAAGTGACGAACGAGCAGTACCTGCAGTTCACGCAGCACGTCCGGGAGACGGGCGACCACAGCCGCTGCCATGCCGACGAGCGGCGGGATCCGCCGTTGACGCACGAGCCGGTGCTCTGGAAGGACGCGCGCTACAACGGCCCGCGCCAGCCGGTGGTGGGCGTGACCTGGTACGACGCCTACGCGTACGCGGCCTGGGCGGGCAAGCGCCTGCCCACGGAGATGGAGTGGGAGAAGGCGGCCCGGGGCAAGACGGGCTGGACCTACCCGTGGGGCAACGACTGGGCGATGCCGGAGCGCCGCTGCAACGCGTCGGGCAAGGACGACGGCTACGAGTTCACCTCGCCCGTCGGGGTCTGCGGCGGAGCCAGCCCCTTCGGCTGCTTCGACATGGTGGGCAACGTGCGCGAGTGGTGCGCCGACAACTACGAGACCAAGATCGGCTCGAAGATCAGCGTCCAGGGCAAGGTGCTCCGCGGCGGCAGCTTCCTCGCGCGCGAGTACAACACCACCACCATGCGCGAGTCGGAGCCCGCCCTCCACACCTCCGCCACGGTGGGCTTCCGCTGCGTCCTGGACGACAAGAAGTAACGCGAGAATCCGGAATCCAGAATCCGGAATCCAGGGTGTTTGGGCGTAGCGCTTCGTCCGTGATTCGTGATTCTTCGTCGCGCCTAGCGCGTCGCTACGTCGACCCGTCTACCGGCATGAACGGACGTGTCGCTTCGTCCGTGATTCGTGATTCTCGTTAGCCCATCGGCTTGCGCTGGATCGTCGTGACGCGCTCGGCCGCCCCGGGATGGGCCTTCAGGAAGCACACGCCGACGCGCTCGGAGCCCGGCTGCAGCAGGATGTGCGTGAAGCGGCCCCGCGATTCGAACGTGGGGACGTCTTTCCCGGTCAGCGTGAAGATGATGTCGCGGCCCAGCTTGTTCTCCTTCGCGTAGGCGAAGAGCGCGTGGCCGGGGTGGACGCCATGCGGCCGGTAGTGCCCGGGATCCGGCGGCTCCAGCAGGCCGTATTCGAGGCGCAGCCCGCCGTCCGAGAACTCCAGCAGCGTCGCGGTCGTCACGGGGGATTTCCCGCCGCCGGAATCGGCCAGGCGCAGCGTCATCGCGGCCGCGCGACGCTCGGCCTGCCGCCGATCCTTGGCCACCGACGGCGGCACCGCCACCACCTTGTTCCGGAGGCGCATCCAGCACCGGATCCGGTCGGCGAGCAGGCCCGGCGTCGCCGGCTGCTGCAGGACGTCGTTGGCCCCCGCCTCGATCGCCTTCGGTCCGATGGTCGCGAGCTTCGCCGCGTCGCCCGTCACGCAGATCACGATCGAGCGCAGCGTCTCGCCCTTCCGGCGCAGGTCGTCGCAGATCTGGATCGCCCCCTCCGGCGGGACCAGCACCGCGTCCGGCCGCTGCGCCTTCGCGGCGGCCAGCGCGTCGCCGAACGCCTTCACCTCGATCACCTCGTGGCCCGCGGCGACGACGGCGTTCACGATCCGCAGGCGCGCCATGTCGTCGGGAAAGACCGCCATCACCTTCGCCCGCGGCGTCAGCAGCGCCCACGCGGAGGTCGTGGCCGCCGCGGCGAGCGGATCCGGGCGGATCATCTTCACGGGCGCCTGCGGCACCGCCTCGAGATAGGTCCGCGCCCACTTGATCGAGGCCGGCGTGGCGCCCCGGCAGACGGGCACCGACAGGACCTTTTCCTTGGTCAGGGACTCCACCACCGCGGCATCCAGGGCCGTTCCCGCCTTGAGGCGGACCCGTCCGGCCGTCACTTCCTCGGCCAGGATGTCCTCCGCCTTGACCGCGCCCAGCGACACGAGGGCCACGCCCAGGCCGTCGCGGATGGCCTTCCGCTCCTCGGTCACTTCCTGCAGCAGCACGCGGTCCAGCACCGACGGCGCGAACGCGGCCGCGTGCTCGGCCGTCAGGACGTCGCCCGGCGCGTGCAGCAGGATGCCCGACGGATGGTAGATCCAGGTCTGGACGACGATGGATCCCATCCGGGTGATTTCCGCGTGAAGGAACTCGCCTGATATTTCCCGCATGGTCCTCTGGAAGTATAACCCGCCCTCAGGGTATCAAAACAATTCCAGTCCCGCGAGCAGTGAATCCACCGCCGCCCGCTCCTGGTCCCGCGCGTCCACCGGGCTCGCGTAGGTCGCGAACGCCAGCAGGTCCTGGTTCGTCGCCATCCACGCCCGCCACGCCACCGGCTCGCCCTTCCCGCCCTGAGCCCCGTCGAAGGGCTCTTCCGCCGTCCACTCGCAGGCCGCCCAGTCGAGGGGGCCCGAGGTCCAGCGTCGCGGCGCGGCCAGCTCGAAGTCCACGCCCGTCTGGGCGGCGAAGGCCCGCAGCAGCAGGTAGGGGTCGACCTTCTGGCCCGGCTTGCCCCCGCGCGGCCCCTCCCGCACCGTCAGCTGCAGCGCGCCCGGGCCGTCGGCCCGCGACAGCGACAGCGTCCCTTCCTCCTCCGCCGTCTCCCAGCCCTCCGGCAGCTCGATCCGGAACCAGCCCTTCCGCTCGTAGAGGCTCACGACGTCGCCCGCCCGTCGGCCAGCGTCACCGTCCGGTCCGCCCCGCGGAGGATGTCGGGATTGTGCGTCACCACCACCAGCGTCGCGCCCGTCCGCTTCCGCGCCTCGAGCAGGCAGGCGAGGATCTGCTCGCCGGTCTTGAGGTCGACGTCCCCCGTCGGCTCGTCGGCGAGGATCACGCTGGGGCCGTTGGCGAGGGCCCGGGCGATGGCGACGCGCTGGCGCTCGCCGCCGGAGAGGCGGGTGGAGATCGCGTTCAGGCGGTGGCCCAGGCCCACGCGCTCGAGGAGCTCGACGGCGACGCGGCGCCGCTCGCGCCGGTCGCGTCCGACGCCGATCATGGGGATCTCGACGTTTTCGGTCGAGGTGAGGGTCGGGATCAGGTTGTGGAGCTGGAAGATGAACCCGACTTCCTTCGCGCGGACGGTGTCGAGGTCGGCCTCCCGGGTGAGGTCGCGCCCGTTGAGCCAGACCTGGCCGCTCGTGGGGCGGTCGAGGGCGCCGATGAGGTGGAGGAGGGTCGACTTCCCCGAGCCGCTGGGCCCCATGATGCCGAAGAACTCGCCCCGGCGGATCTCGAGGGAGACGCCCTTGAGGGCGACGATGGCCCCGTTTTCGTAGGACTTGACGAGGTCGACGGCCCGGACGGCGGCGTCACTCATACTTCAGCGCCTCGATGGGGCTGAGGCGGCTGGCGCGCCAGGCGGGATAGAGCGAGCCGGCGACGCCCAGGCCGAGGGAGACCACGAAGGCCTGGAGGAAGACCAGGAAGGCGTAGGAGGTCGAGAGCGTCCCCTTGGGGGCGAAGCGGATGAGAATCTCGGCGCCGGCGACGCCCAGGCCGAGCCCGATGAGCCCGCCCAGGAAGCTGATGAGGACGCCTTCGCTCAGGATCAGGCGCAGGACGCGGCCCTGGCTCCAGCCCACGGCGCGCAGGGTCCCGATCTCGCGGGTGCGCTCGGACACGCTCATGAGGAGCGTGTTGAGGACGCCGAGGCCGCCCACCGCGACGCTGACGAGGGAGATGATCCAGACGAAGTAGTCGATGTATTCGAGCTGGTCGTAGAAGCTCGAGAACTCCTCGGTCTTCATCGGGTCCAGGTGCGGATGGCGGGCCTTGATGGCGGCGCGGACGGCCGCGGGATCGGCGCCGGGCTTGAGATAGACGAGGCCCATCGAGGCGGACCCCTGCTTGTGCTGGAGGACCTCCTCGAGGACCGCGTTCGACATCACGACGCCGAGCTTCTCCCAGGGGACGCCCGTCTCGAACACGCCCACGACCGTGAACTTGCGCTGGAAGAGCTCCAGCGTGTCGCCGACGCCCTTCTTCATGCTCTCGGAGCCGATGGACCCGAGCAGCACCTCGTCGTCCTTCGCGGGCAGCCGCCCCTTCAGGTCGCGGTACTTGTCCATGAGGCGGTCGCCCCAGGTGCGTCCGAAGATCGAGAGCATGGTGAGGCCGGACGCGCTCTGCACGCTGCGGGTCGACGCGAGCGCGAAGTTGGCGTGGGACAGGTGGGCGACCTGGGGCAGGCTCCGGATGAACTCCAGCTCCTCCCGGGTCACGCGGCTGAAGGCCGGATCCTTCATCGTGCCGTTGACGACGATCATCTGGGCGCCGCTGTCGCTGAAGTACTTGTTGAGGCCGGCGCGGAAGCCCTTGCCGATCGCGTTGAAGGCGATGATGGCGGCGATGCCGATGGCCACGCCCATCAGCGAGAGCAGCGTCCGGGCGCGGCGCCGCAGGAGGCTCTTGAAGGCTAGCACCGCTGGAGCGCTTCCCGGAGGTCGTGGATGATGTCGCCCGGATCCTCGATCCCGATCGAGAGGCGCACCCCGCCCGGCGAGAGGTGGCCCGCCTTCTTGACCGCCGCCGGCAGCGCCGAATGGGTCATCCCCGTCGGCTTTTCGATCAGCGTGCGGATCTGGCCGAGCGAGACCGCCAGCGTCAGCGCGTAGGCGTGCTTCGCGGCGTGGTTCACGACCCGCGAGGCCGCCCGGTCCCCGCCCTTCATCACGAAGTAGATCATGTTCGACGGCGCGAACGTGCCGTCGAAGTCCGTCATCTGCCGGCGCGCCAGGTCCCGCTGGGGGAAGCTCTCGAGGCCGGGATAGGACACCGACGCCACCTTGGGGTGGTCTTCCAGGAAGCGCGCGACCTCCAGGGCGTTCTGCTCCTCCTTGCGCATCCGGAGCTCCAGCGACGGCAGCCCGTAGACCAGGATCGGCCACGCGTTCTTGGGGGACAGCACGCCCCCGAAGTCCTTCCGGTACAGCAGGAAGTCGCTCTCCAGGTCCAGCGCCGAGACCACCGCCCCGCCCATGTCCGTGCCGAATCCGCAGATGTTCTTCGTCAGGCTGTGGGCCACCACGTCCGCCCCCAGCCCGAGGGGCCGCTGGCAGAAGGGCGTCGCGAACGTGTTGTCGACGACCGTCCTCACCTTCCGGCGCCGGCAGATCTCGCTGACCGCGGCGATGTCGATCAGCTCCAGCGTGGGATTGACGGGCGTCTCGTAGAGCACCACGCGCGTCTTGCGGCCGATCAGGCGGTCGAGCTTCTCCGGCTTCGTCAGGTCCGCGTAGCGCACGGAGACCCCGTACTTCGGCATCCAGTTGGTGAGCAGGCTGTAGGTGCAGCCGTAGAGGGCGTGATGGGCGATGATTTCGTCGCCGGTCTTGACCAGCACGCCCAGCGCGGCGGCGATGGCGGCCATGCCAGACGAGAAGCAGACGGCGAAGCGGCCGTCCTCGACGTACGCCAGGCGCTCCTCGAGCATCGCGCGCGTAGGCTCGTCGAGCCGGTCGTAGATGAAGATCTCCGAGCGCCGGTGGGCCCGGACCTTGGGGTCGCTGAAGCCGCAGAAGCCGGCTTCCCCGCGCTCCGCCGTCTCCAGGCGGTAGGCGCTCGACGACGACATGGGCGGCACGACGTGGTGCTGGAAGTCCCACTTCGCCGACATGAACTTGCCGTGGACGAGGAAGCTCCGCTTCGAGTGCGGCGGCCGGGGGCTCCTGGGCATGTGCCGGGATTATACAGGACGCCCCGCCCGGCCGCGATTGCGCTATAATCGTCCCCTCATGGACCTGAATCGCGCCCGCGAAGTCCTCCGCGTCGAGGCCCAGGCGATCCTCTCGCTCGTCGACCGCCTCGGCCCCGACTTCACGTCGGCCGTCGCCGCCGTCGCCGCCTGCAAGGGCCACGTCGTCGTCACCGGCATGGGCAAGGCGGGCCTGATCGCCCAGAAGGTCTCCGCCACGTTCGCGTCCACGGGCACGCCGTCGATCTTCCTCCACCCCGCCGAGGCCTACCACGGCGACCTCGGCCGCGTCGGGCCGGACGATCTCGTCCTCGCCCTGTCCAACAGCGGCGAGACGGAGGAGGTCGTCCAGCTCCTCCCGCCCCTCCGCCGCATCGGCGCCAAGATCGTCGCCCTCACCGCCTCCCGCCAGTCCACGCTGGGCAAGAACGCCGACCTCGTCATCGAGCTCGGCCGCATCGAGGAGGCCTGCCCGCTCGGCCTCGCCCCCTCCGCCACCACCACCGCGCTGCTCGCCCTCGGCGACGCCCTCGCCTTCTGCGTCTTCGAAGCCCGCGGCTTCGACCGCGAGAAATTCGCCTTCTACCACCCGGGCGGCGACCTCGGCCGGCGCCTGCTCAAGGTGTCGGACGTCATGCGCACCGGCGAACGCAACGCGGTCGTGCGGGACGACACGACGGTGACGGAGGCCGTCGCCGCCATCACCCGCGCGCGCGCCGGGGCGGTCTGCGTCGTGGACGCCGCCGGGCGTCTCGCGGGGATCTTCACGGACGGCGACCTCCGCCGCGCGATGGGGCGCGACGCCCGCCTGCTCGCCGGGCGGATCGCGGACCTGATGACCAAGTCTCCGAAGACGATCGGCCCCGACCGCCTGGCCGGCGAGGCGGTGCGGATCCTGCGGGAGAAGAAGATCGACGAGCTCCCGGTCGTGAACGAGAAGGGCGAGCCGGTGGGGATGCTCGACGTCCAGGACCTGCTCGACGTGGGAGCGGTATGACGGAACTCCCAACTCCCAAATCCCAAATCCCAATGGATCTCCCCCCGCGCCCCCCCCGGGGGGGCCAGAGGGGGGTACGCGTTGGGATTTCCCGCGACCGGAAGGGAGCGGGGTAGTGCTGCTGGCCCTGCTCCTGCAGATCGCTCCTCCCGCCCTGGGCACCCACGATCCCATCAAGAACTGGAAGTACGACCAGAAGGTCTTCAATCCGAAGAACGGCCGGAACGAGATCCGGGCCGAGCTGACCGGCGAGGAGGCGACGCCGATCGACGTGCGCCCGAAGAACGAGGTCTTCGAGGTGAAGGGCGTCGTCGCCACCTACTACCTGGACCCGCGGCCGCCCCGGACCGACAAGGTCGAGCTGATCCGGATGAGCGCGCGGCGGGCGCGCATGGACAACGCGGCCGGCGTGCTGCGGCTCCAGGAGCGCGTGCGGGTCGAGCGGCCGGGCCTGCCCGGCGAGCCGCCCTCCCTCCTCATGGCCCCCGAGGCGGTGGTCACCTTCCACCCCGAGTTCGTCTGCTCCCGCTGCGGCGCCCGCGGCGCCGCCAAGGGCAGCTGCGCCGCCTGCGCCCAGCCCTTCAGCGAACGCATGTCCGTCACCGTCCAGGCCCCGCGCGACTTCGACCTCGTGGGCCCCGAGGGCGGCATCCGCGGCGAGCGCCTCGTCGCCGACGAGGCCATGACCGACATCGCCGTCGACCGCCAGGGCTACTTCGAGGTCGTCGGCGACCCGCAGAATCTCGCCCATCCGGCCGCCGGGCGCCCCCGGCGGGTCATCAGCCAGCTGAGCTGCCGCGGCCCGCTGCGGATCCGCGAGACCTCCCCCGGCCGCCGCACCGTCGTCGCGCGCGAAGGCGTGCGGCTCGACCGCCTGGACGAGACCGGCACGCAGACCGCCCTGGCCGAGAGCATGGTCATCACCCTCGGCTCCCGCGTCGATCCCGTCACCCTCAAATCCACCCCCGTCATCGAGCGCGTCGAGGCGGCGGGCGACGTCCGGCTCTGCGCCGTCACATTCGTCGACGGCCGGGAGGTGTCCGCGCGCGCCGAAACCATGACCCTCGAGCGCGAGGACTTCGAGGACTTCCAGGTCACCCGCGTCCGGCTCGAGGGCTCGCCGGTGGACGTCGCCACCGGCTCCACCTCCGTCCGCGCCGCCCGCGTCTCCCTCGATCAGCCGTTCGGCGCCGCGCTCTTCGAAGGCGGGGTGGACGCCCGCCTCCAGGGTTTCCCCGGTTCGAACGGCGCGCCCGTCCTCCTGCGCTCCCGGACCCTCGCCGCCCGGCTGAACCCGCGCGGGGACGACGTCGACACCCTGGAGGCGAACGGCGACGTCCGACTCGAAGGCCTGGTCGGGGCGGGCGGCGGCGGCCGCGCGGCCGCCGATCGCTTCGTGTTCGACCGCGCCTCCGGCCAGGGGCGCCTGGAGTCGCCCCGGGCGGTCCGCCTCGAGCTCGGCGCGACGCTCATCCTGGCGCCCGTCGTGGCCCTGCGGGACGCCGGCCGCACCGTCATCCTCCAGGGGCCCAAGCGGATCGTCTTCTCGCAGGAGCGCGAGGGCCGCCGCGACGAGATGGCCGCCTCCTGCGAGGGCGACATCGTCTACGACGCCGGGGCCGGCCGCATGCGCATGGTCCAGGCCTGCCGGCTGAGGACGTCGGACTTCCGTATGACCGCGGAGCGGGTGGACGTCGAGATCGACCCCGAGAAGCGGGAGCTGAAGGGGTTCACGGCGCGGGAGGACGTCCGGGTGCGCCGGGACGTCGAGAACGTGCTGCTGTCCGGCAACCGCCTCTTCTACGAGCCGACCCGGCGGGAATTCCGGCTGCGCGGCTCGCCGCACGCGGTGGCGACGCAGGGGCGGGCGACGATGACGACCGAGGAGATCGTCCTCATCGAGCGCGTCGACGCCGAGGGGAACACGGTGCCCACCACGGAGCTCCGCGGCGGGGCCCAGGGCGTGCGGATTCTGATTCCCGGAGAGACGAAATGAGGACGGTCACGCTGATCCCGGGCGACGGCACGGGCCCCGAGCTCACCGCCGCGATGCGCCGCGTCGTCGAGGCGACGGGCGTCAAGCTGGCCTGGGACGTCGCGGAGGCCGGCGAAGCGTCGACCGCGAAGGGCGGCGACCCCCTGCCCCGGGCGGTTCTCGACTCCATCCGGAAGAACAAGGTCGCGATCAAGGGGCCGCTGAGCACGCCGATCGGCTCGGGCTACCGCAGCGTCAACGTCGCGCTGCGCAAGGAGTTCGACCTCTTCGCGGGCATCCGCCCGTGCAAGTCCATGGAGGGGATCCGCTCGCCCTTCAAGGACGTCGACCTCGTCCTCGTGCGCGAGAACACGGAAGACCTCTACATGGGCGTCGAGCACATGGTCGGGAAGGACGCGGCGGAGTCGATCCGGATCATCACGCGGGAGGGCACGAAGCGGATCGCGCACGCGGCCTTCGAGTACGCGGCGATGAACGCGCGGCGCAAGGTCACGATCGTGCACAAGGCGAACATCCTGAAGCTGAGCGACGGCCTCTTCCTCGAGGTCGCGCGGGACGTCGCCCACGACTACCCCGCGATCGCGGTCGAGGACCGCATCGTCGACAACATGGCGATGCAGCTCGTGCAGCGGCCGGAGGAGTACGACATCCTGCTCTGCCCGAACCTGTACGGCGACATCCTGTCGGACCTCTGCGCGGCGCTGGTGGGCGGCCTCGGGGTGGCGCCGGGGGCGAACATCGGCCGGGACTGCGCGATCTTCGAGGCGGTGCACGGGAGCGCGCCCCAGTTCAAGGGGCAGGACAAGCTGAACCCGACGGCGCTGATCCTGACGGCGGCGATGATGCTCGACCACGTCAACGAGGGGCGGGCGGCGGAGAAGATCCGCCGGGCCGTCGCCGCCGTGATCGCCGAGGGGAAGACGGTCACGTCCGACCTGGGCGGCGCCGCGTCCACCACGGCGATGACCGACGCGATCCTCGCGAAGTGTTAACGTTCCAGTCTGACTAGAACGTTATCACTTGTTGCGGCGGAGCATGTCCAGGAGCCGCACGACCTGGCGGTGCACCTCGGGGGTCTGCTTCACCACCAGCAGGCCGTTCTGCAGGTTGATCGAGAACTTGGGATTCTCGTCCCAGGTCTTGCCGCCCGTGTGGGCCCGCACCAGCTCGGCGATCGGGATCTCGCCGGCGTCGCCGGTGCCCGGATCGATGACCGGCCCGATCCCGGCGCCGTCCACCTGGAGGACGAACTCGACGCCCGGAAAGTCCTGGATGGGATGAAGGATGTCGCGGCAGTCGTAGATCTGCATCTTGACCGTGCGGTCGGCGATGTCCGGCAGGGTCATGATCATGAGGACGCCGTCCTTGAAGTAGGTTCCGCAGTCGTGCGGCTTCAGCGCGAGCGAGAGGACGCTGCGGAGCGAGATCTCGCCGACCTTGAGCGTGACCTTGATCTGCTTCTCCGCCACCTTGGAGTCGATGAAGAGGTTCATGTCCGCGATCTCGCGGAGGTAGTCGACCACCGTCTCGAGCGGGGCGTCCTTGAAGTCGAGCGTGATCTTGAGGTTGCTCAGCTTGGCCTCGGTCTCGGCCAGGGCCGGGTCCTTCTGGAGCGTCGCGAGCAGCAGCAGCGTCGTGATCATGGCGTCTCCTTCAGAGCGTTCAGCCAGGCCCGCTTGTCGCGGCCGAAATCCTTCCCGGTCGCCCGCCGCAGGATCCGGTGGGCCTCCTCCCCCAGATCCGGGGAGTCCAGGAGGTCGACCACCGCCGTCAGCGGGAATTCGATGTCCAGCTCCTTCACGATCTCCAGGGCGCGCTTCTGGATCTCGGGCTTGTCGGACTTCAGCAGCGTCACCACGGCGTTCACCACCCGGCGCTGGGCGTCGACGTGCATCCGGTTGAGGTGGCGCAGGGCGTCCATGCTCCACGCCTCCCCCGTCTCGAGGGCCGAGATGGCGATCGGGACGGTCTCGGCGTCCGACTCCTCGGCGCCGAGGTCGGCGAGCACCCATTCCCGGGCGGGCGGCTGGAAGCGGGCCGAGACGCGCGCGAGGATCGCGGCGTCCTTCCGCGGGTCGAGCAGCCGGAAGAGCAGCGCGGCGGCGGCGAACTGGGCTTTGACGTCGGTGTTCTCGAGGCGGGCTTCGACGGCCCGCAGGGCGTCCGGGCCCGCGGCCCGGAGGCGCTTTTCGACGTCCGCCGAAGGGGCGTGGAGATAGGCGGCGACGTCCTCCTCCACGGAGGAGGTCGAGGGGCGGGACGCGGCGTAGAAGGCGACGGCGCCGCCGAGGATCACGGCCGCGGCGGCGGCGAAGCGCCAGGGGGCCGGGCGCCGCGAGCGCGAGCGGATCTGCGCGAGAAATCGCTCGGCGTTCGGGGGGGCGCCGGCGGGCACGCGGCGGAGGAGCGCCTCGAGCCGGCCGGCCTGGTCAAGCTGGGCGCGGCAGGGCGCGCAGGAGGCCAGGTGGGCTTCGGTGACGGCCCGGTCGGCCGCGGCGAGCTCGCCGTCGAGGTACTCGTCCAGACGCGCGTCGTCGCACGTCATAGATACTCCTTCAGCTCGTCCTTGAGGCGCTTGCGCGCCAGGGACAGGTTCACTTTGACGTCGTCGTAGGTGCAGCCCAGGGCGGCGGCGATCTCCGTGTAGCCGAGGCCCTGGTAGAGGTGCAGGACCAGCACTTCGCGCTGGCGGGTCGGGAGCTTCTCCACTTTGGCCTTGACGACTTCCTCCATCTCGGCGGCCTGGAGCTCGTCGCTTTCGACGGCCGGCTGGGGGCCGCGGCGCGCGGCTTCCTCGCGGACGACCTCCAGGCGGGCGTCGGCGCGCTTGGTCCGGCGGAGGTGGTCGCGGTAGTGGTTGATGAAGATGCGGTAGAGCCAGGACTTGAAGGTCGACTCCCCCCGGAAGCCCCGGAGCGCGCGATAGGCGCTGACGAAGCCCATCTGGGAGATTTCCTCCGCTTCCTGGGCGTCGCGGGTCAGGCGCAGGCAGAAGGCGTACGCGTCGGTCATGTACTTCCTCACCAGGGCCTCGAAGGCGGACTCCTCGCCCCCCTGGAACTTCAGGACCAGCTCGGCGTCTACCATCGCGTCGCCCTCGCTCATCCTCCCCATCCTTCGACGGCGACCTCCGATTGCGGTAAAGAGAAATCCGCGCATTCCCCGGCCTTGTGAATCGCCGGGCCCGCGCGTAGTATAAGTGGACTTCTTATGGGCGACATCGGATTCAGCGAACTGGTCGCGATCGTCATCATCGCGATCCTCATCTACGGCAAGGATCTCCCGCAGGCGGCGCGGAAGATGGCGAATCTCTACACCAAATTCCGCCGCCAGCTCACCGACATCAAGGACGAGCTGCGCCGGCAGATCCCGGACGAAGAAATCCGCTCGTTCGAGTCGACCGTCAACAGCTCCACCTACACGGGGGCGGAGCCGCCCCAGCCGCCGGTCGGACTGAGCCTCTCGCCCAGCGCGGAGCACGTCGTGGTCACCTGGATGTCGTCCATGGGCGCGACCAGCTACACGGTCAAGCGCTCGTCCGGCGCGAGCGAGCCCTATCTGGTGATCGCGATGTACCTGACCGACTTGTCCTACACCGACACCGACATCGCGCCGGGGAAGACATATCACTACGTCGTGACGGCCGCCAACACCGCGGGGGAAAGCGGCGACTCCGAGGAAGCGGTCACGACTCTGCCGGGCGGCGAGGTCCCCGCGTCCAACACGCCGGCCATGGACGCGCCCGCCGCGGAAGCGTCCCCCATCCCTCCCGCGCCCCCCTCGGCTCCGTCGAGCGAAACGCCCGGCCCGGCGGCCGCCGGCGGCGTCTAAGGAGATCGGGAGATCCAACGGATCGGCGACCCCGTCAGGAGATCCGGGGACTAGACCGACAGGAAGATCACCGAATCCGACTTACCACCGGATCTCCCTTCGGTTCGCCCGATCGGACGGACAAAGAGATCGCCGAATCGGTCTCATCCGTGGATCTCCCTGGGGGTCAGGGGATCCGTCCCATCCCAGGATCCCCTTAGGAATCGGGGACGGCTTTCTTCGGGAGGAGGATGGAGACGGCGTAGTTGCGCTCGTCGAAGTGCTCGCGGAGGCGGCGCTCCAGGCCGGCGATCGAGAGCTTCTGGAGGATCTTGGGGACCTCCAGGATGTCGATGCCCCGGGGCTCGCAGCCCAGCATGAGAAAGGCGGCGCCGTCCGGGGAGTCGAACGAGCGGATGAACTTGCCCAGGCGCTTGCGGCAGGCGCGCTCGACGTCCGCCGACTTCGGCTTGCGGGTCCGCGCCTTGTGGAGCTCTTCGAGGATCCGCTCGGCGAGCGTCTCCGGCTCGCCGGTTTCGCCGCCGATGAGCGAGAAGCCGAAGGCGTCTTCGCCGCTGTAGGAGAACGAGAAGCTGTCGTCGATCAGCCCCTCCTCGTAGGCCTTCGTGTAAAAATCCGAGCCGCGGCCGAAGAGGAGGTCGAGCAGCACCGAGATCTCGAGCTCGCGCTCCAGCGGCTTTTTCGCGCCGCCGTCGGTCTCCTTGAAGCCCACCAGGACGCGCGGGCGGGAGATGTCCATCTCGGCGCGGACCACGCGCTCCTTCACGCCGGGCGGCTCGGCGTCGAAGTGGCGCCCGATCTGGTCCATCGGCGGGAACTTGGAGGGCGGCAGGAGGCGGTCGACCCGCTCGAACAGCGCCGTCGGATCCACGTCCCCCGACACGATCAGGTCCATGTTGGAGGGGCTGTAGAACATCCGGTAGCAGCTCTCGAGGAGGCCGCGGTCGATGCCCTGGATGTCGGACACCTCCCCGCCGATGTCGTTGCGCACCGGATGGACCGTGTAGAGGATGCGCATCAGGTTCTTGTAGAGGCGGTGGTCGGGGGAGTCCTCGTACATCCGGAGCTCCTGCTCGATGATGAGCTTCTCCTTGGCGACGTTGGCCTCGTCGAAGTAGGGGTCGCTGACGAATCCGACCAGGAGGTCGAGGTTCTTTTCGAACTCGCCGCTGCCGGTGAAGTAGTAGGCGGTGGTGCAGTAGTCGGTGAAGGCGTTGGAGGAGGCGCCGGTGCGTCCGAACTCCATGAGGACGTCCTCGCCGCCCGCCTTCTTGAAGAGCTGGTGCTCGAGGAAATGGGCGATGCCGGGCGGGGTCGCGAGCCGCTCGCGCTGGGGCGGCGTGAAGGCCAGGTCGATCGACCCGTAACGCGCCGCGAAGATCCCGACCTTCTTCGCGAAGCCGCGCTTGGGCAGGACGTGGACCGGGAGGCCGCAGGCGAGCGTGGCGGAGACGATCTCCTCCCGCAGGACCGGGCTGCTGCGCGCGCGCGGCTTCACCTGACAGACGATATCCCTCGGCCTCGGAAACCACAAATATTATCCCGACGAAATCGTATAATCCGGGAAGGGTCGACGTCCGTCGCGCCCCGACGCTAGAGGGAGCCCACCATGACCGCTCGCGTGCTTCTGGCCCTTTCGCTCCTGGTGCCCGCGACGTCCCTCGCGCAGGACGGGCCTCCCGCCAAGGACGACTTCAAAGAAAAGACGGTCAAGCACAAGAAGGACGTCACCCGCCTCCGGGGCCTCGACTTCAAGGGCGAGGTCACCGTCGGCGCCTACTCCAAGGACGAGCTCGTCGCCTTCCTCAAGGCCGAGTTCGAGAAGGACCTCCCCAAGGAGAAGGCCGAGCGCTTCCAGCGCGCCTACGCCAAGTTCGGGCTCATCCCGAAGGACCTCGACATCCACGAAGCCTACATGGAGCTTTTCGGCAGCTCGATCGCCGGCTTCTACCACCCCAAGACCAAGGAGCTCCGCCTCATCAAGCCGGGCGGCGACGACGGCCTCGAGGAGAAGATGGCCAAGGCCGCCGGCATCGACATGGAAGCCATCACCCTGGTCCACGAGCTCACCCACGCCGCCCAGGACCAGAACTACGAGCTCAGCACCCTCCCCCTCGAGGACGAGACCAACGACGACCTCATCCTCGCGCTCAAAAGCGCCATCGAGGGCGACGCGTCGGCCGTCGGCTGGAAGTACCAGTTCAAGGACCAGTTCGACAGCGTGATCGGCATGATCAACCAGCAGTACAAGGGCGGGCAGCTGCCCGGCAAGGCCAACAAGCTGCCGGCCTACCTCAAGCTCTCCCTCACCTTCCCCTACGGCCACGGGACCGACTTCATCGTCCAGACGCTCAAGGGCACCCAGGGCGAGCTCAAGGACATTTCCAAGATCTTCAAGGACCTCCCGATCTCGAGCGAGCAGATCCTCCATCCGGCCAAGTACCACGACGAGCGCGACCATCCCACCCTCGTCCTCCTCGACGCGGAGAAGGTCGTCGGCGGCGGCTGGAAGGAAAGCTTCAACAACGTCCACGGCGAGTTCGGCGTCAAGGTGCTGCTCCGCGAATTCAGGGGCGACAAGCTGCGCCTGCCGGTCGTCGAGAAGGCCTCGGCCGGCTGGGACGGCGACCGCTACGTCGTCCTGGAGGACGCCAACAAGAACACCGCCTACGTCTGGGCCACCACGTGGGACAGCGAGGACGACGCCAAGGAGTTCATCGAGGCCTACGCCTGGGCCCTCGAAAAGAAGCACGGCCTGCCCGTCGGCGAGTCGGACGTCGAGGACAAGGTCGATCTCGGCAAGGCCGACGCCCTCCTCGAGCGCAAGGGCGCCGACGTCCTCGTCATCGAAGGCCTGCCCGCGGAGCTGCGGAAGAAGTCCGACGCCCTGTGGCGCGCCGTGAAAAAGTCCGAGATGACCGGCTTCGAGCGGCTGAAGAAGTTCGTCTGCGAGAAGGACGGCGTGAAGGAAGCCTTCTCCGGCGCCTGCAAGACCTGCGGCAAGCCGCTCCAGTTCAAGGACGAGGAAGGCAAGCCGCCCGAGAAGAAGCGCCGCGAGTTCTCGCCCAAATAGCGCCAAGCGCCAAGCTTCGAGCGCCAAGGCTAGTATCACGCGACGGGATTCGCTTCAATACCTCCGTGCGCCAGGCCTCCGTCGTCGCCCTCCTCACCGACTTCGGCCTCCGCGATCCCTACGTCGGCGTCATGAAGGGCGTGATCCTCACCATCTGCCCCGGCGCGCGGATCGTCGACCTCTGCCATGAGATCCCTCCCCAGGACGTCGCCACCGCCTCCCGCCTCCTCGCCGGCAACGCGGCCTACTTCCCCGAGGGCACGGTGTTCGTCGCGATCGTCGATCCGGGCGTCGGGTCCGACCGCGCCGCCGTCGCCGTGAGCGCCGGCGACCGCTATTTCGTCGGCCCCGACAACGGGATCCTCGGGCGGCTGGACATCGACCGCGCCGTCCGCGTCGAGAACCGGGCCGTCATGCTCCAGCCCGTCTCCCGCACGTTCCACGGCCGCGACGTCTTCGCGCCGGCCGCCGCCCACCTGGCGCGGGGCGTGAAGCTCGACTACCTGGGCCCCAAGATGGACCGGCTCCACGGGCTCGACCTCCCCGAGCCGCGCGTGACCCGCGCCGGGCTGGTCGGGGAAGTCGTGTGGATCGACCACTTCGGCAACCTGATCACCAACATCCCCGCCGACCGCCTCAAGGACGGCGCGGCCGTCCGCCTGGGGCGCCGCTGGGTCGGCAAGCTCGTGAAGACCTACGCCTCCGTCAAGCCGGGCGACGTCGCCGCGGTCGTCGGCTCGTCCGGCACCCTCGAAATCGCCGTGCGCGACGGCGACGCCCGCCGCTTCACGGGCGCCGCCGTGGGGGCGCCGGTCCTGGTCACCCTCCCCGGAGCGACCTCATGAAAATCGCGTACCTCGACCTCTTCTCGGGCCTCAGCGGCGACATGGCCCTCGGCGCCCTGGTCGACGCCGGCCTCCCCCTCGCCGAGCTCAAGCGCGGCCTGGCGAAGCTGCCCCTCAAGGGCTACGCGCTCAAGGCCCGGCGCGCCCTCAAAGGCGCGATCGGCGCGACGAAGGTCGACGTCCACGTCGCCCAGCACGGCCACCACCACACGCCCCTGCGCGACATCCTCCGCCTCCTCAAGCGCAGCGGTCTGCCGGCGCCGGTGAAGGCGAGCGCGGCGGAGGTCTTCCTCCGCCTGGGCCGCGCCGAAGGGCGCGTCCATCGCGTCGACCCCCTCAAGGTCGAGTTTCACGAGGTGGGGTCGGTGGATTCCATCGTCGACATCGTGGGCGCCTGCCTGGGATTGCATCTGCTGGGCGTCGAGCGCCTCTATTGCTCCCGCGTCCCGGTCTCGCACGGGCAGATCCACATGCACCACGGTACCCTGCCCAATCCCGGCCCCGCCACCCTGGAGCTGCTGAAAGGCTTCCCGCTCGTCCACCTCGGCGTGGATCGGGAGCTCGTGACCCCGACGGGCGCTGCCCTCCTGGCCGCCCTCGCCCATGAGCCGGGCCGCTTCCCGGACATGACCCTGGAGGCCGTCGGGTACGGCGCGGGGCAGCTCGACTTGCCGGAGCGCCCGAACGTCGTCCGCCTGCTGATCGGGACGGCCGTCAAGCCCGAGGAGGCCGACGCGGTCTACCTGGTCGAGACGAACCTGGACAACGTGGCGGGG
>DASVNH010000266.1:0-95068 GCA_036383955.1 Planctomycetota bacterium | reverse complement strand
CTGACCCACGCCTCCATCCTGAGCCTCACGTCCGACGGCACCCGCCACCGCCCCGTCCACCGCGGCGTCTGGGTGATGGAGTCGATGCTCGGCCGCTCGCCGCCCCCGCCGCCCGCGAACGTGCCCCCCATCGAGCCCACGCCCGCCAAGTCCCCGAAGGCGACGCTGCGGATGAAGCTCGACGCCCACAAGAGCGACCCCAACTGCGCGTCCTGCCACCGCAAGATCGACCCCCTGGGCTTCGCCTTCGACAACTACGACGCGATCGGCCGCTGGCGGACGGTGGAGACCGTCCGCGACGGCGCGGGCGACAACCCGCCGGTCGACGCGAGCGGGGAGCTGCCCGACGGCCGGACCTTCAAGGACGCGGCGGAGTTCAAGAAGCTGCTGCTGGCGGACGTCGACAAGTTCACCGCCGCCTTCGTCGAAAAGCTGGCGACCTACGCGCTGCGGCGGGGGATGAACGTCGACGACCGCGAGGCGCTCGCCGCGCTGGCCCGGCAGGGCAAGGCGGCCGATTATCGGCTAAGCTCCATCGTGGAAGCGCTGGCGCTGTCGGACCTGTTCCAGAAGAGGTAGAGCATGGGCAAGACCCTGAATCGCCGGCACTTCCTCCGCGGGGCGGGGGCGGCCGTCGCGCTGCCGCTGCTGGACTGCATGATCCCGCTCCGGGCGCAGGAGGCCGTCGCCAAGCCCCGGCGCGCCGTCTTCGTCTACATCCCGAACGGCGTGAACGTGCTGACCTGGCAGATCACGAAGGCGGGCCCGGATTACGCCTTCCCCGAGCCCATGAAGCCGCTCGAGAAGCACCGGGCGCGGATCACGCCGATCAGCGGCCTGCACCATCCCAACGGCATCGGCCAGGCCCACGTCTGCGCCGACACCTGGCTGACGGGCGCGAAGATCGGGCAGGACGGGGGCAGCTACAAGAACTCGGTCTCCTGCGACCAGGTGATCGCCGAGGCGACCTCGCCGCACACCCGCTTCGCCTCGCTGGAGCTGTCGATCTCCTCCGGGGTCGGCCAGCCGAACAACTCGAACACGCTCAGCTTCTCGCGCGACGGCATCCCGCTGCCGGCGGAGGACAATCCGCGCACGGTCTTCCAGCGCCTCTTCGGCGAGGAGCCGGGAGGGATCGAACAGCGCCGCCGGAAGCTGGACCGCCGCCACAGCGTGCTCGACGCGGTGCTGAGCGACGCGAAGACGCTCAAGACCTCGCTCGGCGACGCCGACCGCGGCAAGCTGGACGAATACCTGCACTCCGTGCGCGAGGTGGAGATCCGCACCGAGCGCCTCGACGCCTGGCTGAACGTGCCGAAGCCCAAGGTCGACGCCGCCACGACCGAGCGCGTGACCCGCAACGTCCCGCGCCAGCAGGCGGGGGAGTACTACCGGACGATGTACGACCTCATCACGCTCGCGCTGCGGACCGACATGACCCGGGTGGTCGCCTACATGAGCGGCACGGAAGGCAACGGGCTTCCGCTGCCCGAGCTCGGCATCAGCCAGAGCCGCCACGAGCTTTCGCACCACAGCGGCGATCCCGAGATCATGGCGCGGCTGAGCCGCAGCGACGCCTTCCTCGCCCAGCAGTTCGCGTACTTCCTCGACCAGCTCCAGGAGATCCGCGACGGCGAGGACGCGCTGCTCGACCGCACGATGGTGCTCTTCGGCAGCGGCATGAGCTACGGCCACAGCCACGGCAACGCCAACCTGCCCACGATCCTCGCGGGCGGCCAGAAGCTCGGCCTCAAGCACGGGAGGCACATCGACTACAACCTGCCCGTCATCAAGGCCTACGACCTGAACAACCACGGCGGCCACTACAACCTCTGCCACAAGCCCGTCGACGGCAAGGCGCGCCTGAGCAACCTGCTCCTGACGATCACGCGCCTCATGGACGTGAAGGCGGAGGCGTTCGTCGACAGCCTGGGCCCGATCTCCGAGCTCACCGGATGAAGGGCGAAGGACCGATGACCAAGGACCAACGCGGCGTCCCCCGCCCCCCCGGGGGGAAGGGGGGGACGTCTTGGCTCTTGGCTCTTGGTCCTTGGCTCTTGATGGTCGGCGCCTCGGGCGCCGACGACCCCCCGCTCTTCGTTCCGAAGCCCGGCGAGTTTCCGTCCGAGGGCGCGGCCCGCGAGATCTCCGGCGAGCTGATCGGGCTCGACCACGTGGCGCGCACGGGCACGCTCCGGCCGGACCGCACCGACGCCCAGCGCACCGACGACTACGACGTCGCGATGCCGTTCGCGCTGCTGCCGTACGCGAAGATCCAGTTCCACGGCGCGTACGCGGAGCTGCGCGACGTCCCCCTCGGCACGCACCTGCACGGCCTGTTCTTCGTGTCGGAGCTCCCGGCGAAGAACAAGAAGCCCGTCTTCGACCGCGCGCTGCGGCTGGAGGACGACTTCAGCCGCTTCGCGCGCCTGAAGAAGGCGTGGCGCGTGGAGGGCGTCGACAAGGGCACGCTCAGCGCCACCGGGGTCGCCGAGGGCGGCGCGGCCGACGCGAAGCCGACGGCGCTGCAGGTCGGCCCCTGGACCCGGGTCTGGAAGGGCCGGGGCTTCGGGACGCTCGCGGACGTGACGCCGGGCCTGAAGATCCTGGCGAACCTGACGGTCTGCACGCTGAAGGGGCCCGGGCGCTGCGTGGATCTCTGGCTCGACGACGAGAGCCGCGCCCTCGCCCGCGAGCGCCAGGCCGAGACGAACAGGCTCTTCGCGCGCGAGCGCGGGCTCGGCTGCTGGATCGACGCCGTGGACAACCAGGCCGGGACCGTGACCGTCACGTTCTTCGACGCCGCCGACCCCTCGCTCCTGAAGGACTTCAAGGTCAAGGACGGCGTCGCGGCCGCGGTGGCGGAGGAGTCGCTGCGCACCTACGACCAGAACAACGACACCCGCCGCGGCCCGGTCCTCGAGATCAAGGCCGTCCCGCCGCTCCCGGGCAGCTCGGGCACCCAGATCGTCTTCAAGCCCAACCCTCTCCTCGAGGGCTACCGGCCCAAGCGCTACCTCCGCGTCTTCGCGGGCGGCTGGCGCGTCGACGACCTCCCCCGCGAAGAACGCCTCTACCGCTGAAGTCGCGGGGAGGTTCGGGGGCGTCCCGTGTCGTTTAAGCGAGGAGACGGCTTATGACGGCGGCGATGCTGCTTTTCGCGCTCCAGGTCGCGGCCTGGGACACGGGCAAGCCCGGCGCGCCCGAGGCCGAGTGGACGCCGGCGCGGACCCCGACGTCCTTCCAGGGCGACGCCGTCATCGGCAACGGCCTCCTGCGGGCGCTCGTCCGCAAGGACGGCGCCGGCGTGGAGCTCCGCGGGCCCGACGGCGCGCTCCGGGCGCTCCTCTCTCCCGCCGCCGGCCCCCTGGAGCGCCTCGCCCTGGTCGAGGTCGGCCGCGGCGCGGCCTGCCTGGACGTCGCGTGGAAGACCGCCGCCGTGAAGCTCCGCCTGAAGCGCGGGGACGTCGCCCTGGAGATCGAGCCCGGCGCCGGCGCGGCGCGGCTCCGGATCGAGTGCGCCTCGCGCTTCCTGGTGCTGCCGGATTTCTTCGCGGACGACATCCTGATCGACGCGGCGGCGATTCCGGGCTCGACAGCGGAGATCCCCAGCGAAAGCTTCCTCGTGCAGCCGGCCGGGGCGGGGGACGCGCTCGTCATGACCGTCTTCGAGAACCGCGAGCAGGACGTCGAGGTGTCCCTCGCCGGCGCCGGGGCCGAGCGGCGGATCGCGGCGTCGGAGGTGGCGTTCGGCAAAGGCAAGATCTGGGTGGCCGTCCTCGCGGAGCCGCGGATCTGGCACGCGGTGGAGCTGCGGGCGGAGCACGCGAACAAGGCGCTGTCGCTGGACTGGACGATGCCGTTCCCCGCGTCGTGGCGGGTGGAGCTGACGCGGCCGAACGGGCTGGTGGACAGCTGGGACATGCTGCTGCAGAACAAGAAGGGGGAGGAGTACGTCAAGCCCGCCTGGCTGGGCGGCCCCGCGGAGAAGGTGAACGACGCCACGCGCCGGCGCTTCACGGAAGTGCTCGGCTTCTTCCCCTATCCCGCCTGGAGCGACCCCGAGCGCCGCGGCTACCTGCAGCCGCTGGAGATCGAGACGCGGACCAAGTTCGTCCCCGTCCTTTCCTATCGGGGCCCCGCGCTGCTCTATCCCTTCAACCGCGTTCCGGAAACCCCGTCCGACCGCTTCACGGTCGTCGACGTGGCGCGGGCCTGCCTGGGCGTCGGGCCCTGCGAGTACATCCTGGACGTCGAGAGCCAGAAGCAGGACCTCCGGGGCGTGGCCACCTGCGACGCGCGCGACCTGATCGCCGCGATCTACGCGAAGGGCCAGCAGAAGGAGAGGCAGGCCGAGGTCTTCAAGGCGCTGGACGACGCGCTCGCCTTCGTGAAGCACATCCGCGGACGGATCACGACGTATCTCGAGTTCGGACGGAAGCTGCGCGACTTCCTGGGCGAGCGGAAGAAGGAGCGGCCCGAGCTCGCGGGCGCGATCGACGAGCTCGATCGGATCGCCCAGGAGATGGAGGCGCGCTTCGCGGAGCGCGCCGAAAAGATCAAGGATCTGCCGTACGTCGCCCGGCTGAACGACGACTTCCGCAAGGAGGCGCTCGGGGCCGACGGCGCGGCGAAGGCCAAGGCCTACGGCGACGCGCTCACCAGCGTCGGCGGAACCCAGGACAAGCTCGTCTCCGAGTGCCGCTGGGTGGCCCGCACGCTGCGGCAGCGGGCCGCGCTGCTCCTGGCGGGCGATCCCCGTCTCGCCCCGGTCGCCGCCGAGATCCGGACGCGGACCCAGGGCGTCCTCAAGAACCCTTCGCGGCACGAACGCGCCCGGCAGTAGAATCGCCCCGATGAGAATCCTCGCGCTGCTCCTCCTCGCCGGCTGCGGGCACGCCGACGGCCGCACGCGCGTGCTCGCCCACCGGGGCAGCCCCCGGCCCGAAGGCACGATCGCCGGCGGGGAGCGCTCGATCGCGCTGGGCGTCGAGATCCTCGAGATGGACGTCCGCCTGACGCGCGACGGCCACGCCGTGATCCTGCACGACGCCGCGGTGGACCGGACGACCAACGGGAAGGGCCCCGTCGCCGGCATGACGCTGGCGGAGCTCCAGAGCCTGGACGCGGGAGAGGGCCAGCGGATCCCGACGGTGGCCGAGTTCCTCGCGGCGATCCGCGGCCGGGCCTGGGTCACGCTGGAGCTGAAAGTCGTCGCCGCCGCCGAGCGCGTCGTCGAGGCGATCCGCGACGCCGGCGCGTTCGCGTGGGCCTTCGTGCGCTCTTCCGACCTCGAGCGCCTCGGCGCCCTGAAGAAGGCCGAGCCGCGGCTCAAGACCGGCGCCATGGCTCCGTGGCCGACGTCCGTCGCCCGCCTCGCGGAGCTGGGCGTCGCCGCCTACACGCCGGGCTCGAACGCGAAGCTCACGCGGGAGGACGTCGCGTCCCTCCAGGCCGCCGGCATCCTGGTCTGGGCGACGCTCTGCAACGACGCCGCGGAGATGCGCCGGCTGGCGGCGCTGGGCGTCGACGGCATCATCACCGACGACCCCAGCCTCCTCATCGGCGTGCTGAGGAACTAGTGGTTCGACTACATTGATTCCCTAGGTTGCTTCCCTCCGGGCAACCTATGGAATCAATGTGGACTCACCACTAGTCGCCCAGCTCCGCGGCTTTCTTCTGGGCTTCCCGCATGCGAGGTCCCAGGTCGGCGTCCAGCCGCGGGTTGAGGGAGAGGGCTTCCAGATAGTCCTGGGCCGCCGCGGCGTAGTCCTGGCGGGCGCGCGCCTTCTCGCCCCTCTTTTCCCAGGCGGCGGCGCGGCAGAAATGGAGCCCGGCCCGTTCCTTCCAGGCGGAGGTCATGTCCTTCTGGAGACGGATCGCCTGGCAGAGATCGTCCTCGGCGAGGGCGTAGTCCGGGAGCGGGTCCTCGGCGCGCGACTCCCGGTACTGCGCCCGGGACACGATGGCCGTCGCCCGCCAGCGTTTCATCCAGGGACTGTCCGGCAAGGTCTTGAACGCCACGGCGAACTGATCGTCGGCTTCCTTGTAGAGCGCGGCCGGATCCTGACCCCGGCGCCAGGCCCAGGACGCCCAGCCGCCCAGGAGCTGGCCGTGCTGGGCATGGACGTCGGCGGCCAGCTGGGGGCTCCGGCTCATCTCGAGCGCCCGGCCGAACGCCGTCTTCGCGCCCTGAAAATCCGCCAGCGGATCGAGGCCGCGCTCCCCCAGATACTTCCCCCGGTAGAAGCGGATGTTGCCCATCAGCAGCCACGCTTCGGCGGACAGGGCGTGGGGCGGTCGACGGACCAGCTCGTCGAGATCCGCTTCGGCCGACCGGTACTCCTCCCGGGGGTCCGCGCCGGGAGGCGCCTTGTACACGCCGCGATAGAACCGCCCGCGGGCCCGCCGCAGCGGGGCATCGAAGGACGTCGGATCCTTCTCGATCGCCAGGGTCAGATCCGCTTCGGCGAGGTCGAAGTCGGACGTCGGATCGCGCCCGTGCTCGGCCATGTAGTGGCCTCGGGCGACGCGGAGATGTCCCCGGCGCGTGAGGTAGGGGACGTAGCCCTTGTCGCGCAGCAGCCCCTGCGTGTAGGTCTCCTCCTCCGCGCGGAACTGGCGCTCGCGGCCGTCGATGGTGGACGCGGTGCCGACGCGGGCCAGGCGTCCGAGAATCTGCCAGACCTCGTCGAGCAGGGGGTCGACCCGGGCCGCCTGTTCCAGGAGCGCGCGCGCGTCCGCCGCCCGCCCCCGGCCGCCGGCGAGCATGCCGCGCGCGACGAGGAGCTGGGCTTCGCCCAGGTCCTTCGGGGGCCGATCGAGCACGGCGGCGCAATCGCGAAGGATCCGCTCCGTCAGCCTCGCCGCGTCGCCGTCCTCGCCGCCCTCCGGGGATTTCCGGAAGTTGAGGACGGCCCGCTCGTAGAGCGCCGGCCCGTACGACGGATCCTTGCGCAGCGCCGCCTCCTGGTACTCCAGCGCCTTCTCGTCCTCGATGAGCGCCCGATGCATCCGGCCGATCAGGCAGTCCAGCTCGGCCAGCTCCGGCGCGCGGGACGACGCCTTCCGATAGGCGTCCTCCAGCGGGGGGAGGAACTCGCGCATCTTCGCGTTGGCGCCCGCGCGGCGGAGCGCGAGGGCGGCGTCGAGCGCGAGCCGGGCCTGGTCCCGGAAGGCCAGCACGCTTTCCCGGCGCTGCGCCCGGCCGGCCAGGGCGAGGAGGACGGCGACGACCAGGAAGGAGGCCATCCCGAGTCCCAGCGCGAAGGGCAGCGGATGCCTGCGGACCTTTCTCCAGCTCTTGCGCGCGACGCCCGCCGGACGCGTGCTGATCGGCTCGTCCCGCAGGCAGCGGTCCAGGTCGTCCGCGAAGGCCCGCGCGTCCGGGTAGCGGGCGGACGGATCCTTCTCCAGGGCCTTCAGCGTGAGCGTGTCCAGGTCCGCGGAGACGCCGGGATTCCCTTTCCGGGGAGGCGCGGGCTCCGCGCGGACGATGTGCTCGTAGATCTCGAGCGCCGTCCCGCCTTCGAAGGGGCGGCGGCCGGTGAGGGTTTCGTAGAGCATCACGCCCAGGGCCCAGACGTCCGTGGCCGGGCCGGTTTCGCGCGCCCGGCCGCGCACCTGCTCGGGGCTCATGTAGTGGGGCGTGCCGAGGACCGCCCCGCTCCGGGTCAGGTCCTCTCCGCCGATGATCTTGGCCAGGCCGAAATCGGTGAGCCACACGTGCCACCCGAGTCCGGAGGCGTCGACCCGCGTCGCCGGCTCCACGAGGACGTTCTCCGGCTTCAGGTCGCGGTGGACGACGCCCCGCTCGTGGGCGAACGCCGTGGTCCGCGCGACGGCGGCCAGGACTTCGAGCCGGTCCCGGGAGCTCATCCGCCCGGCCGCTTCGGCGAGGTTCGATCCCTCGACGTAGTCCATCGAGATGAAGTGCAGGGCGCCGCCGTCGGCGCCGAGGAGAGTCCCCACCTCGTGGATCGCCACGATGTTCGGATGCTTGAGCTTCGCCGCGGCCGTCGCCTCGCGGTGCAGCCGCTCGATGAGGACGGGATGGCCGTGCGCGTCCCGCAGCACCTTGAGGGCGACGGTCCTCTGGAGGTCCGGGTCCGTCGCCTTGTAGACGACGCTGGTCCCGCCGCGGCCGATCTCCGACACGACCGCGTACTTCCCGAGGCGCCGGGGACGGCCCTCCTTTGGAGCGGGCTCCCCGCCCGCGTCGATGAAGCTCTTCAGCCAGTCGATCGAGTCGATGCTCATCGGGAGAGGATGAATCTCACTTCGTCTTCCGCGTCGTCCTCCGACCCCAGGTAGCCGGCCACGATGTCCCGCAGCAGGCTCCGGAGCCGCTGCCGCACGACCCTCAGGTGGTTTCCGACGTCGCTCTCGCTGATGCCGTGCTCCCGCGCGAGGCGGGCGTAGGACGACGCGCCGGACGCGTCCTCGGGCGCGCGCGCGTTCCAGAGCTCCGTGAAGAGGGTGAAGTGGAGCGCCTTGCCCTCGGCCCGCAGCGCGTCCTTGAGCTTCGACACCGCCTCCCGGAGCACCCCGCGGGCCCATTCGCGGTCGAAGGCGTCCTCGGGCGCCGAGACGGGAACGCCCTTCCGGGCGTCCTTCCACGCCGATTCGGCCTGCTCGAACGGAAACACGCGCGCGCCGTCGCGAGGGGCGTGCGCCACCGCCGTCCGATCCTGGTCGATGAGGAAGTAGCGGAGCGCGGTCTTGAGGAAGCCCCGGAAACTGCCGCGTTCGGGCGCCAGCTTCGCGAAGGATTGCCGCTCCAGAAGCATGGTGAAGAACTGCTGGGTCAGATCCTCCGCCTCCTGGGCCGCGACCGGACGGAGCGAGCGCACGTAGTGATAGACCGGCATCCAGTACTGGTGAATCAGGCGGTCGAGGTTCGGGAGGCGGTTCGGATGTCCGGGATCGCCCAGCTCGAGGAGCTGAGACCAGTGGGTCTCGGGGAACTGGCGGCCCCCCTGGTCATCCAAGCGTCGGACCTCCACCGGTCAGCCCCATCCCCTAATCTACGCCCGAGGGAGGACGTCCTCCCCGGAATCAGGGGGCGTACTGGCCCTCGATGATGAACGAGATCCCGAGCGCCGAGGCGCCTTCGCCGTGCGTGCGGAAGTTGGCCTGACCGACGCCCCCGGTCCGCGTGCCGGCCGCCGCCAGCTCGAAGAGCGTGAAGCGCCGCGTGCGGGTGTTGTAGACCGCCCTCCCGTGAAGCTTGCAGACGTAGCCGCGGCCCGGCTCCTCGCCGTGGAATTCGCCGTCGAAACGCAGGGTCTGAAGATCGCCCTGGGTCGAGACCGTTTCCGTGTGCAGCGCGGCCTTGCGGATCGCGGAGTCCGGCCAGGAGCCGACCTGGCCGCGCACGTTGTCGACCAGCATCTCGCGGGCGATCCTGCCGAAGACCGCCGCGGGGACCGGCGTCCGGGCGCCGTCCTTGGGGAGGAATCCCGCCGCCTCCTGGGCCGTGAAGTCCAGCCAGTTCTGGTTCCACGCGGTCCGATACTCCGGGGGCCCCGCGAACTTGCCGTCGGCCCGCGGGAGGTCGCGTGAATTCACCTGCAGGGTGAGAGCCGCGTTCGCCCCGGCCGTCCCTCCCGCGCGGGTGGGGACGCCGTGGGCGGCGAAGAGCGACTTGGCGCGGCCGGGAATCGCCTGAGGTTTCAGCCCTTTCTTGGCCGCGAGCTCGTTCCACGTCTTGAGCGCATCGGTGAGCAGGGCGATCGTCTGCTCCTTGCCGTGACGGCCGAAATGGGCGCCGAGGACCTCGCCGTCCGCCGTCATGGAGTAGACGCCCTGCTTGGTGGACCCGTCCGGCCACTGGGCGGGCGGGAGCTTCTTGCCGAAGGCCTGGAAGAACTTCGGGCCCGGGCCGTCGAGATGCTCCAGGCCCCAGACTTCGTCCGCCACGCAGAGGAAATTCGCCGCGAGCTTCTGCACCTCGTCGTCGGACCAGACACGCCGGCCCAGCACGCCGTTGTTTCAGGTGCAGGCCAGCGGATGCCCGTTCATGGCCCAGAGCAGGAGGGGACGCTGCAGCGTCCTGGCTTCTCGGACGGCGGCGTCCAGCTCCTCCCGCCAGCCCAGCCGCTCCCACTTGGTGTCGTCCGTGCTGGGGCGGATGAAGTCGATCCACTTCCGGACCGTCTCATCGGTCAGGACGGGCACCGCGGGCGGCGGCTGCGTCTCGCCCGGCTTCAACGTTCCCCGGGGCTCGAAGGCCCGGGTCGTCAGGACGAAGCAATCGATGGCGCCGTGGTGGTGGGCGGGGCTGTGCATCTTGAAGGCGAGGGTCGCGGACCCCTTCTTGAGCGGGATCTTGCCGCCGTTCATCCAGCCCAGGAAGCGCAGGTCCGCCTTGTCGTCCTGGGCGATGTTGACCACGTCGGACGCCTTGGAGGTGTCGATCGGAGCCCAGGCGCCCCCGTTCAGCTGATAGGCCAGGGCGGAGCCGACCGGATTCGCCCGGACCCAGAGGGTATAGTCGCCGTCTTTTTCGATCTTGAGGTCGTAGCGCGCGGTGCCGTCGGCGGCGTCCGAGAAATGGCTGAGCCAGGCTTCGCCCGACATCTGATCTTTCCGGACCGCGTCGGAGTACCAGGGGTGGGTTTTGACCTGCTTGGCGCCGGCGCTTTCGCCTTCCACCCAGACGCTCGCGTCGTCGGGCGCGGCCTGCGACGACGCGAAGCCGGAGCACAGCGCGAGACCGAGGATCGTGAGGATCCGCCGCGGCATCATCGTTCCACCTTTCGACCCATCACCCAGCCCCGCTCCGCGACACTCAGCTAGTACCCGCGGCCCCGCCAGAATATCGGGGAATCGCCCATCCAATTATGAACGTGTCGCGCTGCTGTGACGTGTGAAGACCCGGTGAGGGCCCTTGCGCGTTGGCGGGCCCGCTTGCTAGCGTCGAGCCCATCACGGTGGAACGATTGAAGGAGGGAATGGCATGCGATCCACGTCGTCGACGACCCGCCGCGGCGGGTTCACGCTCATCGAGCTCCTCGTGGTCATCGCGATCATCGCGATCCTGATCGGGCTCCTGGTCCCGGCCGTGCAGAAAGTGCGCGAAGCCGCCGCCCGCGTCGCGGAGGCCGGCCACGCCGACCTCGCGCGGCAGATGGTCGACGTCGCCGACGGCGCCTCCAAGGATCTCGGAGGCGTCATCGGCGTGCTGCTCCCCGCCGTCCAGACTCCCGAGGGGGACGTGGACCCGGGGACCCGGCTGGAATGGGCCCGGCTGGTGGCCGAGCACGAGGAGGCCGTCGAAGACCTCCTCTCCGAGATCCGGAAACGCTTCGGCGGAGCGAGCCGGACGGAGCGTCCGATCCTTCTCGAGTCCGCGAAGGCCGTCGCCGAGCTGCAGCGGGGCCTGCGCCTGCTGAGGATGTACATGGAACGCTTCGCGGCCCTCGGCGTCGACGACTAGCGCTCTCCCCCCCAGGCCGCGCCCCTTCCGGGCGCGGCCTGGGGCCTTTGGTATGATCGACGGCCATGGCTGAGCTCACTCCGGACGGCGTCGACGACCTGGAAGCCCTGGGCCCCGGCGTGTGGCGGGGCCGCCGCGACGGCCGACCGGTCATCGTCCGAAGCATCCCCTCCGGAGACGCGCGCGCGGCTGAAGCCCTTCGCCGGATCGAGCACCCCGCGCTGCCGCGGCTGCTCGACGCGCAGGCCCGCGACGGCTCGGCCTGGGCCGTCTTCGAACGCGTCGAGGGCGAAACGCTCCTGGATCGTCTCGACCGCCTGGGCGCGCTTCCGTGGACGGAGGCCGTCGACGTCCTCCGCCGCGCGGCCGGCGCGCTCGACGCCCTGAGCCGTGCCGGACTTCGGCACGGCGCGCTGCGTCCCTCGAACATCGTGTTCGACGACCGAGGGGGCGCGACGTTCGTCGACGCCGTGTGGGGCCGCCCGACTCCCGAGACGTATCTGGCCCCGGAAGGCAGGTCGGACGTTCGGGCCGACTTCTACGCGCTGGGCCTCACGCTTCACGAGATGCTCGTCGGGCTGCCGGCCTACGTGGCGCGGGACCCCCGCGAGCTGCGCGCGCTGCACGCCCGCGGCGGCCTCCGCTTCGACCTCGACGTCCCGCCCGCGCTGGCGGAGGCGGGGCGGCGGCTGACGGATCCCGATCCCGAGCGCCGGCTCGCGAACGGCGAGGAGCTGCTGCGGCTGCTGGACGGGCTCGGCGCGCCTCCCCGCCGACGCGTGCCGGCGCTGACGCTCCTGGCGCTGATCGCCCTCGTCGTCGGCGGAGCGGTCTGGACGCTTCGCCGAGATGCCCCCGCGGCGCCCGCGGTCGTCGTCGATGTGCCCTCCGTCGTGGTCGCCAAAGTGCCCGCCCGGCCTGAGCCGCCGCCCCCGCCGCCTCCTCCGCCGCCGATCCCCGCGCCCCCGAAGCCCCCGCCGGGCCCTTCGCCGGAGGAGGTCGCCGCTGAGATCGCGCGGGCGGAGGGCTTCGAGGCGACCGCCGACGCGCTGGCCGCGGCGCGCGACTACGCCCGCCTCGACGCGGAGGCGCCGGCGCTCCGCGCTCCCGAAGCCCGCGCGCGGCTCGACGCCGTGCTGGCGCCGCACCGGCGCGCGGCGCGCGCGTGGGCCGCCGCCCTGGCGCAACTCGGCGCGATGAAGGGCCGCGTGCTTCAGTTCACGCTCCGGGACGGATCCCGTCCATACGGGAAAGTAGAGGAGGTCGAGGCCTCGCAATTCCAGCTCGGGGAGAAGGTGATTCCGCTGAAGGACGTCGACACCGCGTCGATCGCCCGCCTCGCGATGGGCGGGCGCGGGGCGGCGACGGACCTCGAGGTGCTCGCCTTCGCGCTCTTCGAAGGGGACGCGGCGACGGCGAAGCTCGCGGCGGAGGACGTCGAGCCCGACCCCTGGGCGGCGCCGCGGCTGGCCGCGCTGCTGAAGGCGGCGGAGGAGAAGGCGGCGCGGGAGAAGCGGGAGCGGGCGGCGGAACTCGCGCTGCGCGCGGCGGACCGGGCCTGGAAGGACTACCGGCCGGACATGTACGCGGATGTCGCGGACCTGCATCCGGACACGGCGGCGGGGACGGCGGCTCGCGAGAAGCACGCGGCGGCGCGCAAGAGCCTGGCGCGCTGGGCCTTCAATGACGGGCAGGCGGCGGGCTGGATCGGCGCGCCCGTGTCGGGCGGACGCTGGGGCGGGAAGGGCTACTATCTGCGGGCGGAAGCGAAAGCCGAGCGGAGCGGCGTCGCGCCGCTCTTCATGTGGAGCCCGGCGGCCCGGCTGCGCTTCGATTATCGCGCGGGACCGCGCGCGCGCCTGACGGTGACGATCGAAGGGGAAGGGGGGACGTCGACGGCCGAGATCGACGAGACGCGAAGCTCGACCTGGCAGGCGTTCGACCGGCCGCTTTCGGACTTCAAGGGCGGCGCGTTCGCGGAAGGCCAGGCCGTGAAGGTCCTGCGTGTGGAGGCCCGGGCGGAGAGCGGCGCGCCGGCGCTCTCGCTGGATTCGATCGAGCTCTACACGGCGCCCTAGTGGTTCGACTAACTTGATTCCGTAGGTTGCCCCCTTCGGGCGCAACCCACGGAATCAAAGTTGACTCACCACTAGCCGCGCGGCCTCAGCGGGCCGTGAACCAGGGCTTCGCCAGCGGGTCGCTCTTGAAGAACCCCAGGAGCAGGCGCGCGACCTTGTCCCTGCCGGACTCCGAGGGATGCGTGCCGTCGCCGGCCAGGTCTTCGCGGGTCCAGACCAGGCCGTCCGATTTCCGCGGCGTCGTCCCGTCGCCCCAGAGGTAAGGCCCCCAGAGCAGGAGAGGCGCCTCCTTCTGTTCCTGGACGAGCCCGCGGACCGCGAAGGCCGACTCGTAGGCATAGGGCTCCGGATTCAGGTTGCCGTGCGCGTAGCCGCCGTAGATGCGGCTCGACAGGTACGCGATCCGCAGGTTCGGAAAGCGCGCCTTCGCGTTGCGGATCACCGCCTGCGTGTCCTTCTTCAGTTTTCCGACGTGCGCCGCGAGGTCCCCGCTCGGACCCTTGTTGGCCAGCTTGATCCAGGCGAGCTGCACCTGCGACGTCGACACTCCGGCGGCTTTGAGGCGTCGTTCGGCTTCGGCCCAGGCGGGGGCGTCCGGCGGCGCCCATTCGGCCATCGCCTGGCCGCCCTGGGCGCCGTCGACGATCGTCAGCGCGCCGGATTTCGCCGGGTCGGCGTCCGCGATCCGCTTGAAGCGCGAGAACTCCTGGGTCGCGTTGGACATGCTGATCGAGAGCAGCACGACGCGGCCGTCGGCGGCCGGCTTGCCCGCGGCGTCGAGCGGAACGGTCTTGGCGAGCTCCGCTTCGGCCGCGGCGCGGAGGGCGTCGGGCGGAACGTTCTTCCCGCCTCCGTAGAGTCCGCCGTCCTCGCCCTTGTAGCGGTCGTCCGCGCCCATCTCGTCGAGGGGCTTGAATCCCGTGGTCGCGCGGGGAGCGGCGGCGGGGGGAGGCGCCGCGCCGCGACGCTCCTCCATCGCCCGCTTCAGGTAGGCGGCCTCCTCGGGGCTGAGCGCCTCGCCGCTCCGCTGCTTCCGCAGCAGCTCGCGGGCGCGGGCCATGTCGACGGGCGCCGGCTTGTCCGGGGCGTCCTGGGGCCGGAGCGCCCAGCCGGAGGGCGCGGGAACGGCCAGCAGGACCCACAGGCCGAGCGTCAGCGTTCCGCGCATGGTCGCACCTTTCCTCTGTCTATCCAACCGCGGCCCCGGCGCGAAAGTCGCGGTCTACGCGAAGAGGATTCGTTGACATGCAACCAATTAGTTGCATAATATGCCGCGATGAAGCGCCGCGGCGGCGACGCCGTCTTCAGCGCGCTGGCGGACGCCACCCGCCGCGACCTGCTGGACCGGCTGTTCCTGAAAGGCGGCCAGACCCTCGGCGCCTTGTGCGCGGGCGTGAGGATGTCGCGGCAGGCCGTTTCCAAGCATCTCGCGATCCTGGAACGGTCCAATCTCGTGGCCGCGGTCCGGCGGGGCCGGGAGAAGTTGCACTACCTGAATCCGGTTCCGATCCGTGAGATTCAGCGACGCTGGATCGCCAAGTACGAACGCGGCCTCTTGGGGGCCCTGGACGATCTCAAGCAGCGGCTCGAAGGAGAGAAGCCATGACGGCTCCGCATTTCGTGTACGTCATCTATATCCGGACGACGCCCCGGAAGCTGTGGAACGCGTTGACGCGCGGCGCGTTCATGGCGAAGTACTGGCATGCCCGGATCCGCTCGACGTGGAAGAAGGGCGCGCCGGTGGAAACCTTCACGGCCGAGGGCAAGCCGGACTGGGTCGGGAAGGTTCTCGCCTCCGATCCGCCCCGCACGCTCTCCTACACCTTTCAGATCCTGGGTTTCCTGAAGCGTTCGTCGCGCGTCGTCTTCGAGATCGAGCGGGCGGGCGCGGCGGTGAAGCTGACGCTCTCGCATTACGGGATCGAGGCGCCTCGCCGGAAGGGCATCGCGGCGGGCTGGCCGGTGTTCTTCTCCAGCCTGAAGACGTGGCTGGAGACCGGCCGGGGGATGAACGTGTCGGAGCTCTAACCTCAGGCGAAGCGGAAGAGCCGCGCGGCCGTGCCGCCCAGGACCTTCGCCTGGTCGGCCTCCGAGAAATGGGCGATCAGCTTCCGGGCCTTCTCGCGCTCCGCCCGGTAGCTCTCGGGCGTCGCGTCGGGGCCGAAGCCGCCGCCGAAAATCATCCGGTCGGCGCCGTACGCGTCGGCCAGGCGCTTCACGATCGGGGCGACGTCCCGGTGCGGGTATTGCGTCGACGGCGCGTACGCCGACAGCTTGATCACCACGTTCGGCCGCTCGCTCCAGCGGATCACCCGCTCGTGCTCCTCCGGCGTTCCCTGCAGCGGACGTCCCAGGTGGTCGACGATCACCGTCCCGCTCTTGAATTCGTCGAGATAGGGCTCGAACGATCCGGCGTAGCGCGGCTCGAAGTGGAGCTGCACGGCGAGGCCGAGGTCGAGCGCCGACTTCCACAGCGGCCCCAGCTCGCGAAACGGAGGAAGTCGCTCGGGCGCGTACGCGTGGATCCGCGCCGCGACCAGCGGGACCCGCTTGGCGAGTTCCTTGAGGCCGTCGTGGCGGCCGGCGAAAAAGAGCGCCGTGCCCTTCAGACGTCCTTTGCCGACCTCCAGGCAGTGCTCGAGATAGCGGTGGTCGTCCTGGTACGGCTCCGGATGCACGACGATCGCGTGGTCGACGCCCGCCCCGTCCATGCACTTCAGCAGGTGCTCCGGCGTCGCCGCCGCGGCGGGCTTGTACGGGCCGTTCGCGTGATATGGAAAGCGCGCGTCGTCCAGGCCGGCGAAGCAGTGGAGATGGGTGTCGACGACCTTCGCCTTCGACTGGAAGCGGAGGGCGAGCGCGGCGGATGTGGCGGAAGCCGAGACGAGAAACTCCCGCCGGTTCATTTGCCGAGCACCTTCTTGAAGGCGGCGAGGGCGCGGTCGACGATCTCCGGGCGGGCGCCGTGGCCCATGAGGCCGACGCGCCAGACTTTTCCGGCGAAGTCGCCGAGGCCGCCGCCGACCTCGATGCCGTGCTCGTCGAGCAGCTTCTTGCGGCCGGCCTTGTCGTCGAAGCCCTCGGGGATGCGGATCGCGTTGAGCTGGGGCAGGCGGTTCTTCTCGGCGACGACGAACTGGAGCCCCAGGTCGCCGGCGCCCTTGGCGAAGCGCTGGTGGGCGTCGGCGTGCCGCTTCCAGCGGGCCTCGAGGCCCTCCTCGAGGAGGAGGCGCAGCGACTCGTGGATGGCGTAGACGTTGTTGATCGGCGCGGTGTGGTGGTACGCGCGCGCGCCGCCCCAGTACTGGGTGACGAGCGAGACGTCGAGGTACCAGCTGACGCACTTCACCCGGCGCTTGTTGATCGCGTCGATCGCCCGCGGCGAGAACGTGACGGGCGCGAGGCCGGGAGGGCCGCCGAGGCACTTCTGGGTGCCGGAGTAGGCGGCGTCGATGCCCCAGCCGTCGATCTCCAGCGGGATGCCGCCGAGCGAGGTGACGCAGTCGAGCACGGTGAGGGCGCCGGCGTTTTTGGCGACGGCCGCCAGGTCCGGGACGTCCTGCCGGAACCCGGTGGAGGTCTCGGCGTGGACGAAGGCGACGACCTTGGGCTTCTTGCCGTCGAGGGCCTTCTCGAGCTGCTCGGGGGTGAAGCCTTCGCCCCATTTGGCGTCGAGCTTGGTCACCTTGCCGCCGACGCGGCCGGCGATGTCGGCCATGCGACGTCCGAAGTAGCCCTGCTCGAGGACGACGACGTCGTCGCCGGGCTCGATGAGGTTGGCGAGGCAGCACTCCATGCCGGCGGTGCCGGTGCCGGAGACGGGGAAGGTGATTTCGTTCTGGGTCTTGAAGGCCAGCCGGAGCATGCCGCGGACCTGGTCCATGAGCTCGAGGAACTTGGGGTCCAGGTGGCCGAGGGTCGGCCGGGTGAAGGCCTGGAGGATGCGCGGGTCGACGGGGCTGGGCCCGGGTCCGAGCAGCAGGCGCTCGGGCGGGTTGAAGACGGCGGGCACGTCGCTCATACCATTCTCCTCACGAGGTCAAGGTCAAGGACAAGGTCAAGGACGCCACCCCCCTCCCCCCCGGGGGGGCGTGGGGGGGATGACTCCTTGACCTTGACCCTGACCTTGTCCTATCCCTTGGCGTACGACTCGGCCAGCAGTTCGATCGGGTGGACGACCTTGATGTTCAGGCTGGCTTCCTGGAGCCCGGTGCGGATCTGGAGGATGCAGCCGGGGTTGCCGGTGGCCAGGATCGTCGCCCCGCTCTTCTTGATCGCGTCGATCTTCCTGGCCAGGACCTGCTTGGACAGGTCCGGATTCGTCAGCGAGTACACGCCCGCGCTGCCGCAGCAGGCGTCGGCGTCCTCGAGCGGCACCAGCTCGAGGCCGGGGATCGCCTTCAGCAGCGTCTTGACCGGCTGGCTGATCTTCTGCGCGTGCAGCAGGTGGCAGGGCTCGTCGTAGGCCACCTTGCCCGACACCCTCCCGCCGGGCGCCACGAGGCCGATCTCGTCGAGGAACTCCGCGATGTCCCGCACCTTCTTCCCGAAGGCCGTCGCCGCCCGGTCCTTGTTGAGGAGGTCGTCGTAATGCTTCAGCTCGGCCGAGCAGCCCGGCGCGTTCGACACCACCGCGTCGTAGCGCCCCTCGTTGAAGACCGCGATGTTCGCCGCCGCCAGCGGCCGCGCCTGGTCGCGCGCGCCGTTGTGGATGTGCAGCGCGCCGCAGCAGCGCTCGCCGGGCAGGACCTCCACCTCGCAGCCGTTCTCGCTCAGCACGCGGACGGTGGCGCGATGGACGTCGGGAAGCAGGTGATCCGCCAGGCAGCCGGTGAAGAGGGCGACGCGCCGCTTCGCCTCGCCCTTGGCGGGGAAGACGTAGACGCCGCGGGCCTTGTCGAGGTAGCGGCCGATGGACTCGCGGAACGAGCGGAAGGGCACGGCGGGAGCCTGGACGGCGGCCGCTGAGAGCCGGCCGGGAAGGAGCTTCTTGCGGCCCAGCCAGCGGCCGAGGGCGGTGAAGCCGAGGATCTTCTGGATCCAGAGGGCCTTGAGGACCCACCACTGCACGCGTCGCGAAGGAAGGAGCTTCTTGAGGCCGAACCAGCGCACGATCCGCCCGAAGAAGGGCCGCTTCCGCTCGGGTTCCAGCAGCGTGCGCGTGCGTTCGAGGATGTTCGCGTAGGGCACGCCGCTCGGGCAGGCCGTCTCGCAGGCGCGGCAGTCGAGGCACTGGTCGAGGTGGTGGAGCACGGTGGGGGTCGGCTCGATCTTCTCCTGGATCAGGCCCTTCATGAGATAGATGCGCCCGCGCGGCGAATCCATCTCGACGCGCAGCTCCTTGTAGGTGGGGCAGGCCTCCAGGCAGAGCCCGCAGTGGACGCACGACGAGAGCTGCTCGAACGTCGGCGCGTCGACCTTGATCGGCTCCATTACAGCACCATCCTTCCGCGATTGAGGAGATTGTCCGGGTCGCGGGCGGCCTTGATCGACCGCATGAGCTCGCTGGGCGGGCCGCCCCACGGCAGCTTCTCCCGGTCCTTCAGGTCGAGCGGGGCCGACTCGACGACCGCGTAGCCCCCGTGGGCCGCCACCCTCTCGTTCCACTGCTGGATCTTCTTCACGACGTCCGCCGCCGGCGTCAGGTCGACGCGGGCGATCCCGACGCCCGCCTGGATCCAGAGGGGCGCCTGGGGCAGGAGCCTGGGGAGGTCGTGCGGCTTGGCCGCGACGCGCACGCGCACGAAGTCCTTGAGGGCCGACGGCAGCTTCCGGAGGGCGGTCCAGAGCGGCTCCGCGCGCGCGCCATCCAGCACGCCGTGCTTGCCGCCGATCTTCTCGAGGTCGCGGAGATGGCGGTCGATCACCGGCCGGCTCCCCTCCACGCCGACGATCGCGAGCGCCTTGCCGTCGACGATGTGCTTCAGGCGGCCGTCGAGCGCCTCGAGCGCGACGGGCCGCAGCGGGGAGGCGGCGACTTTCAGCAGCAGCGTGTGCGCTTCATGGACGGTCTCGCAGGTGAACACGACGGCGGCGGAGACCTCCGGGCGCGGACGGACCTTGAAGTTGGCCTCGACGATGATCCCGAGCGTGCCGAAGGCGCCGATGTGCATCTTGTGGAGGTCGTAGCCGGTGACGTTCTTCACGACCCGGCCGCCCGAGCGCGTGACCGTGCCGTCGGCGCCGAGGACGCTCATGCCGATGACGTGGTCGCGCATCGTCCCGTAGGCGAGGCGGCGCGGGCCCGCGCTGTTGGTGGCGAGGATGCCGCCCAGGGTCGCCTCGGGGTAGGGCGGATCCAGGGGGAGCCACTGGTTCTTCTTGGCGAGCTCCGCCTGGAGGTCGGCGAGGCGGACGCCCGCCTGCGCGCAGACCACGAGGTCGCCGGGCTCGTAGAACGGGATCGCCTTCAAGGCGCGGAGGCTGACGGTCTCGACGCCCGCCGCCGCCGGGCCGTGATGGACCTTCGTGCCGCTCCCGGTCGCGTGGATCGGCTTGCCTTCGCGGACGATCGCCGCGAGCTCCTCGACGGTTTTCGGCGTCCGCGTCCCCGCCGCCGCGGCCGGGACCGCCGCCGGATCCTCCATCCAGTTCTTCGCCATCAGCGTCCCCCCCCCAGGACAAGGGCAGGGTCAAGGTCAAGGTCACGGAGGGATCCCCCCGCCCCCCCCGGGGGGGAAGGGGGGGTATGTTCCTTGACCTTGACCTGGACCTTGACCTGGTTCAATGCCCCACCGGAAGTTTGTTCTTGCCCGCGGCCGGGCCGCAGGCGCCCGCCGCCGGGATCGCCTTGCCCGGGTTGCAGAGGCCCTTCGGGTTGAAGACGTCGCGGATCCGGATCATCTCCCGGAGGTCCGCCTCGCCGAAGAAGTCCTTCATGTACGAGAGCTTTTCGAGGCCGATGCCGTGCTCGCCTGAGAGGCCGCCGCCGACCTTCGCGACCAGGCCGAGGATCTCGTCGCTCGCCTTGCGCACGCGGTCGATCACGCCCTCCTCGCGCTCGTCGTAGAGCACGACCGGATGGAGGTTGCCGTCCCCGGCGTGAAACACGTTCGCGATGATGACCTTGTTGCGCTCGGAGATGCGTCCGATCTCGTCGAGCACCTCCGGCAGCTTCGTCCGCGGGATCACGCCGTCGTGCGTGTAGTAGTTCGGCGCGATCCGCCCCAGCGCGCCGAAGGCCTGCTTGCGGCCCTTCCAGAGCTTCGCGCGCTCCGCGTCGTCCTTCGCGAGCCGGACCTCGCGCGCCTTCGTCGCCTTGCACGCCTCCATGATCCGGTCCGCCTGCTGCTGGAGGTCGTCGATCAGCCCGTCCGCCTCGATCAGCAGCAGCGCCGCCGCGTCCTGCGGCAGGCCCGCGTGGATGTACTGCTCCACCGCCCGCAGCGTCTTCTGGTCGATCATCTCGATCGCCGCCGGCAGGATGCCCCGCGCGAGGATCTCCGTCACCGCCCGGCAGGCGTCGGTGATGGTGTTGAAGAGCGCCAGCGCCGTCTTCACGCCCTCGGGGTTCGGCGTCAGCCGCACCAGCACTTTCGTGGCGATCCCGAACGTCCCCTCCGAGCCCACGAAGAGCCCCGTCAGGTCGTAGCCCGGGGCGTCGGCCGCCGGCCCGCCCATGTTCACGATCGTGCCGTCGGGCAGGACGACCTCCAGTGCGAGGATGTGGTTCGTCGTCACCCCGTACTTGAGCGTGTGCGGGCCCCCGGAGTTCTCCGCGACGTTGCCGCCGATCGTGCAGGAGTACTGGCTCGACGGGTCCGGCGCGTAATGCAGCCCGTGCCCCGCCACCGCCTTCGTCAGGTGCATGTTCACCACGCCCGGCTGCACCCAGGCCTGGCGGTTCAGGGCGTCGATCTCCAGGATGTGATTCATCCGCGACGTGGAGATCACCAGGCTGCCGATGGCCACCGCGCCGCCCGACAGCCCCGTGCCCGCGCCGCGCGCGAGGAAGGGGACGTCGCGCTTCACGCAGGCGCGGACGACGGCGGCGACCTCCTCCGTCGTCTCGGGGAAGACGACGGCCAGCGGCAGCGCGCGGTCGAGCGTCTGGGCGTCGCACTCGTAGGAGAAGAGGTCGTCCTGGGTCGTCACGCGACGTTCGGCGGGGAAGAGAACCTGGAGGTCGGCGAGCAGGCCGCGGATGTCGCCCGTCACCGGCGGAACGGCCTCCCGGGCGGCGGGGGTCAGGGCGGGGAGATAGCCGCGTTTTTTCACGACGTCCTCCTGTCCGGCCGGAAGACGCCGAGGTTGTGGACGAGGGCGCGCTCGGCGCGGAGGACGTCGCCCGCCTTCAGCGCCCGGACGACGGCGAGGTGCTGGGCGTTGGCGCGGCGCATGGCGGCCTCGGCGAGGGGGGCGCGCTCCAGCGCGGCGAAGTAGCGGACGAGGAGGCCCTTGAGGCCGAGGACGAAGCGGTTGCCGGCGAGGCGCCAGAGGCCCTCGTGGAAGGCGATGTCGCGGTCGAGGCCCTCGCGGATGACGGCGGCGCGGCCGCGGGGGAAGGGCGCGCGCAGCGGGCACTCCAGGGCCTCGAGGTCCTCCGGGCGGGCGCGCCGCGCGGCCAGGCGCAGGACGGCGGGCTCGAGGAGGCAGCGCAGCTCGTAGAGCTCGGCGCGCTCCTCTTCGGTGCGGATGCGTGGGATCAGGGCGTCGAACTGCGCCTCCGGCCGGAACGGCAGGACGCGCAGGCCCACGCGCGGCTTCGACTCGACGACCCCCAGGGCGCGGAGGGCCTGGATCGCCTCGCGGACGAGCGGGCGGCTCACCCGGAAGCGGCGGGCCAGCGCGTGCTCCGTCGGGAGCCGTCCGCCCGGCGGAATGCTCTCCCGCTGGATCATCTCCTGGATGCCGTCGACGACGCGGTTGCCCTGGATCATGCGCGCTGAATTGTCTGACAATTGCGGGGATGCGGTCAAGCAAAAAAATCAGGTATGCTCTGGGGATGCTGATCGCGCTCGCCCTGCTCGCCCTGAGCCCCGTCGAAGGGCTCCCGCAGGCCAAGGTGATCTTCGACGCCGACATGGACAGCGACTGCGACGACGTCGCCGCGCTGGGCGTCCTCCACGCGCTCGCCGACCGCGGCGAGGCGGAGATCCTCGCTACGATCTCGTCGTCGACGAATCCGTGGACCCCGAAGTGCATGGACGCGGTCAACACGTTCTACAAGCGGCCCGACGTCCCCATCGGCGCGCCGGCGAAGGGCGTCGGACGCAAGTCGAAGTACGCCCAGGGTGTCGCCGAGACCTTTCCCCACGACCTGAAGGAGGTCGCGGACGCGGCGGGGCTGTATCTCGACCTCCTGGGCCGCCAGCCGGACGGGAGCGTGACGATCGTGACGGTCGGCTACTTGACGAACCTGGCGGCGCTGGTGGGGCGCGACCCGGAGCTCGTGAAGAAGAAGGTGAAGCTCTGGGTCTGCATGGGCGGGAACTTCATCGGCAAGCCGGCGAAGGACGACCTGAAGCTGGGCAACGTGAACTTCACGACGGAGAAGGAGGGGGCGCTGGCGGCGATCCGGGACTGGCCGGGGCCGATCCTCTTCGCGGGGCGGGAGGTCTGCTCGGTGCCGAGCGGCGTGAAGGTGGGGGCCCGCTTCAAGGAGCTGCCGGAGAAGCATCCGGTCCGGCACGCCTACGCGCTTTACTTCGGCGGCGAGCCCAAGGACCGCCACGTGGCCGACCTCGTCGCGGCGCTCGTCGCGGTGCGCGGCCTCGGCGAGCGCTGGGGCGCGGAGACGAAGGGGCGCATGGACCTGAAGCCGGACATGACCTTCGAATGGCGCGAGGGCGGCGAGCAGGCCTACCTGCTGAAGAAGGCCCCCGACCGCGAGATCGAAAAGGAGCTCGAGGCTCTTCTGCTCAAGCCCTGAACGCGTTCACCACAAAGGCACAAAGAGCACGAAGCCGCTTTTAGTGGGGGGCGCGGGAGCCCCCCCCCCCCGCGATCCTCGGAGAAACCGCTTCGTGTCCTTTGTGCCCTTTGTGGTGAATCGTCAAACGCGGTTGCGCGACAGATCCAACAGGCGGGACAGGACCTTCTCGCCTTCGGCGCGGATGCCGTTGTGGTCGAACTCGTTGGTCGCCCAGACGCGCAGGCCGGCGATGGCGGCGGCGGTCTCCTCCGACATGTGGCGCGGCACGTACATGTCCTCGAGGTAGAGCGCGGCCGCCGCGGGGACCTTGTTCTTCGCGAGCTTCTCCGCGTCGTAGAGCTTCGGCCAGCCGTCGTACGCGGCGAGGAGCTCCGCCTCCTCGCGCAGCGGCTTGAGCGGCCCGTACTCCTCGAACATCCAGGGGAAGATCATCTCGCCGGTCAGCATCGCGGGGTCGTCGAACGCGGGGAACTCCTTCATCAGGCGCTGGGCGGACCAGCGGGTCGACACCCCCTGCGCGTAGCAGGGCTCGTGCAGGATCGCGAAGATCGGGTTGGTGCCGTAGGGCAGGGCGTTCTCGACGGCCCGCAAAAACGGGTAGCCGAGCTCGCGGCCCTGGCGGCCGTCGACCCACGCCTCCTCGATCAGGTAGTGCAGCGTCTCGAAGCCGTCGCTCATGCCGAGGGCGAGGCCGATGCCGCGGAAGCGCCGGGACGTCAGGCGGTCGCCGCCGGGCAGGCGGACGTCCGTCTTCTCCAGCGTCTCGACGATCCGGCGGACGCGGTCGGCGTCGTCCGGGTAGCGCTCGAACCAGCGGCGGTGGCGCGCCGCGACGAGCGGATAGGTGGCGCGGTAGACGTCGTCGGCCGGCCGGTGGAGCGAAGGCAGGCCGCCGGCGATGAGGGCGGCGCGGAGCCCGCCGGGCGCGGCCGAGAGGTAATGGACCGCGCAGAAGCCGCCGTAGCTCTGGCCCAGGACGGTCCAGGGCTCGTCGCCGAGCAGCCGCTTGCGGATCCATTCGGCGTCGCGCACGATCGCGTCGGCGCGGAAGAGCTTGAGATAGTCGGCGCGGTCCTTCGACGTCTTGAGCCGCGCCAGGGACTGCGCGCCGAGCTGGGCGCTGCGGCCGGTGCCGCGGTCGTCGAGCAGCAGCACCCGGAACTCCTCGAGGGCGCGCTTGATCCAGCCCGCGCGCGTCATGGGCTTGGGCCCGCCGAAGCCGGGCCCGCCCTGCAGGAAGACGAGCCAGGGCAGCGGCTGGGTCATCTTCTCGGCGGCGACGACCTCCCGCGCGAACACGGTGATGGCGCCGGCCTGGGGGTCGTCGTGGTCGAGCGGCACTTTGAATTCGTGCTCGGTGACGGCCATGTTCCCGAAAAGCGCGGGTGGAGGCATAAGGATAAGAACCCGATGGAGGCCTGTTTCGTCAACGGCGGTCGCGCGTCGACCTCTTGGCGTCCCGCGTCACGCGGAGATGGGTGATAAGCTTAAAACGATGGTGGAGACCCCGCCTCGGAAGTCGCGCAGGCGCAAGCTCCTCTGGCTCGCCGCCATCCTGGCCCCCCTGCTCAGCTGCGGCGGCATCAACGCGTGGAACCACGCCCGGCTGGACCTGAACTATCGGCGGGCGCTGGAGGAGCACCTGCGGCTCCATCCCGCTGACGCGGAGGCCTGGTACGCGCTGGCGACGTGCACGCATGTCGCCGGCCAGGAACGCCACTTTCATGCGCCGAACGTGGAGATCCTGGGCAAGGCGATCGCGCTGGATCCGCGCGCCCTCTATCTGCTGACGGACCTTGAGGGGCGAGGGTACGTCCAGAAGCCCGAGAGAGACGCCGCTCTGATCCGACTTCCGGAAATCGCCGGAGAGCGGGCCGCCCTCTGGATGGTGATCGCGGGATTGCGGCTCGAGGACGGCCGCCTCGACGACGCCCTCGTGGCGCTGCGCAAGGCTCTCGCGTGTCCCGCCATGGGCTATTTCCGGGGAGAGGCGATCGACCTCCATCGTCGCTTCATCAGGCGATTTTTCGGCGACGGATACGCGGCCGACAGCCTGATCCTCCGCCATGAGGCCGTCGACGGCGTGTTTCACTTCGTGTCGAGGCCTCTGGCGCTGGTGGAGGAAGAAGTCGGACGTCTTTGGATGTCGGGCGACCTCGAGGGCGCGAAGGCCGCGCTCGCGTCGCTCTACAAACTGGGGGAGGAATCCCGCGAGCGGGACATGAAATGGCGCGCGGCGCGAGGCTTGTGCGAGCTCGCCCTGGAACGCGGCGCTCCGGACGCGGAGGCCTGGAAGAGCCGGGCGGATCCTTTCAGGCCGAAATCCAGGATCGTGTCCTGCGGCAATGTCTTCTATCAGGACGATCCCTGGATTGTGGAAAGCACCTGGCCGGTCAGGAACCACTACTTCTGGACCCTTCCCAGCACCTGGCTTCCCCTCTGGTACCGCTTCCAGCGGGCGCGCTTCCACGGTATCGCGGAAGGCCTCGGGGATCCGGAGTTCCCGGCCTGGCGCCGGGCAAGCCGGGAGCTGGAGGAGAAGTATCCAGCCGATCCTTCGCCCCTGGATGGCCTCTTCAAGCACAGGGAACTCCTTTACCGCCCGGTCGGCGATCAGGCCGCTTTCGATCGCCTGGCGGCCCTGGCGTCCGGGTGCGACGCGGCGGTGCTCGCGCTGCTGCGGTCGCGGTGGACGTCGACGTCCCCGCCCTCCGGACCGCTGACATCCGCGGTCGCCTATCTTCAAGCGAAGAAGGGGGCCTACGAAACGGCGGAAGAGCCGGAGCGTCGTCGGATCGCCCAGCTTCTCGCCGAGGTGGATTCGCCGCTGTGGGGGCCGGATGCCTGGCGGATGTCGGCGAAGATCCATCGAGACGCCTATCTGGATCAGACCCTTAAGAAGCTTTCCTGGTACTGGCGTCCGGGGCGATTGGCCGTGCTGCAAGAGGTGACGGGACAGTCCTTCGGCTTCGATTCGGGTGCCTGGGGACAGTGGCTATTCTGGCAGCGGCGCGCGAAACCAAAGTAGGCGGTCGTGAGATGAGCATGCTTCAGGATTGGCGGGCCGGGCCGGAGGCCGTCGACCTGGAACGAGGGGTTCCGTACTCGTTCCTCATCGGACGGGAAGCGCATTCTCCGGGGGTGATCCGCGACGCCCAGGGCGTCGTTCGCTGGCGATATGACATCCAACCCAGGCGATCCTCCTATTCCCCCCTCAACTTGCTGGCCCGACCGGTGTGGGTCGTGTCGGATGTCGACGGACGGGAAGCGCTCCGCGTGCGGAGAGCCGGCCGCTTTCCTCTCCGCTTCGAGATGATCGAGAACGGCGTGAGCGTGGGGACGATCCGGCGCCGCGGCCTGCTCCGGAACAGGTACACCGTCGACTTCCCCTCCGGACCGTCGTGGACGATCCACCTGCCGCTGTTCACGGTCTATTTCGGGGGCGTCTCAAGCGCGGGCGAAAAGGTCTGGATCCTGGTGGGACCGCCGAAACTGCAGTGGAATCTGTTCTTCCAGTCGGGCGCCGCGGACGCGCGCCTGCTGTCGGCCCTCGCGTTCATCCACCGCGAATGGTGGTGCTACGCCTAGCGATCCAGGGCGCGACGTCGGACGACCTGCCCCGCCTCGACGTCCGCTACGTCACAGACCGCGGCCCCGTGAGGGTAGAGCTTCTCGGGCCGGGACAGCTGCCGCACCGTCAGCACGTTCACGACCTCCCCGTCCCTGACAGCCTCCAGGGTGTCGCCCACGTCGACCGCGGTGTCGGCCTCCAACTCGACGAAGACGCCGTATTCGGGGTGCACGTGCTTCACCGTTCCCACGCGGGCCGGCGCCGGGGGAGCTTCGACGGCCTCCGGCTCGGACGCTTCGACTTCCGGCTCGGGCTCGACGCACGCCGTCGCGGACGCTTCCGGCTGGGGCGGAGGCTTCTCCTCCATCGGCCGCGCGAGTCCGAGAGACAGCAGCGCGAGCAGCCCGGTGGCGACGAGCGCGTCTTTCCACGCGCGACGGACGGGCTTCGGCGTCGCCTGAGGTTCCAGCCGGCGTGCGAGCTTCTCCGCGAGCTCCGCCGCGGTCGGCCGGCGTCGGGGGTCGACATCCATCGCCTCCCGGATCAGCGTCTCCAGAGCTTCCGGCACGCGCGCGTCGAGCCGGCATCCTTGCGCGAGCACGTACAGGATAGCTCCCAGCGAGTACACGTTGGCGGCGGCATCGACGGCCGCGCCGTTTCGGACTTCGGGCGCCCGGTAGAGCTCGGGGCCGTCGGGCGCGAACGGCATTTCGTACCCCGTTACGACCACGCGGCCCGTGGGCGTGAAGCGGAGGAGGTCGGGCACCAGCCCCGGGTGATCCAGGCCCCGAGCGGCGGCGTACGCGACGGCCGTCGCCACGTCCCGCGCGATCCCGACGGCTTCGCGGGGAGAGAGCGCGACCGGGTTGACGCGCGCGCCCAGATCCTCGCCGAAGATGACGTAGGCCGCGTCGTCGTGCCATCCCGCCTCGAGCATCGGGGCGATGTGGGGATGGTCCAGCACGCTGGCGCGCGTGGCGGCCAGCAGCGTCGCGGGTTGCGGCCAGGACGGGGGCGAGACGCGGAGCGAGACCTGCCGGCCGAACCGCCCGTCGCGGGCGCGGTAGAGGACGCCGCGGGGGCCCCGTTCCAGCTCGCACAACAGCTCGAGAGGGGACGCCGGGATCGCCAAGCACCCTCCCATACGGGATCCTCCAACGCCGTATGAGGCTGAGGCGGGAGGGTCGGTTTCCGTGACGCGGGAGGGCGCTCTACTTCTCGGGTCGCAGATGCCGGGCCAGGAAGCGGCGGACCCGTTCGCGGCTCTCCGCGTCGACGGGGAGGACGTCGCGTCCATGATCCACCCCCGGCAGGAGGATCACCTCGTCGTCGCGGCCGAGGGCCTTGAGGGCCGCCGCGAAGCGCCGCGCTTGTTCGACGTCGATCCTCCGGTCCAGCTCCCCGTGGAACAGGAGCAGCGGCGGATCCTGCGCGTCGAGATGGTGGAGCGGCGACGCCTTCCGCGCCGTGTCGGGGTTGGAACGCGGCGGCCCTCCGAGGAAGCGGGACACCACCGGGTCGTTCTCGTCGTTCGGGAAGGCCCCGCTCGTCTCGATCAGGAAGTCGTAGACGCCCGCGAAGCCCACGACGGCCTGAACGCCGCCGTCCGAGAGCGCGAGCAGCGCGGCCAGGTGCGCTCCCGAGGACCAGCCCAGGACGCCGATCCGCGCCGGATCGATGCCGTGGGACGTCGCGTTCTCGCGCAGCCACCGGAGCGCCCGGCGGCAGTCGTCGACCGGCGCCGGGAAGGGCTCGGGCCGGAAGTTGACGCTCGCGGTCACGTAGCCGAGCTCCGCGTACTGAAGCATCAAGGCGTGATAGGCCGACTTGTCGCCCTGGACCCAGCCGCCCGGATGGATCATCAGGAGGGCGGGGCGCGGCCGCGCGACGTCCTTCGGGCGCGCGAGGTCGAGCGTCGCCGGGCCGTAGTCGACGTCCCGCGTGATCTCCAGATTTCCGGACGCCTTGGCCAGGACCGACGTGTCGTGCGAGGCGCCCAGGTAGGCGACCGCGCCCAGGGCCGCGATCGACAGGAACGCCGCCGCCTTCTTCACGTCCATTCGACGCCGACGCTCGAAGTGCGCAAGGTACAATTCCTCCGGGTTTGCCTGAGGATCGGACGATGAGAACGGCCCTTCTAAGCCTCTTTCTGGGGTTGTCCGCGGCCGCTTCTCAAGGCAAGTCGCTGCCAGAGATATCGGAACCGTCCTGGGATGTCTGGGGGACGAAGACTTCGCCGGACGTGGAGGCCGCATGGGCCGATCTGCTGGCGGCGAAGCCGGGGGCCGGTGTTGAGCGGGGCCGAATCGATGCCGCGAGGCGAACGCTTGAAGCGGCTCGTGAAGTCGCGTGCGGAGTGGGAGCCCGTCTCCTGCGCGGCGCGAGCGACGATCATGCCCGCTTGACGATCGGAGGATACCTCGTCAGCCTCGACGAAGATCGGGGAGAGGCCTTTCTGACGTGGGCTTTGGCGCGAGTGAAGGAGGTCGATCCCGTCTTCGAGTTTGTCTACGGCGCGGCGCGGGCGACCGCGCGGTTAAAGGACCCCGGGAAGCTTCGGGCCGTCTTCGCCGTCTTGAGGGTCCGAAAGGCCCAGGTGAATCGCTTCACCGGCCTGCACATGTGGACCATCAGCCAGCAGGACGCGATCTTCTTCGTCCTTTCGACCTACGGTCGCGACTGCATTCCCTACCTGTATCCGTTCCTCTCGGACCCGGAAGACCATGTCCGGTCCAATGCCGCGCTGGCATTGGGGGCGTTCTTCGACGACGGCGCGCGTTCATTGCTGGCCGACCTCCTCCGCCGCGATGATCTCAGCGCGGGGGCCGCGGCTTATGCGCTCGGCGAGCTGGGCGCCAAGGATCTCGCGGGTCCGATCCAGGGCCTGCTGAATAGCAAGGAACCCATGGCCCGCTTCTGCGCGGCCTACGCGCTATACGAGTTTGGCGACCCCGCCGCTCTGCCCGCGCTAGGAAAGGCGCTGGAAGGCGAGCGGGATGATGGCGTTCGGGGTGAGCTGGAGCTCGCCGTGAATCACCTGCGGAAGTCGGGCGAAGCCGCCCCCGCGGCCACGCTTTCGCCGGAAGAGCTGCGCGATGCCATCGGCGAAGCTTTGAAGGCAGAGGGGCTGAAGACGGACAAAACCGCCGCGATCGCGGCCAGCGCGGACGCCTCCTCGCTGCCGGCGCTCCTGCGAATCAGGGACGCCGCGGCGGGGGTCGACTCCAAGCACGCTCCACGCGCGTGTCACGCCTGGCGCGAAGTTATCAAGAGCGTCCGTCGGCGCTCCCCTCAGGCGGGAGCCATTCCGGTGACGCCACTCCAGGAACCGGCGCTGACCGATGACGAGCTCGACCGTCAGTTCATCCAGGCGAACATCTTCATCGCGAGGGAGCTCTTGAAAAAGGGCGACCGAGCGAAGGCCGTGTCGACGCTCGAAGACATCATCAAGTCCCACCCGAAGCACGTCGCGACCCGGGAAGCGGAGGCTTTGCTGATGGAAGCGCGCAAGAAGTGACGCCACCTTCCTGAAGGGTGACGCATGCTCGAGGAATGCCCGCACTGCTATACGGGCGTCTTTCCCAGCGCTTCCGGTGAATGTCCGTCCTGCCGGAAGAACATTAAGGACTTGGCCGGCACGGATCCCAGCCGTACCGCGCTCGCGGTGTCCGAGGCGCTTCCGCTGCCGCCGTACTGTTGCGACTGCGACAGCCCCACGGAGCGCGTCATCCAGGTGAAATCCAGGATTCCTGGGGAAGGGTCGGGGGGGAATGACTCCTGGCTCGTCGCCGTGTTTGGGGCGCTGATGGGCCTGATCTCCCCGCTGGTAGCCTTCTTCGCGGAAGGGGGAGATGATGAACGGCGGGGCCGCTCCGGAGAAACGTTGAGGGTAAGCCTGCCCCAGTGCGAGCTCTGCGGAGCCGCGGGGGCTCCGAAACCCATCCGGGTCGACCGCGAGCGCTCGGTCCTGACCTTCGTGGTGCACGTCGGCTTCAAGAGGCGGGTGACGTCGGCCTGACGCCGCTATTCCATCAGCGCGCGGACGTGGGCTTCGCTGGCGCTGGCGAGGTTCTCGAGCAGGTAGCCGCCTTCGAGGGACGAGATCAGGCGGCCTTTCGCGTGGCGCTCGGCGATCGCCTTCACGATCCGGGTCATCTTGCCGAAGCCCTCGCTCGTGATCGCCAGGCGGCCGAGCAGGTCGCCCTTGTGGGAGTCGAAGCCGCACGAGATCAGCACCAGGTCGGGCTTGAAGGCGTCGGCCGCCGGCACCAGCTTCTCCTCGTAGGCCTTCAGCACCTCCGCGTCGCCGTCGCCCTGCTTGAGCTCGACGTTGAAGACGTTCCCGACGCCCTTGTCGCTCGCCTTGCCCGTGCCGGGATAAAACGGCGAGAGGTGGGTGTCGAAGATCATCACCGTCGGATCCTTCTCGAAGAGGTCCTGCGTGGAGTTCCCGTGGTGGACGTCCCAGTCGACGATGAGGATCTTCTTCAGTCCGTGCTTCTTCTGGGCGTAGCGCGCCGCGATCGCCACGTTGTTGAAGAGACAGAAGCCCATCGCCTTCGCCGGCAGCGCGTGATGGCCGGGCGGCCGCACCGCGCAATACGCGTTCTTCCAGCGGCCGTCGACCGCGCCGTCGACCGCCGCCAGGAGCCCCCCGACGGCCGTCAACGCCGCGTCGTACGAACGCTTCGAGACCGGCATGTCGCCCGTGTCGACGACCGTCTCGCCCTCGACGGCCGTCTCGCAGATCTTCTTCACCCGCGCGATGTACTCGCGGGAATGCAGCTCGGCGATCCAGTCGACCGGATCGGCCAGCGGCTTCACCGCCACCATCTTCGCCCGCAGCCCCGTGTCCTCCAGCCGCTTCACGATGGCGCGGAGGCGGTCGGGCCGCTCCGGAAAGCCGGCGCCCGTCTTGTGCTCGAGAAAAACGTCCTCGTAGACGAACCCGGTCTGGAGAGCCAGCAGCAGGTGGATCATGCGCGTCCTTTCTCGAAGCCGGCCATGAGGCGGAACACCGCGACCGCCCCGAACAGCAGGGCGCAGGAGCGGGCCGTCGACCGCGGCCCCGTCAGCCCCGTCGTAAAGAGCGCGAAAAACGCCGTCAGGACCAGCGCCAGCAGCCAGGGACGTCGACTCACGCGCGCACCAACGCGTCGACCCGCGGATTCCGCAGCTTCCAGATCACGCCGTCGACGAAGAAGTGGTGGATCTGGACGGCCGCGCCGAGGATCAGCGCCGTGAAGGGAAGGGGCACGCCGCTCAGCAGATGCACAGCCCGCGGCAGGACCCAGAACAGCAGCGCGCCGACCGCCACGTTGATGAGGTACCACGGCAGCGTCGAGTTGCGCCGCTCCTTGAGCTGGACGGCCCAGGCGATCAGCAGGTACTGCAGCGAGTGGAAGAACGGGACGAAGAGGTTGAAGCTCTCCAGGCGCGAGCCCGCGACGAACCAGACGTACTGCGCGACGGCCGGCAGCAGGATGATCGGCGGCCACAGGCGCCGCGCCGTCAGGCACGCGCGCGCGAACGCCGCGAGCGCCGCCAGGCCCAGCACGTGCATGGCGGCCAGCGCGGCCCACGACATCCACTCCGGCAGGCGCAGCGACGGCAGCCGCGGATCGGCGGGCACGACCCCCGCCTCCTGCGAGACCACCAGCCAGAGATAGGTCGCGAAGATGAAGCCGGCGTACGCCGCCCGGTCCAGCCGCCCGACCGTCAGCCCCGCCCGCCGCGCGTAGAGCAGCGTCAGGCCCAGCGTCTGCCCCGCGAAGTGATAGGGCGACCAGAGCATGAAGAGCTTCACGAAGGACATCCCCGCCGTCCGCGGCCACGCGAAGGCGCACGCGACGCCCGCCAGCACCAGCAGCGGCACGCCGAAGGACGTCGCCGGATACTGGAGCATGCTCTCCCGCGAGCGGTAAAGCCGGAAGCTCGTCGCGGCGAAGTGAGGCCAGTTCACGATCCAGCCCAGCGCCACCACGAGGGCCACGGCGTCGAACGACAGCTCCGCGCGATCGAGCGCCAGGCAGCCCATCGCGCCCAGGATCGACAGCCCGCCGATCAGGAGGAAGTCGACGATGGGCCCGACGAAGAACACCTTCACGCGTCCTAGTCTACAATCGGGCCGTGCGGATCCGCGCCCTTCAGATGGCTCACGTGTGGGGCGACGTCCCCGGCGCCCTCGCGCGGCTCGAGGAGCGCTTGAAAGACGTCGACCTCGCCGTCCTCCCCGAGGCCGCGTTCACCGGCTACGTCTCGCCGGAGGGGGACTTCGACCTCCGCCGCTTCGCCGAGCCGCTCGACGGCCCGACGATGCAGGCCGTCGCCGCCCTCGCCGCGCGGCACGGGACGGCGATCGCCGCGCCGCTCATCGAGCGCGACGGCCAGGCGTTCTACAACGCGTGCGTGCTCTTCGACGCCGCGGGCCGTCGCGCCGGCCACTGGCGCAAGCGGCATCCCTGGATCCCCGAGACCTGGGCCACGCCGGGTAATCTGGGGACGCCGGTCGTCGAATGGCGCGGCCTCCGCGTCGCCGCCGCGATCTGCTACGACCTGCACTTCATCGAGACGCTGGAGCCCTGCGACCTCTTCCTTTTTCCGTCGGCCTGGGTGCAGGAGAGCCCCGATACGCGCGTGTCGCAATTGCGGGCCCTCGCCCGTCGCTTCCACGTGACGGTCGTGAACGCCAACTGGGCCCGGAGCGATCCCGCGCTGCCCGGCCAGGGCGGCTCCGTCATCCTGGGCCCCGACGGCCGGGTCCTGGCGCGCGCCAAGGGCGTGTCGGCTTGCGACGTAAGCGTCACTTTGGACCCTCCCAGGGGTAACTAAGAGTATGCTCGCGCTGCTCCTGGCTCTGCAGGTCGACTTCGTCCGCGACGTGGAGCCCCTCCTCAAGGCCCACTGCCTGAAGTGCCACGGGGCGACGAAGCCCAAGGCGCAGCTGCGGCTCGACGCTCGCGGCCCCGCTCTGAAGGGCGGCCTCACCGGGCCGGCGATCGTGCCGGGCAAGAGCTCGGAAAGCCTCTTCATCAAGCTGCTGACCTCGACCGATCCCGAGGAGCGCATGCCGGCCAAGGCCTCCGCGCTGCCGCCCGAGAAGATCGCCGTGCTCCGCCGATGGATCGACGAAGGGGCCGTCTGGCCCGACACGGGAGCGCCGGTCGTCGAGGCCAAGAAGCATTGGGCGTATATCAAGCCCGTCCGGCCGGTGCCGCCGCGGAAGGACGTCGCGCCCATCGACGCCTTCATCGGCGCGCGCTGGGGGGCGCTGAAGCCGGCGCCCGAGGCGTCGAAGGAAGCCCTGATCCGCCGGGTGAGCCTCGACCTCACGGGCCTGCCGCCGACGCTGGAGGAGGTCGACGCCTTCCTCGCCGACCCGAACTACGAGAAGCTCGTCGACCGCCTGCTCGCCTCGCCGCGGTACGGGGAGCGCTGGGCGCGGCCCTGGCTCGATCTCGCGCGCTACGCGGACACGAACGGCTTCAACATCGACAGCCGCCGCGTCATGTGGAAGTGGCGGGACTGGGTGATCGACGCCTTCAACCGCGACGTCCCGTTCGACCGCTTCACGATCGAGCAGTTCGCGGGGGACCTGCTGCCGGACGCGACGGAGGCGACGCGGATCGCGACGGGGTTCCACCGCAACACCATGCTGAACGAGGAGGGCGGGGTCGACCCGGACGAGGCCCGCTGGGAGCGGCTGCTCGACCGGGCGAGCACGACGGCGACGGTGTGGCTGGGCAGCACCTACGCCTGCGCGCAGTGCCACAACCACAAGTACGACCCGATCGCGCAGAAGGATTTCTACAAGCTGGTCGCGTTCTTCGAGACGCAGAGCGAGACCTCGATGGACTTCCCGACGCCGGAGCAGAAGGCGAAGCGCGACGAGCTCGCGCGCCTGAAGAAGGAGAAGGCCCCGAAGGCGGAGATCGACAAGCTGCAGAAGGAGCTCCAGGGGATCGTGACGGCGCTGGTCTTCGCGGAGAAGCCCGGCGCGGAGCCCGCCACCCACCTGCGGATCCGCGGCGGCTACGAGGCCCGCGGCGAGAAGGTCACCGCCGGCGTCACCGCCGCGTTCCATCCCTGGCCGGAGGGGGCGCCGCTCGACCGCCTGGGCCTCGCCCGCTGGCTGGTCTCGCCGGAGAACCCGCTCGTCGCGCGCGTCACGGTCAACCGCCTCTGGGACGCGCTCTTCGGACGCCCGCTGGTCGACACCCCCGAGGACCTCGGCACGCAGGCGCCGCCGCCGACGCATCCCGAGCTGCTCGACTGGCTGGCGACGGAATTCGTCCGGGTGGGCTGGAGCCAGAAGGCGCTGCTGAAGACGATCGTGACGTCCGCCGCCTACAAGCGCGACTCGCGCGTCTCGCGCGAGCACCTGGCCGCCGACCCCCAGAACCGCCTCTACGCGCGCGGCGCGCGCTTCCGCCTCGAGGCGGAGATGATCCGCGACGTCCAGCTGTCCGCCGCCGGCCTGCTCTCGGCGAAGATCGGCGGGCCGAGCGTCTTTCCCCTCCAGTCCGACACGAGCGGCGCGATCGCGATCAACAAGACGGACATGACCTGGAAGCCCAGCGAGGGCGAGGACCGCTACCGCCGCGGGCTCTACACCTACTGGCGCCGCACGGCGCCGTTCGTGGCGTTCGCGCTCTTCGACGCCCCCACCCGCGAGCAGTGCGTGGTGCGCCGGACGCGGACCAACACGCCGCTGCAGGCGCTGTCGGCGCTCAACGACCCCGCCGCCTGGGACGCCGCGAAGGCGCTCGGCAAGCTCATGGCGGAGACCTCCCTCGAGGAGGGCTTCCGCCGCTGTACGACGCGGAGGCCGTCGAAGGACGAGCTCGACCTCCTCGAGCGGGCGCGGAAAAGGGACGGCTGGACGATGGTGGCGAACGCGCTGCTGAACCTGGACGAGACGCTGACGAGAGAATGATCGATTTGACGCGGCGGTATTTCCTGGGCTCCGGCCTGGGCGCGATCGCGCTCGGGAAGCTGCTCGGGCAGTCGAACCCGCTCGCTGCGCGGGCGCCGCACTTCGCGCCGAGAGCCAAGAACGTCATCTACCTCTTCATGGGCGGCGCGCCGTCGCAGCTGGACCTCTTCGATCCGAAGGAGACGCTCCAGAAGTTCGATCGACAGCCGGTGCCGGAGGAAGTCATCAAGGGCCAGCGCTTCGCCTTCATCAAGGGCGTGCCCAAGCTGCTCGGGACGCCTTATCAGTTCCAGAAGCACGGGCAGTGCGGCGCGACGATCTCGAACCTGCTGCCGGGCCTCGCGGGGATCGCGGACGACGTCGCGTTCGTGAAGTCGATGCACACGAACCACTTCAACCACGCGCCCGCGCAAGTCTTCATGAACACGGGGCACACGATCGTCGGGCGGCCCAGCCTCGGCTCCTGGCTCATGTACGGGATCGGGAGCGACTCCGAAAGCCTGCCCGGCTTCGTCGTGCTCGTCTCGGGCAAGGTCGATCCCGGCGCCGGCGCGTCGTGCTGGTCGAGCGGGTTCCTGCCCACGACGTACCAGGGCGTCGAGCTCCGCACGAAGGGCGAGCCCGTGCCGAACGTGGCGAATCCGGAGGGCGTCGATGCCGAAGCCCGCGGCCGGACGATCGAGCTGCTGCGCGAGATGAACGCGAAGCGGCTGGCGGACGTCGGGGACCCCGAGATCGCCACGCGGATCGCGGCCTACGAGATGGCGTACCGGATGCAGTCGAGCGTGCCCGAGCTGGCGGACCTGTCGAAGGAGTCGAAGGCGACGCACGAGATGTACGGGACGGAGCCGGGGAAGAATTCGTTCGCGAACAACTGCCTGCTCGCCCGCCGGCTGGTGGAGCGGGGGACGCGCTTCGTGCAGCTGTACCACCGCGGCTGGGACCATCACGGGACGAACAAGAGCGACGACATTCTCCACGGGCTGCCCGAGATGTGCCGGCAGACGGACCGGGCCGCGACGGCGCTGATCCTGGACCTCAAGCGCCGCGGCCTGCTCGACGAGACGCTGGTGATCTGGGGCGGCGAGTTCGGCCGGACGCCGATGAGCGAGGGCCGCGAGGGGGGCTTCGTCGGGCGGGACCACCATCCGCGCGCGTTCACGATGTGGCTCGCCGGCGCGGGCATCAAGCCGGGCACGACGATCGGCGCGACCGACGAGCTGGGCTACAACCCGGTCGAGGACCCCGTGCACGTGCACGACCTGCACGCGACGATCCTTCACCTCCTGGGGTTCGACCACACGAAGCTGACCACCCGCTTCCAGGGCCGCGACTACCGGCTCACCGACGTCCACGGCAAGCTGGTCCAGAAGCTGCTCGCCTAGCGTTGACGCGTGAGAACGTCAACGGCTCGTCAGCGATAGAGGCGGCGGACGACGTCGAGGAACAGGTCGAGCGTCCGGGGCCTCGGGCCGCGCGTGTAGGCCACACCCCAATGGAACGAGGGCCGCGGGCCCGTCAGCGTCCGATAGACCACGCCCTTCCAGCGGATGTCGCGCAGGCTCTCCGTCAGCGGCGCGGCTCCGATGCCGGCGGCGACGGCCGCCAGGATGCCGTAGGCGGGCAAGGTCTCGAGCACGAAGTTGGGCGTCGCCCCCACCCGCTTGAACAGCCCGGTGAACTCGTCGTGCAGCTGGGGGTTCGCGTAGCGCGGGAAGAAGACCAGGGGCGCGCCGTCCAGGTCCCGCAAGGACAGGCTCGACCGCTTCGCCAGCGGATGGCGGGCGGGCAGGGCGATCAGGAAGGACTCTTCCGCGAGGCGCTCGACGGCCAGGTCCTCCGGCGCCGGCGGGAGGTGGAGCAGGCCCACGTCTACGCGGCCGTCGCGGATGACCTCGGCGTGGTCCGGGGGCATGAACTGGGTCAGCCGCACCTCGACCTTCGGGTGGCGCGCGCGGAAGGCGCGCACGATCCGCGGCACCAGGCGCACGCTGGCGCCGCTCATGTAGCCGAGCGTCACGCTGCCCAACTCGCCGCGGCCGATGCCCCGGGCTTCGTGGACCGCCCGATCCATCCGGCCGAGGACGTCGCGCGAGCTCCGCAGGAATGCCACGCCGGCGGGCGTCAGGCGCACGCTCCGCTTCGTCCGCCAGAGGAGCTCCGTGCCGAGCTCCTCCTCGAGGCCGCGGATCTGCTTGCTCAGGGCCGGCTGCGAGATGCGGAGCCGCTCGGCGGCCCGGCCGAAGTGCAGCTCCTCGGCGACCGCGACGAAGTAGCGCTGATGGCGGGAGTCCATGCCCCTCATAATAGGGAGTTATCAGTTAAGGTTGAATAATATATTGGACGCGCCGGGGAATCGGCGTTAGATCAATAAGAAGTGAACCCGAGCGAGACCCTGCTTCTGGTCGACGACGAGGCGGTGGTCCGCCGCCTCGCGACCACGGTCCTGCGCAAGGCGGGCTACGTGGTGCTGGAGGCGGGGGACGGGCGGGAGGCGCTGGCCCTCGTCGAGAAGCATCCGGAGCCCATCCACCTGGTGGTGAGCGACTTGAGCCTGCCCGACATGAGCGGCGTCGAGCTGGTGGTGCGCCTCTCGGCCGCCCGGCAGGGCCTGCGGGCGCTCTTCATCTCGGGGCACCTGGAGGCGGAAGAGGCGCCCGACGTCCCCTTTCTCGGCAAGCCCTTCACCTCCGCCGCGCTCCTGGAGAAGGTCCGGGAAGCGCTCACCTAGTCCCGCGCAGCGATCACCACGAAGAGCACGAAGACTCTATTCAGGACCTCGCCTGAACCGGCTCCCCACCGGGAGCCCGAAGCCGCCTTCGGCGGCCTTTCCTCGATAAGTCCCCTTTGGGCGCTTTGTGCCTTCGTGGTGAGCGTTCAGTCCGAGCGGGTGTTCGAGAGGACCTCCTTCAGGTCGGTCTTGCCCTGGAGGATCTTGCGGATGCCGTCCTGGCGCAGGGTGCGCATGCCGCCCTTGCGCCCCTCGGCGGCGATCTCGTCGGCCTGGGCCTTGCCTTGGATCATGCGCCGCAGCCCCGGGCTCATCACGAGCAGCTCGTGGATGCCGCAGCGGCCCTTGTAGCCCGTCTGGAAGCAGACCTCGCAGCCCTTCGAACGGCCCAGCGTGAGGCGCCGGCGGTCCACCTTCAGCGCGTCCCAGCCCTCGCCGTAATGCTTCCGCAGCTCCTCGACTTCCTCTTCGGTCGCCGGCCCGGTCTCCGCGCACTTGCAGAGCTTGCGCACCAGGCGCTGGGCGAGCACGCCGAGCAGGCTGTTCGCGAACGAGAACGGATCCAGGCCGAGGTCGAGCAGGCGCGTCACCGTCTCGGACGCGCTGTTGGTGTGGAGCGTCGAGAGCACCAGGTGGCCCGTCAGCGAGGCCTCGATCGCCGCGCCCGCGGTCTCCTGGTCGCGGATCTCGCCGATCATGATGATGTCCGGGTCGAGGCGCAGGAACGCCCGCAGCGCGCGGTCGAACGTCAGGCCGATCTGCGACTGCATCTGCACCTGGCGCACGCCGTCCTGCGTGATTTCGACCGGGTCCTCCGCGGTCCAGACCTTCACCTCCGGGCCCTTCACCGCCGCGAGCGCCGCGTGCAGCGTCGTCGTCTTGCCCGAGCCCGTCGGCCCCACGCAGAGCACCATCCCGTGCGGCTGCCCGATCACCCCGCGGAAGCGCGCCAGCGTGTCCGCCTCCATCGCGATCTGGTCCAGCGTCAGCACCTGGTATTCCGGCAGCAGGCGCAGCACCGCGTCCTCGTGCCCGCCGAACGTCGGCATGATCGCCACGCGCAGGTCGCTCTTCCGCCCCGCCTTGTCCTTCAGCCGGATCTTGCCGTCCTGCGGCAGCCGGTGCTCGGTGATGTTCAGCTCCGCCATGATCTTCAGCCGCGAGATCACCGGCCGCGAGCAGGCCTCCCGGATCGTCCGGTGGTCGTGACAGACGCCGTCCACCCGGAAGCGGATCGACATCCCCCCCGTCTTCGTCGTCTCGAGGTGGATGTCCGACGCCCCGGCGTCCATCGCGTCCTGGATGGTGTCGTTCACCATCTGGATCGTCTTCGAGTCGATCGTCCCGCCGCCCACCCCCAGGTCGAAGCCGCCTTCGTCGGCGGACACGGCCTCCCACTCGGTCTTCGATCCCTTCTCGCCCGTCGCCGGCGCCGACGGGGCCGCCGGCATCGCGGCCAGCAGGCGGTCGAGCGCCGCCTCGATGTCCTCCTTGACCGCGACGGCCAGGGCCAGCTTCTCGGTGCCGAGACGGCGGCTGAGGTCGTCGACCAGCGTCAGGTTCCCCGGGTTCGTGACCACGATCTCGGCCTGGTCGCCCTTCCAGCGCACCGGCAGCACCGCGCGGGCCTTCAGGAATTCCGGCGCGAAGCGGCGCAGGAGCTCGGCATCGGAGTTTCCCGGCGTGGCCGTGAACGGCACGCCGAAATGCTCGGAGAGGCTCTTGCCCAGCGCGGTCTTGTCGACGCCGTAGCGCGTCATCAGGAACTGCTCCAGCGAGCAGCCGTCGCTCGCGGCCTCGTCGCGCGCCTTCTTCAGCGTCGCCCGCGTGAGCAGGCCGCCCTTCAGGAGGCCGTCGTAGGGGCTCCGCGACGTCGTGCCGACCGCCATCTCGTCGAGCCGGCGGCCGATCCATTCCCCGACCTCGAGGAAGACCTTGAGGCGGTCTTCGTCGGCGGGGACGTTCGGCATGCCGTGGGTCCATTCCAGGACCCCGACCACCTCGCCGCCCGCCAGCACCGGCGCCGCGACGACGTAGAGCTTGCGCGTGTCGTCCTCGCGCTTCCACGCGAAGGACGTCTTCTGGGTCATCGCCGCGTAGCCGACCGCGCTCGACGGCTCGGCGGGCACGCGGTGCTCCCGCGCCTTCTTGTTCTGGATGATCCGCGCGTAGAGCTCGCCGGAGAGCGGATCCCGGAAGTACAGGCGCACCGAGGAGGCGCTCAGGAGGTCGGCCAGCTCCGGCATGGCCTTCAGCGAGATCTGCTCGACGCTCATCCCCTTGAGCGAGGCGAGGATGCGCTTGCGGCCGACATCCAGGGCGGAACGGGAGTTGCCCGTGCGGGTCGCCATATTCCCTCCCCAGCCTTGTGCTAAGGAGAGTCTACCCTCAAGAAACGATCAAGGAGAGGGTGTCCGACGGAAGGACCACTTCCACGTAGCCCGCCGTCCGCAGCGTGTGGACGGCCCGGAGGGTGGAGAAGATCGGGTAGATCGACGCCCGCAGGACCGCCTTCAGCGTCCGCCGGCCGTTGATGAGCGGCAGGATCGCGTCGGCGCGCACCACGTCCTCGCCCAGGACGTCGGCATGGAACTCCCGGCGCACCTTCCGCAGGGTGCCGCGCTCGTCGCCGAGCGCCTGCTTGATCTGGCGCGTCTCGTCCTCGCGCCGGGCGGCTTCGAGGAGCAGCGACGTGACGTTCGCGCGCAGCTCGAGGTGGGCGAGCGGCTCCTTCGCCTTCGCGCTCGTGAGCTTGCCCTCCTTGAACTCGAACGTCGCCTGGCTCCACATGAAGAGGTCGAGGACTTCTTCTTCGACCTGGCGGCGGAGGGCGTCTTCGACATCCTCCCGGCGAAGCGGGGCTTCGGAGAGGGCGAGCTGGCCGAGGGACCAGCCCAGGAGTTTTTCTTTCTTGAGCAGGCCGCGGAGCTGGTCGGCCGTCATCGGCCGCGCGCCGAGCGCGCGCCGGGCGATGCGGGCGATGCGCTTCACGCGGGCGAGGCTGGAGGAAAGGAGGCGGATGCCGCCGGGGCCGACATGGACGGTCTGCCGGTCCTTGCCGCGGGCGAGGCCCAGGAAGCCCTCGGCCTTGTGGGTCGAGAGGTCCTGGAGCAGCTGGCCGAGGCCGACGAGATCGACGTGCCCTTTGAGGTATCGCATGGGCCCCGAATCATACCTCGCGGGGGGCCTGGATGTAATGTTCTAGCGTCGCTAAAACGTTAGCTCTTCCTCGAAAAGCGGGCGACCGCGTCGGGATTCAGCGTGACGCCCAGGCCCGGGCCGGTCGGGACGGGCAGGAGGCCGTCGGCGTCCAGCTTGAACGGCGGCTCGATGAGCTGCTCGATGTACGGCACGCCGGTCTGGTACTCGACCCAGGTGGCGACCGGCAGGGCCGCGGTCAGCGCGAGGTCGGCCGCCACGCCGATCGCGGTGTTCCAGCCGTGCGGGACCAGCTTCACGCCGTGGTCGTAGGCCATCCAGCCCATGCGACGTCCCTCGCTCAGCCCGCCGCACTTGGTCATGTCCGGCTGGATGATGTCGAGCGCCCGCTGCGTGATGAAGGGCTGGAAGGTCTGCCGGCGCGTGAAAACTTCTCCGGTGGCGATGAGGACCGGCGACGTCGCGCGGAGCTCCTTGAAGCCGTCGAGATCGTCCGGCTTGAGGGCCTCCTCGAACCAGACGACGCCGTGCTCGCCGAGCATCTTGGCGGTCTCGCGGGCCCACGACACGCCGTGGGGCCAGAACTGCTCGCTGCCGCCGGCGTCGACCATGAGCTCGACGTCCTCCCCGACGGTGTCGCGGGCGGTGCGGATGAGGGTTTCGTCGAGCTTGCGGCTGACGCGGCCGAAGGGGCGCCAGCCCATCTTGATGGCTTTGAAGCCGCGGGAGGTCTGCTCGAGCAGCTTCTCCCGCAGCACGGCGGGCTGATCGAAGAGGATGGACGCGTAGGGCTTGAGGCGGGAGCGGTAGTTGCCGCCGAGCAGGCGCGAGACCGGCTGGCCGAGGATCTTGCCCATCAGGTCCCAGAGGGCGATGTCGAGGCCGCTGATGGCGTGCTCGACGGGCCCGCCGCGGCCCTGCCAGAAGGTGTGCTGCCGCAGCTTCTCCGAGACGCGCTCGGCTTCGACGGCGGTCTCGCCGATCAGCAGCGGCTTGAGGAGGGTGAGCGAGGCTTCGATGAAGGGCAGGCTGTTGAAGCAGCTGCCGATCCCGGCGGGGCCCTCGTCGGTCCGGATCTCGACGAGCGTGTTCATCTGCTCGTTCGGATCGGTGCCGCCGGGCCAGCCGGTGTCGTGCGTGTGGCCGCGGAGCGGAATCGCTTTGACGTCGACGATCTTCATCGGGCCCACTCCAATTTCCTGCCGATCTGGGTGATGACCTGGCCCTGGATGACGCGCGCGTTCCAGGCCTGGCAGATGACGTAGCCGTCGTGGCCGGCCGTCAGCTCGAGCGGCGGCTCGTCGATCCGGTTGAAGTCGTGCAGCCAGGCGACCCGCTGGCCTTTCTTGACGGCCTCGCCGAGCCGGACCGTCGGCTCGAAGACCCCCTCGAACGGCGACAGGTGGTTCGAGGCCGGATCGGACGTGTCGACCAGGATCTGCTCGGCGGCGGGGGTGTTGACGCTCAGCGGCTCGCCGCGCAGCTGGCCCTGGCGGATCGCCGCGTTGAGGACGCCCTGACGTCCCATGCTGACGCCGCCGGGCTGCAGCGCCCGGCCCCAGCCCAGCTCGGAGCCCACGCTGATCTTGCCGAGGTCCTCCGCCAGCCCCGTCAGCAGGCCGGGCGTCTGGTTCTGGTAGACCATGATGAAGCGCGTGCCGAAGCCGCGCGCCGTCTCCTCCATGGCCTTCCGCTGGACGGGATCCTTCATGAGGTGCACGTTGGCGGTTTCGGGGAAGCGGGCGACCTCGCCGCCCGAATGGAGGTCGAGCACGACGTGGACCTGGGGGAAGAGGAAGCGCGTGACGAAGTCGGCGAGGCGATAGGTGACGCTGCCGCGGGCGTCGCCGGGAAACGCGCGGTTGAGGTTGCCGCCGTCGTCGGGCGTCTCGCGCCGGTTGGCGCGGAAGGCCATGACGTTGAGGACGGGGACGAGGACGAGGCGGCCCAGGACGTCCTCCGTCCGGATCTCCCGCAGGAGGTGCTTGAGGGCGGCGGGCCCTTCGATCTCGTCGCCGTGGGTGGAGCCGGTGGCGAGGAGGCCGCGGCCCTTCTCGGCCTGGGGGCCGACGATCACGGTCACGGGAATGAGGTGATGGGCCCAGATCGACGTGTGCTCGAGCTTGACGAAGTAGTCGCGACGTCCGGGGCTCGAGAAGTCGAGACCTTCGGGGCTGACGATGGCGCGGCTCATGAGCGGGCCTCCTCGGGGACCAGGGGGGTGTCGGTCTTGAGAACCAGCCAGCAGGCGGCGGCGGCCAGGTAGGCGACGGCGTTGAGTACGAGGACGAGGGTCCAGTTGTTGCCGGTGGCGGCCATGAGGCGGGGCGCGACGACCGGAAAGAGGCCCGCGCCCAGGCAGCCCAGCATGTTCATGAAGGCGGAGAGGGTGCCGGCGTAGCGGCCGCCCATGTCCATGCAGGCGCCCCAGCTGGCGGGCATGACGAGGTCGCTGGCGAAGCCGGCGAGGCCGAGCATGAGCGCGGCGGCGATCGGCCCCGGCATCCCCGCGGCGAGCAGGATGAACGTGAACGAGGCCAGGTAGCCGGCGATGGCGAAGCGCTTGCGCCAGGCGGCGCCGCCCGCGCGGCCCAGGAGGACGCCGGCGGCGAGCGAGCCCAGGCCCATGAAGAAGAGGGGCGTCCCGTCCAGCACGGCGGCGAGGTTCCCGCCGACGCCCCACTTGTCCTTGAAGAACTTCGGCAGCCAGGTGACGTAGAGGTAGGCCCCGTAGTTCATGAGGAAGTACTGGAGGCAGAGCAGCCAGACGCGCGGCGAGAAAAGGAGCAGGCGCCAGAAGCGGCGGTCGGCGTGGGACAGGCCCGCCGGCGCCGGCTCGGTCCGCTCTTCGCGGTACTTCCACCAGAACACCAGAGCCCAGATGACGCCGATCGCGCCAAAGATCTCGAACGAGCGGCGCCAGGACGTGAGCGTCATGATCCAGACGACCACGAGCGGCGTGAAGGCCCCGCCCCAGCGCGCGCTGAGCCAGAGGATGCCCTGGGCGCGGACGCGCTCGTCGCGCGGCAGGCGCGTGGAGAAGGCCTTCGTGAGATTGGGGAAGCAGCCCGCTTCGCCGACGCCGAACAGCGCCCGGGTCACGAGAATGGAAAGGAAGTTCCACGTCCAGCCGGTCGCGGCGGTGAAGAAGGACCAGGCCAGCACGATGCGCAGCAGCACCTTCTTCGGACCGATGCGGTCGCCCAGCCAGCCCCAGGGGACTTCGAAGAGCCCGTAGGTCAGGGGGAAGACGGCGAAGACCCAGCCCATCGCCGCGTCGCCGATCTTCAGGTCGCTTTGGATGAACGGCGCCGCCTTCATGAGGCAGATGCGGTCGACGTAGGTGATGATCGCCAGCGTGACCGCGAAACCGATGATCCCGCGGCGGCTCCGCTCCGGAGCGGCCGTCGCCGGCGCGGCGGCGGGGAGGACCTCGGCTTCCATCGTTTACCCTACGCTCCAACAGGACAAGTGGTCTGACCAGTTGAGAAAATAGGACGTTTCGACCCGGGCGTCCATATTTTCATGTTCCGCGTCCACGCCGGATCCGGCCCGGATAAACTAAGGACGATGATGAAAACGCTCGCGGCGGCGGCTCTGGTTCTCTGCGGATCCGGCGCGGCCTGGAGCCAGGACGCGCGGAAGGATGAGCCCAAGCGGCGTCCCGGCGGCTGCGCCTGCGAGTGCCCTCCCGAGGCCGTCAAGCCCCCGCCCGGCAACAACGGCGTCGGCAACGGCGTGGATCCCCAGCCCCCCGGCCAGCCGCCCGTGAACGACGGCGTCGAGTCCGGCCCGGGCCGGCCCGGCAACAAGCCGCCCAAGGACAAAGACAAGGACAAGGACAAGGACGGCAAGCCGCCCAAGCACGGCGACGCCCGGCCGGATCATCCGGACAAGAAAGGCCATGCCTGCGAGTGCCGCTGCCATGGGGACGCGCCTCGTCCGCCCGGCGACACCGAGTCCCGCCCCGATCACCCCGGCAAGGGCAAGGATCGTCCGAAAGGGAACAACGGCGTCGGCAACGGCGTCGATCCCCAGCCCCCGGGCAATCCGCCCGTGAACGACGGCCCCGGCACGCGCCCGGGCAAGCCCGGCAACCGCGGCGGCGCCAAGAAGTAAGCGGCCGGCGTCTAGTAACCGTGATCCCTTTCCTGCTGGCGCTGGCGGCGGTCCAGGACGACCTCGCCGACCCGCCTCTCTCGCTCCTCGCCGGGCGCCTGACGGCCCGCTTTCCCGCCGGCGCGGTCCTCGAGCCCCGCTCCCGCGGCCTCATGTCCGCGCCCGAGGCCGACGAGCGGGAGACCCGCGTCGTCTGGACATCCGGCGCCCGCAAGTTCGTGATCATGGCCTATGAGCAGCTCGAGACGGCCGGCGACGACCTCGTGAACGACGTCCGCGGCGTCGTGAAGACCTGGGAAGGCAAGTTCACCGTCGCTCCCTTCGACCTCAAGGGCCTCCGCGCCTGCTCGATCGCCCCCGCGGAGATCGATCCGGCCCAGGACGCCGTCTTCCTCCTCGGCCTCTTCACGGCGCGGGAGGACCGGACCGTCCAGCACGTCGCGATCTACGCGAACCCCGAAGCGGCCAAGGACCTGGCCGGCGCCGCCGCCCTGGCGAAGAAGATCGCCGAGAGCGTGGCGCCGGGAAAGCGCGAGCTGGCCGTCGCCGCCGGACGTCGCGTCCTCCACGAGGTCGAAGGCCGCAAGCTCACGATCGAGCTCTCTGAAGGTTTCGTGCTGACGACCCAGAAGGGCCCGGACTTCAAGGTGGCGTCGCTCGTCCGCCTCGTCCCGCTGGGCCGCCCGCGCCCGCTGATCGGCGTGTACGTCGGGGGCCATCCGCGCTTCCACCACGAGCGGGCGGACCCGCCCGTCCAGGTCGCGGAGGAGGCCGGGAAGTGCCTGGAGAAGGACGTCCAGTGGCAGCTGTGGAAGGGCGTCGACGCCCATTTCGCGGAGGCGATCCTTCCGCTGCCGGACTCCCGCGAGCGCCTGCTCCACGTCTTCGCGTCCGGGCCGGACGCCGCGGGCCTCAAGGCCCTCCGCGCCGCGCTGCCTACATTGAAGCTCGAGCCGGCCAAGTAGCGGTACCCCAGGTCCAGGAACAGGACCAGGGGGAGCCCAATTCAATCCCCTGGGGGACCTTCGGAAGTCCCCCCCCATGCCCCCCCGGGGGGGCGGGGGGGGGATTCCGTAACCCTGGTCCTGGTCCTGGTTCCCGGTCCTATCTGCTCAGCGAAGCGGTCGCGCCGGTCAGGACGTCCGTCGCCCGCAGCTCGAAGGTGCGACCGCGCTCCTCGACGGCCAGCGCGATCTCCGCGCGCGCCTCGCCCTTGTCCAGGACCAGGTTGCGCGAGAGCAAGGAGTCGCCGCCGACGTCCAGCCGGATCACGTGGGGCGCGGAGACGGGAGCGGACACGGCCACCCGCAGCCGGTCTCCCTCGCGCGTCGCGACGAGCTTCAGCGCGGGCGCGTCGTAGGGCAGGACCGCGATCGGACGTCCGTCGCCCGCGTCCATGTCGATCACGAGCGCGCCGTCCTTCGGCGCGAGCGGCGCCCGCCGGCGGACGTCGAAGAACCTCTTCCCCGCGTAGCGCGAGACGTCGAGCGAGATCCGCTGCGTCGCCGGACCGCCGGAAGGATCCGGCAGCGAATACGCCACGCCGTCCGCGCCGATGACCTCCTTCTGGCCGACGGGCTTGCGGAGCACCGTGAGCAGTTCCGCGTCGGGCGCGGCGGGGAAGAGGTGGCGGACGACGCTGACGGAGGGGACGGGCTTGCCGTCGACGTCCTTCACGGGCACCCAGGGGCGGACGTCGCCCAGCGCGCGGATGTCGAAGGGCTTCGCGAGTTCGACGGCCGGGGCCGGCCGGAGGAATTCGTCCCGCGTGGCCGGATGGGTGGCGAGGACGACGCCGCCGGCGGCGGCGAAGGCCTTCAGGGCGGGGAGGACGGGGAGGCCGCCCGCGCGCTCGCCGCGGCCGAGCGCGAGCGTCATGGGCAGGACCAGGGCGCGGACGCCCTTTTCCTTGAGCCCGTCGCCGGCGACGTCGGTGTCGGCGATGAAGAACGGGTCGTAGCCCGCGTCGTCGAGGGCCGCGTAGACGTCGGCCTCGGCCTTCACGAACTCGGCCATCTTGCCGGCGAGCCAGGCGGCGCGCTGGCTGCGCGCGCTCCAGAGGATCGCGACGGGGGAGAAGCGGCGCTTCGTCCGGCGGTACTGCGCGCCGACGCCCTCGCGCAGGACGGCGAGCGAGCGGCGGTAGTCGACCGCCGACGGGCTGAAGCTGAAGTCCGGATGGAGCAGGGAGGGGTACCAGAAGAAGGCGGTGCCCGCGCCGTCGAACGTGAGGTTCGACCAGAGCTGGTAGTCGGTCCCGCGGCCCGCGCGGCCGTAGCCGGCCCAGGGCGTGCTGTGGATGCCCGGGTTGAAGCTGAGGCGCTGGGCGAGCTGGAAGCGCCCGGTGTAGTCGGCGGCCGCGCCGAGCACGGGGGCGAGCTTCGCCCAGTCGACGCCGTTGAACACGTGCGAGGTCTGCGTGCCCGACACGCTCAGCCGCGCCGCGGGGAAGAGCTTCGAGAACGTGTCGCGATACCCCGCGAAGGCCCCCGTCCAGAGCCAATCGTTGTGTTCGCGCCACTCGTTCCAGAGGCCGGCGTCGCCGGACTTCTTCGCGTCGGCGGTGAGCGGGGGCTCGACGGCCTTGAAGGACGTCCAGGATCCGCCGAGCGCGGCGTTGAGGGCGGCGATGTCCTTGAATTGCAGCTCCAGCCGCTCGCGGAACGCCCGGACGTTCTCCGGGTGGCGGTCGAAGTCGAACTCGGCGGTGTAGCTCGTGAGCGAGGTTTCGTCGCCGAGCGACATCGTGAGCGGCGCGAAGGGGAGCATCGAGCGGGCCCAGGCTTCCGCCGTCTTCGATTGGGCGGCCCAGAACTCCGGGTCGGCGAAGGACGGCGAGCGCACGAGCAGCCTGGGATCGGAGGTCTTGTTGTACTCGCGGAAGACCTTGTCGAAGTCCTTCGCGTGCATCCCCGTGGACGAGATCATGGCGTGGACGCGGAAGCCGCGGCGGAAGCTCTCGCGCGCCTCGTTCGGGCCGCCCACCTGCTCCATGGTCAGGCCGAAGTCGCGCAGGCGCTTGAGCTGATGGTCGCGCAGGTAGCTGATCCCGCCGGCGCCCCAGCCGTAGACCTCGTAGTCGGTCCAGCTCGCGTCCGGCGTGACGTACACGGTCGCCTCGCCCCGCGCGCCGGAGGCCCCTTCGACCTCGACGACCAGGGCCAGCGACTCCAGCCCCTCCGTGGAGAGCGTCACCGGGGAGCTCTCGACGTCCTTCTCGAGCAGCGTGCGGCGCCGGGCGCCGGCATAGTCGACGAGGCGGATCTTCCGGGCCTCGCCTTCGAAGGCGACGCGCAGGTTCGTGCCGCGGGGGATCACCTCGGGCGCGGAGACTTTGATGGTCGCGCGGGAGGGCGGCGTGAAGTCGAGGCGCCACGCGCCGCTCGGCCAGCGCTTGAGCGCGAGGTTGGGATCCGGGTGCTTGACCTCGACGGCCTTCGGCTCGCCCTCGGTCGCGAGGTCCCGGCGCGCGGTCCAGAGCGCGGCGCGGGCGAGGAGGTCGTAGAAGACCTCCCAGTAGCGGTAGTCGCGCCACTGCCGGCGGGCCCCCGCGTCGGGCACGTGGGGCGCGAGGCTGCGGCAGCGGACGCCGAAGGTGGCGACGCGGCCCTTGCCGGCCTCGCGGACCGCGAGGACCGGATGGCCGGTTTCGGTTTCGATGAGGACCTCGGCGCCGGGCGCGGGCGTGTAGGCCTGGACCTCCAGCGCCTCGAAGGGCAGCGCGTCCAGCGGCACGCCGCGGGTGAGCGGATGGTCCTTCACGACGCGCCACTTCTTGCCGATGACGCGGCCGTTGTTCGCGTAGCGGACGTAGCCGTTGTCCCGCTGGAAATCGGTCTCGCTGTCGATCAGCGCGGAGACGGACTTGAGGTCGTCGGGCCACGGCGCCTTGTCCTTCTCGCCGGGGAAGGGGAACACGAGGACGAGGCCCTCGCCGCGGTTCTTCACGCGGTCGACGATCGCGTCGGTGGCGGCCTTGCCGAACGCGCCCCAGCCGGTGGGCGTGGGGAGGAGGAGGGTGTCGAACGCTTCCGGCCCCTGCGCGGTGCTGGCGAGGTAGCGGCGGCTGAGGTCGTAGCTGCGCTCGCCGTAGTGCAGGCCGATCCACTTGTGGGCGCCGTCGTCGCGCGCCCACAGGAGGGGCGAGACCTTCAGGTCGATCCGCTGCATGAGCTCGGCGAGGTCGCGGCCTTCCTCGACGTCGTACACGGCGAGGGCCTTGAGGGGCCCGCCGGCGAGGGGCTTCGCGAGGGGGAAGTGGGGGGTTTCGACGTCCGTCGAGGGCACGGGCTCGATCCGCTTCTCGTAGGGGATGAAGGCGACCTTGTCGGTGAGGCGGGCGCCGAGGCGGATGTCGTCGAAGTACAGCGTCAGGCCCTTGGGCGGATCGGAGACGAAGAGGCCCACGGATTTGACCTTGGCGGGGTTGATGACCTTGGCCATGTCCTTGATGGAGATCTGGATGAGGTTGCGTCCCTGCTCGAGGGTGGCGTCGCCGTTGTAGCGGGTGGCGAAGTTCTTGCTGTTGTCGTCGTCGACGCGGATGCCGAGGCCGCGGCGGTCGTGGGACCAGACCACCACGGAGAGGACCTCGAAGGCGCTCCAGTCCTTGGGCTGGCGGTAGGAGTAGATGCCGCCGTAGCCGCCGCCCTCGAGGACGAGCTTGCAGGCCTTGTTGAGGTCGGTGGGATCCCGGGGTTCCAGCGTGCGGACGGCCTTGCCGGAGGCCTCCCAGGTCTTCGCGTCCAGGTCGCGGTCGAAGCTGCCCAGGAGGAGCTCGGGCGGGTCGTCGGCGAAGGCCGTCGCCGCCAGCAGCGCCAGGACCGCGAAGGAAAGCCGCATCTCGTTGCCCCTCATGACTATAGCTATGGGAGGCCCGAGAGGCTCTCTTTGCGACATGCGGTAACGAAACAGACTGTCCGTTTCGTTCCGCCGGTAACGAAACGGACAGTCTGTTTCGTTCCGGTCACCGTTTTGTCGCGAGGTCGAAGAAGGCGTCGGGGGGGAGGGGCTTGCTGAAGAGGTAGCCCTGGGCTTCGTCGCAGCGGCGCTCTTTGAGGAAGTCGCGCTGCTCTTCGGTTTCGACGCCCTCGGCGATGACTTTGAGGCGGAGGGCGTGGGCCATGCGGATGATGGCGATGGCGATGGCGGCGTCGTCGGGGTCGCTGTGGATGTCGCGGACGAACGAGCGGTCGATCTTGAGCGAGGAGCAGGGGAGGCGCTTGAGGTAGGCGAGGGAGGAGTAGCCGGTCCCGAAGTCGTCGATGGAGAGCCGGATGCCGCGGTCGCTGAGGTCGCGGAGGATGGCGATGGCGCGCTCGGTGTGCTCCATCAGCAGGGATTCGGTGAGCTCGAGCGTCAGGCGGCCGGGATTGATGCCCGTCGTCTCGAGGGCGGCTTCGAGGACGGCGACGAGGCCTTCGTGGCGGAACTGCCGGGCCGAGAGGTTCACGGCGAGGTCGAGGGGCGGGAGGCCGCGCTTCGTCCAGGCGGCGGCCTGGTCGCAGGCGGCGCGGAGCACCCATTCGCCGATCGGGACGATCAGGCCGGTCTCCTCGGCGAGGGGGATGAAGTCGCCGGGCGCCACCAAGCCGCGTTCCGGGTGCGACCAGCGCACGAGGGTTTCGCAGCCGGTGATCCGGCCCGTGTGCAGGGAGACGATCGGCTGGTAGTGCAGGACGAATTCGCCGCGGTCCAGGGCTTTGCGGAGATCCTGCTCCAGGCGGAGCGTCGCCATGGACTGGGCGTGCATCGCCTCGTCGAAGATCTCGACGCGGGAGCGGCCGAGGTTCTTCGCGCGGTACATCGCCAGGTCGGCGTTGCGGACCATCGCCTCGGGGGTGGTGGACGCGGGGCCGCTGTGCGCGACGCCGATGCTGGCGGTGGCCACGATCTCGTGGCCTTCGATCGAGAAGGGGAGGGACAGCCCGATGAGGATGCGCTCGGCGATGCGCTTGAGGAGGTCGAGGTCCGAGACGTACTCGACGAGGACGGCGAACTCGTCGCCGCCGAAGCGGGCCACGGTGTCGCCGGGGCGGACGAGGGCTTCCAGGCGGCGCGCGAAGGCGGCCAGGAGGCGGTCGCCGGCGCCGTGTCCCAGGCTGTCGTTGATGAGCTTGAAGCGGTCGATGTCGAGGAAGAGCACCGCGTAGAGCAGGTCCTTCTCGCGGGCGGCGCCGCGGGCGGCCTTCTCAAGGCGGTTCTCGAAGAGGGAGCGGTTGGCGAGCTGGGTGAGGGCGTCGTAGTACGCGTTCTTCAGCAGCTCCTGCTCGGCGCGCTTGCGGTCGTCGATGTCCGTGGCGGTGCCGAACCAGCGGTCGACGCCCCCGGTCTCGTTGAAGACGGGCACCGCGCGGAGCAGATGCCAGCGGTAGCCGGCGGTCCGGCGGTCCTTGAAGCGGCACTCCAGCTCATAGGGCTCGCGGGCCTCGAGGGCGCCCTGGACGCGGGAGGCGAAGGCGACGCCGTCCTGGGGGTGGAGGACGGCGCCCCAGCCGCCCGGGCTGTCCGGCGCGAAGCCCGTGAACTCGTACCAGCGCCGGTTGTAGTATTCGATCGTGCCGTCGCAGCGGGCGGTCCAGACGATCTGGGGCATGGCGTCGGCGAGCTCGCGGAAGCGCTGGGCGCTTTCGCGGAGGCCCGCCTCGGCGCGCTCGCGGGCGGAGCGCTCGCGGGACTGCTCGAGGGCGCGGGAGACCGCCGGGGCCAGCTTGGCGAGGCGGTCCTTGAGGACGTAGTCGGTTGCGCCCTGCTTGAGGATCTCGACGGCCCGCTCTTCGCCGATGGTGCCGGAGACGACGATGAAGGGGGTCTCGGGCCGGCGTTTCTGGAGGGTGGCGAGGGCGCGGCGGCTGTCGATGTCCGGCAGCGAGTTGTCCGAGAGCACCATCTGGGGGTTGAAGTCCTGGAGCTGGCGGAGGAAGTCGGCGTTGTTCTCCACGCGCCGGAGATCGACGGTGAAGCCCGACCTCCGGAGCTCGCGCTCGATGAGCTCGCTGTCGGTGGCGCTGTCCTCCAAGTGGAGGATGCGGATAGGGGACGTCGAAGGTTCCACGGACGTACCTCCCGGGGGACGGACTCGCCCGGGGTGGGGCGGGAAGGGGGTGGTTCAGCGGCGCCGAGGCGCTACGCCGAAGGTCTTCCCGAAGCGCACTACACTATACACCATCGTTTATGCAATTCCCCGCGGGAAATCGAAATAATCTAAGCGGCCCGAGTTAATTTCTGGCACCCCTTGCGGGCCGCTTATCCTGAGCGAGCCGCGGGCGAGTCGAAGGATTTCCCTCGATAACCCTTCGACTCCGCCGCGCTCCGCTCAGGGTAAGCAGGGCGAGGGGATGCCACTGATTTCCTCGCCCTGCTTAGCGGGCCTTGAGCTTCACGAGGAGGAAGGCCGCGACGGAGCCGTAGGTCCCGTCCTTGGCGCCGGCGGGGTAGGCGACGGCGCATTCGACGCCCAGGGGCTTCGCGCGCTCGGCGAGCTTGAGGCCGTAGAGGGCGGAGTGGGTGGGATCGGGCTCGTCCTGGCCGAGGACGGGCGGGGTCTTCTGGTTGGGGTAGTCGAGATAGAGCGGCGGGTCGTCCTTCGAGAGCAGCTCGATCGGGGAGTACTCGCGGATCCAGGGCAGGACCTTCTCGCGGTTCTCCATCAGGTGCTTGAACTCCGTGGCCCGCGTCCGCCCCTTCTCGGCGAAGCCGAAGGCGTGGCCGCCGTAGATCGCGTTGGGCATCCAGGCGCGGAGCTCCTGGGGGTCGAGCGAGGTCTGCGCGCCGGAGACGGCCGCGGCGGCGAGGCGGGTCGACTGGCGGGCCACCGGGTCCGCGCTCGCGGGGTCGGCGAGGTCGTCGTGGAGCGCGAGCCAGAGCGAGGTGCACGCGCCGGCCGATCCGCCCGTCGCGCCGATCCGCGCCGGATCCACGTTCCACTCCTTCGCCTTCGACCGGATCGTCTGCAGCGCCCGGGCCGCGTCGCGCACGCAGGCCTTCACCGGCGGCTCGACCTTCTGCTCCATCGCCTGCGCGATGAAGCGGTAGTTGATCGCGGCCACCGAAACGCCCGCGTCGAGGTAGGGCTTGATCGCCGACGTCCCGTAGCTTTCCTTCTGGCCGTTCACCCAGCCGCCGCCGTGGATGAGGAGCACCACCGGCGTCGGCGCGTCGGACGTCGCCTTCCAGAAATCGAGCTTCTGCCGCTCCGACTCGACGCCGTACGCGTAGTCGGCGACGGTCGGGGCGGGCCGCTCCGGAAGCGGCTTGGCCTGGGCGACGAGGAGCGCGAAGAGGATCATCATGCCTATATACTAAGCGCCTATGCTGCTCTTGATGATCGCCCTTCTGCGGCCTGCCCTGAGCGAGCCCGCCCAAGCCGGGCGAGTCGAAGGGGACTGGCCCCGGTGGCGGGGACCGACGTCCGACGGCCACGCGCCGCCCGGCGCGCCTCCGCCCATCTCCTGGAGCGCGACGGAGGGCGTGGTGTGGAAGGCCGACGTCCCCGGCCGCGGCCACGGCTCGCCCGCGGTGGCCGGCGGCCGCGTCTACCTCGCGGCGTGCGACGAGAAGGCGGACACGCAGTCGCTGCTCTGCTTCGACCGCGCGACCGGGGCCAAAGTCTGGGAGACCGAGGTCCACAAGGGCGGGGCGATGCGGAAGAACGCCAAGTCGACCGGCGCCTCGTGCACGCCGGCCGTCGACGGCGAGCGCGTCTACATCACCTTTCCGAACAAGGACGCGGTCTACGCCAGCGCGCTGGGCCTGGACGGCAAGATCCTCTGGCAGACGAAGATCGGCGCCTACGTCATCCATCAGGGCTACGCGGCGTCGCCGCTGCCGTACCGCTCCGTCGTGCTCGTGGCGGCGGACCACAACGCGGGCGGCATGGTGGGCGCCCTCGACCGCGCGACGGGCGCGATCGTCTGGACGCGCGAGCGCCCGAAGGCGCCCAACTACGCGTCGCCGGTCGTCCTGAACGTCGCCGGCCGCGAGCAGCTCTTCCTGACCGGCTGCGACCTCGTGACGAGCCTCGACCCGCTGACCGGCAAGGTCTTCTGGGAGATCCCCGGCGCCACGACCGAGTGCGTGACCACGACGGTCACCGACGGCGCGCGGATCTTCTCGAGCGGCGGCTACCCGAAGAACCACCTCGCCGCGATCGAGGCCGACGGCTCGGGCAAGATCGCCTGGGAGACCAAGGACCGCGTCTACGTCCCGTCCCTGCTCGTCCGCGACGGCCATCTCTACGGCACGCTCGACGCCGGCGTGGCCGCGTGCTGGACGTCGGACACCGGCAAAGAGCTGTGGAAGGAGCGCCTCGGCGGCACGTTCAGCGCGTCGCCGGTGCTCGTCGGCGACAAGATCTACGCGACGAACGAGGCGGGCGAGACGTTCATCTATGCCGCGAGTCCGGAGAAGTTCACGCTGATCGGGAAGAACAAGCTCGGCGACGAAGTCCTCGCCACGCCCGCCGTCTGCGGCGGCCGGATCTACGCCCGCGTCGCCGAGCGCGTCCCGGGGGGACGTCGCGAAGCCCTCTACTGCCTGGGGAAGAAAGACTAGCCCCTGGGGTTATCCCTGATGGGCGGCCCTCTCCGTCCCGGGGATACTGTGCTCTTGAGTTCCAACATTTTATGATTCGCTGACCCGGATCTTCGACCGCGACGCGAAGGGCCCGCATTCCACGGGGATGGGGCTCGGACTGGCGGTCATCCGCGAGATCGTCGAGCGGGCGGGCGGAACCGTCGAGGCGCGGGTCGAGACGCCGATCTTCGAGATCGCGCTTCGTCTTCCGAAGGGGTAGGGATGGACGGGATCGTGATCATCGAGGATGAACCGGACCTGGTCGAGCTTTACCGCCTGGTGCTGGAAGGGGCGGGCCACGACGTCGTGGGGACCTTCGAAGATCCGCGGGTGCCGCTCGGCAAGCCGCCTCCGGAGCTCGATCCCGAGGTCATCGTGCTCGACGAGCGCCTCCACGGCCTCTCGGGGATGTCCTTCCTGCCGCGGCTCCGCGGCACGTTCCCCCGGGCGAAGATCCTCTTCGCGAGCGCGGACCCGGACGCCATCGAGCGGTCGGTCCTCGAAGGCGCCGACCTGGCGATGCAGAAACCCTTCATCATGATCAAGTTCCTGGAAGCGATCCGGCGGTTGCGGGCGACCTAGCAGGCTGCTGAAAGAGGCATTGGGCCATAGGCATTAGGCAATGGCGGGGCCGTTCCCCCTCGGGGGGACAAGGGGGGACGAGTCTGCTAATGCCAATTGCCCAAGGCCTATTGCCTTTTTCAGCAGCCTGCTAGCGGCGGCGCGCTAGCCAGAACTCGCGCGGGTAGTGGACGTCGAGGTGCTGGGTCTTCACCACGTCGAAGCCGGCCCGCGCGAGCTCGCGTCGGGCCTCGGCCGGCGAGCGGTCGACCAGGTCGCTCGACTCGGCGCGGAGCGCGGCGCCGTCGATCCAGAGGTGGTAGCGGCGGAGCGTCCGGCCGCGGCGCTCGGCGTGGGAGACGAGGGCGACGTCCTTCGCGAGCCGGACGGCCTCCGTGGGCGGCAGGACGAGGCGCCGGAACTCGAAGAAGTCGAAGAGGAAGACGCCGCCCGGCGCGAGCAGGCGGCGGAGCGCGGCGAGCCAGGCGCGGAGCCGGGGCGTCGAGAAGGGCAGGTTGAACCAGCCGAGCGCCACCGCGCCGTCGTAGCGGAGGCGGGCGGGGACGCGCGGGGGCGCGTGGACCGGCGAGACGAAGAGCCTGGAGGCGACGCCGGCCTCGCGGAGCCGCGCGGCCGCGAGGCGTTGGACGTCGGGCGTGAACTGAATGCCGTCCATCCGCATCCCGAGCCCGGAGATGTACTCGATGCAGCCGCCGGTCATCGCGCCGATGTCGAGCGTCCGGCGGCAGCCGCTCTCGCGGAGCCAGGCGCCCATGATCTTCAGCTGCCTGGGGAAGTCGACGTAGAACCCGGCGTCGAACGCCTTGTAGTGGGCCGCGAACGGCAGGCGGTAAGGGAGGTCGAGGAACCCCTTCATGGAGTCCGGGGGCGGCCCAGGAGGTCGACGTTCTCCACCGCGAACGGCACCTCGTAGTACTTGATGTCCGCCATGACGCGGGCCTTGAGCTTCATGCCCGGGACGAGGGCGGCGTCGGAATCGAGCGTCAGCGTGCACTGGTCCCCGGACGCGGAGTAGCCGCCGCGGTTCAGCTCCGCCGCGCTCCCGTTCTCGTCGACGATCGCCAGCGACTGGATCCGTTCCATGGCGAGGTCGAGGCGGACTTCGATCGACGTCCGGCCGTCCTCGCCGGTCTCGCAGCGCTCGAGGGCCGCGTTGAACATCGAACCCTGGGCGCCGGTGGCGAGCTCGGGGAAGCCGAGGTCGACTTCCTCCGTGGCCGTCGCGACCTGGACGCGGACGACGCCGCGGATCTCGCGGATGCCGGCGGCCTCGGGGAGCTGCTTGACCTCGACTTCGCAGTAGACGGTGCGGCCGTCCTTGGTGAGCTTGGGGAAGTGGATGCGGCGGTCCCAATCGTCGGCCGGCGTGAGGTCGGTGCCGTCGTCGAGGATGAACGCCTCCACGCGGCCTTCTTCGACCTTCAGGGCGGGGCCGGGGAGATCGCCGGCGACGATGATCGACAGGCCGGCGTAGTTCTGGCCCATCGGGTTGAAGTCGTTTTCGCCGTCGGCCTCGCGGACGAGCTTGACCGCGACGACCCGGGTGTTCTCGGCCGGCTTCGCGCGCTCCGGGCCGGCGGGGACGCCGAGGGAGGCGCGGAACTCCTCGAAGGCCGCGGCGGCGGCGGCGACCTCGGATTCGTAGTCGAAGAGCGGGGCGGTCTTGCCTTTGGTGGACACTTCGGCGGGGCCGAGGTCGCCCAGGAGCGAGGCGATGGCGTCGGGGCCGCCGCCGCGCTTGAGCATCTCGCCCATCAGGGCGTCGTCCTTCATGAGCCGGTCGATGATGTCGAGCAGGTCCCGGCCCTTCATCTCGGTCGAGACGGAGGTGTCGTCGACCTTCTTCGCGTTCTTGGGCGTCTTGATCTTGCCCGGGAGGCGCAGGACGCAGGTGCAGCGCAGGCCGTCGAACATCCCCTCGATGAACTCGCGGCCCATTTCCATCTGCGCGCGCGCCTCCGCGATCGCCTCGGGGAGCTTGGCGACGGCGACCGGCGCGTCCGACTTCGTTTCGATCCGGCCGACCACGGTGAACCCGCCCTTGGGGTCGGTGGCCGTCGCGAAGTCCGTCGAGTTGACGTGCATGCCCTGGCAGTGGAAGCGCAGCTCGGACACGTTGCGGAAGTAGGCGGTGCCGCGGAAGACCGCGCGATCCTCCTCCGGCCCGTAGGAGACGTCGCTCCAGGCGTCGACGCCCTTCGCCTGCCCGACCTCCTCGCCGATGAACTTCCGCGGGTCGATGTCGGGCCCGCCGGCCGGTCCGCTCCAGCGCACTTTGACCTTTCCGGAGCCGTCGGGATTGAAGAAGTATTCGTGCTCGAGCTGGACGTCCACGGAAGGCCTCCTGTCGTTACGGACAGATGGTTCCCGGAGCCCGGCGGGGTGTCAAGGGAAAGGCTGCCGCTCGGCCGGGGGCGGCGCGCTTCGGGCGGGCTTCGACGCGACGGCCACCAGCGCGACGAGGGCGACGGCCGCCAGGGCGAGGCCGATCCAGAGCGCGAGGGGCCGGGGCTTGGCCGGGGGCGCGGGCCGGACGCGCTGGGCGGCGCGGTCCGAGGGCGGGCGCTTGGGGAGGGCCGGGGGGGCGCAGGCGGCGCAGAAATTCTGATGGCCGACCCGGAACGCGTCGTCCCGGCCGGACAGGCGCGTCCGGCAGCCGTCGCAATAGACGATCCGCTGGCCCATGGACGGTTGAGGTACGCGCGCCGGGGCCGGATCGTTGCCGGTTCAGGCGGGGAGGAGGTCCTCGACGGTGCGGAGGAGCGTCTCGCCGTCGCACGAGCGCTCGAGCACCAGCCGCGCGTGCGGCAGGTCGGCGAGGGACGGGCCGGGGACTTCGCTGAGCAGGAGCGAGGGCGTCGCGCTCACCCAGCCGAGCGTCCGCGCCACGCCGAGGCCGTCGCCGGGATGGACGTCGGCGATGAGGAGGTCGGGGCGCAGGTCGTGCGCGCGGCAGACCGCCGACCCGGCCGGCGCGGTGTGGACGTCCCAGCGGTCGTCCCGGACCAGCGCGTCCACGAACCCGGGGGCGGCGTCGACGACCAGGATTATCTTCTTCATCGCTAGGTTCCTTCGGCCGGAACCCGCCGAAGCTTGAGCCAATGCAATTATTCATTGGTTGACTCCGCTCGGAACTTCCTATATACATTATTCGACTTTCATGGGTGGGGAGAGCGGGGACGTCGTCGGCCGGGGGGTACGGTTTTTTAGGTTGGGGTGAACTCATGTCCCAGTATTCACGAACGGCTCTAGCTCTGGTTCTGCTCGCGCTCCTGGCCGCGCTGCCGGCCGTACGGGCGGACGAGCTCTGCCCGACGAGCCCGCTCGATCCCGCGCCGGTCGCCGGCGGCATCGTGAACACCTACTACCCGGGCACCGCCCCGGGCCAGCTCACGCCGGGCACCACGAGCGTCCCGGTGGGCGCGGCGGTGGGCGCGATCACGCCGATCGCGACGGGCGACCTCCTGCTCATCATCCAGATGCAGGACGCCACGATCAATTCGCAGAACGACGACCGCTACGGCGACGGCGTGGTCGGCGGCAACGGCAACGGGGTGCTCGATCCCCGGGAGGTCGGGAAGTTCGAATACGTCATCGCCACGGGCCCGGTCGGCTCGATCACGCCCGGCGAGGTGCCCATCCGCGGGGAAGGGCCGGACCTCGACGGCCCCGGCGGCTTTCCCGCGGGCCTGATCAACACGTACACGAACGCCGCCGCGACGGCGAGCTCGGGGCAGCGCCGGTACCAGGTGATCCGGGTGCCCCGCTATGCCACGCTGAACATGCCGACGGTCCCCGGCGGAATCACGGCCGGCTACTGGACCGGAAGCACCGGCGGCGTCGTGGTCCTCCAGGTGGTCGGCACGCTGACGGTGAGCGCGACCAACCGCATCTCGGCCACGGGCCGCGGCTTCCGGGGCGGCATGGGCCAGCGCCTCGGCGGCGTCGCGGGCGCCTCGAACGTGGACTTCCGCTATCCTTCCCTGCCGTTGTTCTCCATCAGCGGCGCCCACGGGAACAAGGGCGAGGGGATCGCGGGCACGCCCCGCTATGTCCGCAACTCGGCGACCGGCGCCGACGTGGAGACGGGCGTCGAAGGCTATCCCGACGGCAGTCGCGCGCGCGGCGCCCCCGGCAACGCCGGCGGCGGCGGCACGGACAGCGCGCCGGGGACGAACAACAGCGCGGCCGGCGGCGGCGGCGGCGGCAACGGCGGCACGGGCGGCCGGGGCGGCAACACCAGCGACAATCAGCCCCTGGGCGGCCACGGCGGCGCCGCGTTCCGCGATCCCACGACCGGCGATCCCCTCTGGGGCCCCGGGCGCCTGGTGATGGGCGGCGGCGCCGGCTCGGGCACGAAGAACGACGGCAGCCCCGACGAGTCGTGGGGCGGCCCCGGCGGCGGCATCGTCATGGTGCACGCGGGCAATTTCGCGGGCACCGGGATCATCGAAGCCAACGGCATCGGCTCGCTCACCGACGGCAACGACGGCGGCGGCGGCGGCGGCGCCGGCGGCAGCGTCCTGATCGTCTCGAAGTCCACGGACTTCAGCACCGTGACCCTGACCGTGACCGCCAACGGCGGCCGCGGCGCGGACGCCGGCTCGGGCACCAGCGTGCTGGGACCGGGCGGCGGCGGCGGCGGCGGCGTGGTCCTGATGACCCTGGTCGCCGGGGGCACCGTGACCGTGACGACGACCCAGGGCGCCAACGGCCTCACGGACGGCGGCGGCTCGGCGCACGGCGCGACGACCGGCGTGGTGGGCACGCTTCCGCCCGGCGATCCGTCCAACCCCTTCGTCGATCCTTCGACGCTCGTTCCCGGCGCCGACTCGGCGGCGGATTGCGAGCAGAACGGCGCTCCCATCAACACCGTGCCGGGCCCGCAGGGGACGCTGCTCAACACCGCGCTGGTCTTCAGCACGGCCAACGGCAACACGGTCACGACGACGGACCCGGATTCCGATCCGGACGACGTCGTGGCGACGATCAGCGTGACCACCGGGACCCTGACGGTCGACGCGGCCGACGTGGCGGCGCTGACCTCCGTGGTGGGGGACGGGACGGCCACGGTCGTGCTGACGGGCACCTGGGCGGAGATCAACGCCGCGCTCAACCCGCTCACGTTCACGCCGCCGGGCGCCTTCAGCGGCGCCGTCACCTTCCAGATCGTGACCGACGACCAGGGCAACAACGGGATCGGCGGCACCCTGACCGATACCGACACCGTCGCGATCACCGTGGGCAACCAGAACCTGCCTCCCGTGCTCACCGTGCCGGGCGCGCAGGCGACGGCCGAGGACGTCCCCCTCGTCTTCTCCTCCACCGGCGGCAACCGGATCTCGCTCACCGATCCCGACTCGGATCCCAATCCGATCCAGGTGACGGCGTCCGTCGACAACGGGACGCTGACGCTGGCGGACCCCGCCACGCTGACGACGGTGACGGGCAACGGCACCGCGTCGATCACGATGACGGGCACGCTCGCGGCGCTGGCCTCGGCGCTCGGCCTCAACGGCCAGGCCACCGGGATCACCTTCACGCCGCCGACGGACTTCGTGGGCACCGCCACGATCACGGTGGCGGTCGACGACCTGGGCTGGAGCCTGGGCGGCGTGCAGCAGCCGCCTCCGGGCCTCACCGATCAGGGGACGATCACGGTCGACGTGACCGGCGTGGACGACCCCCCGGTCGCCGTCAACGACGTCTTCTTCGTCGCGAACACCGACATCCTCACGGCCAGCGGCTCCGGCGTCCTGGCGAACGACACGGACGTCGAGGGCCAGACGCTCACGGCGGTCCTGGACGCGGCTCCCGCGGCGGGGACGCTCGTCCTGAACGCGGACGGGACGTTCACGTACGATCCCGTCGACGGCTTTTTCGGCGACGTGACGTTCACCTACACGGCGTTCGACGGCACGACCCAGTCCAATATCGCCACGGTGACGATCACCGTGGGTCGGGGAAGCCGGAGGCAGCGGGCGGGCTACTGCGGCCTGACGGGCCTCGAGGTCTTCGCGGCGCTGGCGGCGCTCGGAATGATCCGCCGCTTCCGCCGCGTCCGGTAACGAAGGAACGAGACATGACGATTCTGCCTTTCGCGGCGGCCCTGGCGATGGCGCTGGGCCAGAACGACGTCCCCCAGGCCGAGGCGCCCCAGCCCAAGCCGCAGGAGCTCAAGGCGCCGGAGCCCGTCCAGGGCGAGAGCCACGACGTCTTCTCGTTCGGGCGCGTGCAGGCGTCCGCGCGGATCGGCTTCGCCGGCTACAGCGAGGACTTCGAGTCCGACGCGCAGTTCCTGTTCGGGGTCGCGGCCCGGGTGGACTGGCCCTGGATGTCGCGCGACGTCTTCGGCTTCGACACGGACCGGATCGGCCTCTACGCGGACGTATCGATCACGCGCATCGAGCGGGACCTGGATTTCCTCGAGGACAAGGACGGCACGGTGTTCCTCCTCGGCTTCGGCGCCGACGTCAACCTGTACGAGGACGAGACCTGCATTTTCCGGACCCAGCTGGGAATCCAGTACGGTCACTTCGGCGGCGTGGACGACACGGACAACGGCGTCGCGGGCGTGGCGGGCATCGACTTCGGCTTGAAGGTGGCCGAGGACATGGCCATCATCCTCAACCCGCAGATCGTCTTCGGCAACGCCGGCGACCAGGTCTACCTCGTCAGCGCCGGCTTCCAGATCCGCTTCTAGAACGGATCCCCGAAACGGGGACCCGGGGATACGACGGATCGGCGACGCCGCGGGAGATCCGGAGAAGCGACGGATTCGGGGATCTGGCTTTTCATCGTTCTCCCCGCCCGGAGGCCGCCCCCGAACTCTGAATCCGGTTCTAAAGCGCGGATTCAGGGAGCCGAAAGGAATCTGGGATAAGACGGATCGGCGATCCCCGCTCTAGCGGCTGAGCCCGGCCTTCAGAGCGGCGGCCATCTCGTCGAGCGCCTGGGCGGCCCGGGGGAAGAGCGCGCCCATCCGCGCGAACCCGTGGTTCATGCCCAGGTAGCGCGCGCACTTCACCCGCCCGCCCGCCTCCGCCAGCTTCGCCGCGTAGGCCTCCCCCTCGTCGCGAAGGACGTCGAACTCCGCCGTCGCCACGAAGGCGGGCGGGAGCCCGGACAGGTCCGCCGCGTGCAGCGGCGCGGCGTAGGGGTCGTCGGCGTCGGCGGGCTTCTCGAGGTACTGGTCCCAGAACCAGCGCATGTTGTCGCGCGTGAGGCCGTAGCCGGCGGCGTAGCGGCGGTAGCTGGGGGTGTCGAAGTCGCGCACCGTGACCGGATAGATCAGGAGCTGGAAGGCGATGGCGGGGCCGCCGCGGTCGCGGGTGCGGAGGGCGAGGGCGGCGGCGAGGTTGCCGCCCGCGCTGTCGCCGCCCACGGCGATCCTCTTGGGGTCGCCGCCGATCGAGGCGGCGTTCGTCGCCAGCCAGCGCAGGACGGTCGCGGCGTCCTGGAGGCCGGCGGGGTAGCGGGCCTCGGGGGCGAGGCGGTAGTCGACCGCCACCACCAGCACGCCCGCCCGCCGGCAGAGCGAGCGGCAGAGGTCGTCGTGGCTCTCCAGGTTCCCGACCACCCAGCCGCCGCCGTGGAAGTAGAGGAGGATGGGGACGGGGCCGGAGCCTTCGGGATCGTAGACGCGGACGGGGACGCCGCCGGCCTTGAGGTCGTAGGAGCTGTCGATCTTGTCGCCGAGCTTCGGCGTCGCCTTGAAGCGCTGGTCGGCGGAGGCGCGGACGTCGGCGAGCGTCATGGACGCGTAGTCGGCGGCCGGGGCGGCGGCGAGCGCGGCCGCGAGCTTCGGGTCGAGGGCGCCCTCGACGCCCCCCGCGGGCCTGATCTCCAGCCAGCTCATGTCGGCGCTCCCCGCGCATCCGGCGGCGGCCATCAGCAGGACTCCGCAGGCGCGTCTCATCGTCCCTCGCTTGGCACTTGGCACTTGGCTCTAGGCACTCGTCTACAGCTTGTTCGCCTGCGCGTGGGGCGGCTGCCCGCCGAGCACGCGAATGGTGTTTTCGGCCGCCATGACCGCCTGCCGCTCGACGCTCTCGTAGGTGCGGGACGCGACGTGGGGCGTCAGCACGCAGTTGGGCGCCGCGAGCAGCGGGTTCTCCTTGGAGACGGGCTCGGGCTCGACGACGTCCGCCCCGTAGCCGCCGAGCTGGCCGCTCTTGAGGGCGGCGGCGACGTCCGTCTGGTTGATCAGGCCGCCGCGCGCGCAGTTGAGCAGGTAGGCGCCCTTCTTCATGAGCGCGAGGCGGGCGGCGTTGACGAACTCCTTGTTGTCCTCGGTGAGGTTCATGTGGAGGCTGACGACCTCCGAGGCCTTGAGGACGTCCTCCGCGGCGGTCTTGCGCTCGATCCCGTACTTCGCCGCGAAGGGCTCGTCCCAGTAGAGGTCGAACGCGACGACCTTCATCTCGAAGGCGGCGGCGCGCTTGGCGACCTCCTTGCCGATGCGGCCGAGGCCGAGGATGCCGAAGGTCTTGCCGGCGAGCTCGCGGCCGGTGCCGCGCTTCCACTCGCCCTTCTTCACGGCCGCGTCCTGCTGCGGGATGAGCCGGGTGAGCGCGAGGAGCAGGCCGAAGGTGTGCTCCGAGACGGTGACGTGGTTGACGCCGGGGCAGTAGGTGACGGGGATCTTCAGGTCGGTGGCGGCGACGAGGTCGATCTTGTCGACGCCGATGCCGTACTTCGAGAGCACGCGCATCTTCGGCAGGCACTTCTGCAGCACCGCGCGGGTGAAGGCGTCGTCGCCGCAGATGATCGCGTCGTGGGTCCCCACGAGCTTGAGCATCTCGCTTTCGGGCAGCGGCCCGCGCGCGCGCTCGACCTCGAAGCCGGCCTCCGCGATCAGGTCATGGTGCTTGCCCGGGGTGTCCTGGAAGGACGTCGTCGTGATCAGGATGCGGGTCATCAGGCTCCCCACTCGGTATGGAACGGGCCCTTGCCGGGCTGGTCGACGCGCTCGTAGGTGTGCGCGCCGAAGAAGTCGCGCTGGCCCTGCGTGAGGTTGAGCGGCAGGCGCTCGGCGCGGATCGAATCGTAGTAGGCGAGGCTGGAGCTCATCGCGAGGACGGGGATGCCTCTCTCCTGGGCCAGGCGGACGACCGACCTCCAGCGCGGCTGGGCGTTCGTGACCCAGGCGCGGAAATGGTCGTCGAGCATGAGGTTCGGGAGGTTCGGGTTCTTGCGGTAGGCGGCCTTGATGAGGTCGAGGAACTGCGCGCGGATGATGCAGCCGCCCTTCCAGATGCGGGCGATCTCGCCGAGGTCGAGCGACCACTTGTACTCGTCGCCCGCGACTTTCATCATGAACATGCCCTGCGCGTACGAGCAGATCTTCGACGCGTAGAGGGCGTCGTGCACGGCGGCGATCAGCTCCTTGGCGTCGCCCTTGTAGGGGTCGACCTTCGGGCCGGTCAGCACCTTGCTCGCGTTCACGCGGTCGCTCTTGTAGGCGGAGAGGATGCGGCCCTCGACGGCGGCGTTGATCGTGGGGATCGGCACGCCCAGGTCGAGCGCGATCTGGCTCATCCACTTGCCGGTGCCCTTCTGGCCGGCCTTGTCGAGGATGAGGTCGACGAGCCACTTGCCCGTCTCGGGGTCCTTCTTGCGGAGCACCTTGCCGGTGATCTCGATCAGGTAGCTCTTGAGCAGGCCGCGGTCCCACTCCTCGAAGATCTCGGCGAGCCGCGGCGCCTCGAGGCCGAGGACCTGGCGGAGGACGTCGTAGGCCTCCGCGATCAGCTGCATGTCGCCGTACTCGATCCCGTTGTGGATCATCTTCACGAAGTGGCCGGCGCCGTCGGGGCCGATGTAGGCGACGCAGGGGCCGTCGTCGACTTTCGCGGCGATCTTCTCCCAGATGGGGCGGATGTGCTCGTAGGCGGCCTTCGTGCCGCCGGGCATGAGCGACGGCCCGTTGAGGGCGCCTTCCTCGCCGCCGGAGACGCCGGAGCCGATGAACTCGATGCCCTTGGCCGCGAGCTCGGTGAAGCGGCGGCGGGTGTCGGCGAAGTGCGAGTTGCCGCCGTCGATGAGGATGTCGCCCTTCTCGAGCAGCGGCGCGAGCTGCTTGATCATGTCGTCGACGGGCGCGCCCGCCTTGACGAGCAGGATGACGCGGCGCGGGCGCTCGAGCGATTTGACGAACTCCTCGACGGTGCGCGTGCCCGCGAACGCCTTGCCCTTGGCGCGGCCGTTCATGAGCGTCTCGGTCCGGTCCCAGGTCCGGTTGTAGACGCTGATGGGGAAGCCGTTGCGCTCGATGTTGAGGGCCAGGTTCTCGCCCATCACGGCGAGCCCGACCAGGCCGATCTTCGAAGAAGCCATTATCTTTTGATCCTCGCGCTGCCGCCCTTGACCACGTGCTCGACCTCGTCCAGCGTCACCATCGAGGTGTCGCCGCGGGTCGACTGCGCGAGCGCCCCGTGCGCCGCGCCGTACTCGACGGCCCCCTGGGGCCCCTTGCCCGAGAGCAGGCCGTAGATCACGCCGCCGGCGAAGCCGTCGCCGCCGCCGACGCGGTCCTCGATCTCCAGGTTCTCGTACTTGCGGCTCTCGTAGAACGTGCCTTCGTGGTAGAGGATGGCGCTCCAGTGGTTGACGAGGCCGCTCACCACCTCGCGGAGGGTGGTCCCGACGGCCTCCACGGTCGGATGGGCCTTCACGACCTGCCGCACCATGGTCTTGTAGCTCTCGACCTCGAGGCCCTTGAAGTCCTCGCTGACGCCCTCGATCTTCATGCCGAGGACCTTGATGAAGTCCTCCTCGTTGCCGATGAGCACCTTGATGTAGGGCAGCAGCTTCTGGGTCGCGGCCATCGCCTCCTTCGCGCTCCAGAGCTTGGAGCGGAAGTTGAGGTCGTAGCTGGTGACGGCCCCCGCCTCGTGCGCGGCCTTGAGCGCCTCGAGCGCGACCTCCGCGCAGGACGGCGAGAGCGCCGCGTAGATGCCGCCCGTGTGAAACCAGCGGACGCCGCCGGCGAAGAGCTTCTTCCAGTCGACTTCCCCCGGCTTCATGTGGCTGCACGCGGAATGGCCGCGGTCGTACATCGTGACCGAGCCGCGCACGCCGGTGCCGACCTCCGTGAAGTTGAGGCCCACGCGGTCCGCGCGGCCCACGCCGTCGAACGGCACCCACACGACGCTCGAGATGTCGAGGCCGCCGGCCAGCGCGTGGTTCTTGATCATGCGCGCGACGTAGTTGTCGGGCAGGCGCGACACCCAGCCGCCGCGGAGCCCCATGCGGGCCACCGCGTAGGCGACGTTGTACTCGCCGCCGCCGACCCAGGCCTCGAACGTCGGGGCGAACTCGATGCGCTGCCGCCCGTCGGGCGAGAGCCGCACCATGCATTCGCCGAGCGACACGACGTCGAGCCGCGCGTCCTTCGCGTCCTTGATCTTCATCCGTAGCCCCTAGTTTCGAGTGCCGGGCGCCAAGCGCCTAGAATTCCATGGAGGAGAAGCCGCCGTCGACCGTCAAGTGGCAGCCGGTGACGAAGCTGCCCGCGCCGCGGGCGCAGAGGAACACCGCCGCGCCCATGAGCTCCTTCGCCTCGCCGAAGCGGCCCATGGGCGTGTGGGCGAGGATCTTGGCCACGCGCTCGGGCTGCAGGATCTTGCGGTTCTGCTCGGCGGGGAAGAAGCCCGGGGAGAGCGCGTTCACGCGCACGCCCTGGGGAGCCCACTCGCGGGCGAGGTTCATCGTGAGGTTGAGCACGGCGGCCTTCGACGCGCTGTACGTGAACACCCGCGAGAGCGGCCGGATGGCCGACATCGAGGTGATGTTCAGGATGACCCCGCCTTTCTTCTGCTCGAGGAGGCGCTGGCCGAAGACCTGACATCCGAAGACGACCGACTTGTAGTTCGTGTCGAGGATCCGCTGCATCTCCTCGTCGGAGATCTCCAGGAAGGGCGTGGGGGAGTTGGTGCCGGCGCCGTTGAGGACGATGGTGAAGGGGCCGACGTCCTTCGCCACGCGCTCCATCTCGGCTTTCCGGGTGACGTCCGCCGCGATGAAGCGGGCCTCGCCGCCGGCGGCCTTGATCGAGGCGAGGCGCTTCTCGGCCTTCGCGGGATCGCGTCCCACGAGGACGACCTTCGCGCCGGCGCGGGCGAAACCCTCGGCCATGGCGCCGCAGAGCTCGCCGGTGCCGCCCGTGACGACGGCCACCTCGCCCGCGAGGGAGAACTGCTCATCGAGAAAGCTGGTCATGCGGTATCGCTCCCCACCCCGAGCGGCAAATTATAGGACTCCGGGTGGAGGAAGTCCAAGAACCCGGAACCCGGAACCCGACGGCCGGAACCCGAAGCCCGACGACCGAAGCCCGGACTTCTTACCGGCAGGGGAGAGGATGTGACGGGGAACCGGATCCCGCGCCCGGTCTACGGTCTACTGTCTACCGGAACTTGGCGCGCGTGCCCATGTAGAGCTGCTGGACTTCGAAGGGTGTCAGAGCGCGGTTGTAGACGACCGTCGAGCCGATCGAGCCCGAGAAGTAGTCCGGGCCGCCCGTCACGTTGCAGCCCAGCCAGGCCTTCTGCCCGCGCTTCTGCGGCAGCCCCATCGAGCTCACGGGCGTCTCGCCGTCCTCCTTGCCGTCCAGGTAGAACGTGATCGTCTTCTCGTCCCAGGCGTAGCCGAGGTGGGCCCAGCGCTGGCCCGGCACGTTCGTCTTGGAGATCGCCATCCCGCCCGGCCGGTTCTCCGGCCAGTTGAAGAGCGCGCCGATCCGTCCCTGGTACAGCCAGAGGCCGAAGTCGTCCGTCTGGTCCGTCCCCCGGTTGAAGATCCCGCCCATGCCGCCGCCCCGGGTGTCCGCCTTCACCCAGGCGAAGATCGAGCCCGTCCGCGTGACCGCCTTGAGCGGCTCCGACAGCCCGTACTCGATCCAGCCGCGGCCGCACTGGTAGGCCTTGACGCTCCCGTCCATCACCATCGCCAGCTGGCTCGACTGCCCCCGGGCGCCCGTCGCCAGGTCCCGCGGGTTCTCGCCCACGTCCCGGCTCGCCTCCGCCCAGAACACCAGCCCGCGCCCCAGCGAGTCGCCGCCGTGCAGCGACTTCGAGATCGCCTCGATCGCCGACTCCGTCTTCAGGCGCGCCGGGCCCGCCAGGCCGCCGACGCCCTTCTCGTACCAGTACAGCGCGCGGGTTTCGTAGCGCGCCTTCCCCATGCCCGAGCGCTTGCCGGCGGCCTCGCGCCAGCGGTCGCCGGTCGCCGCCTGCTCGGCGGGATCGATCGGGGACTCGACGTCCTTCTTCGCCGCCGCGGCCGCGGAGTTGTCGCTGCCCTTCGCGATGCGCGGAAGCCCGCCGGCCCAGTCGTCGCGGGCGAAGCAGCGGTAGTTGCCCAGGACGAGGTTGGCCCCCGGGTCGTCCGGCTTCTCCGCCAGCGTCTTCAGCGCGGCCTGCACGGCCTTGAACTCGTCCTTCAGGGCGACGAGCTCCTTCTCGCGGGCCGCCCCGCGGGCGGCGAGCGCGGTGTCGTGGCCGGCCTTCGCCGCCGTCTGCGCCTTGTCCGCCGCGGCGACCGCGCCCTCGTAATCCTCGAAGTCCGCCTGCTCGTCGGCGAACTTCATCCAGGCCTCCGCGATGTCGGCGTGGATCTCCGCGGACTTCGCCGCCTTCGTCGCGGCCGCGAGCGCGGCGACCTTGAGCGCGGGCCCGTTCACCAGGTAGTAGCGGGTCATCTCGTCGACGGCCTCCAGCGCCGCGGCGGGATCGCCCCAGAGGGTCGCGAGATCGCGCGCCTCCGACAGCAGGGCGTAGCGGCCGGGGGCGTCGACTGCCGGCTTCCGCCCTTCCTCGAGCAGCTTCCGCGCGAGCGCGACGATGTCCGCCGGGGACCGCTTGGAATAGTCGGCCCGGTAGGCCTCGCGGATCGCCTTGACGGCCTCGGCGAGCGGCGCCCCTTCGGGCGGCACGACGGGCGTGAGCTTGCGGAGGCGGAACCAGTCGAGCCAGCAGTTCTGGTTGCTGTCCCAGACCAGCTTGAGCTCGTGGGGGCCGTCGGCCAGCTTCCTCGTGGCGCCGGTCGCGATCACCCAGGCCCGGGCCGGATCGGCGAGCAGGATCGGGCCCGTCGCGTCCTTCCCGTCGATTTCGAAATGGATCTGGCCGGGGTTTCGGGTGTAGCGGATCTCGATGAGGTACAGGCCGCCGCCCTCGAAGCGGTAGCGCAGCCATTCGCCCGGGCCGGGGATGCCGACGATCATGCCGCTGGATCCGTCTTCCATGGGGACCGAGGCCATGTCGACGTCGCACACGCCCCGGTAGCCGCGCTGGCCGGGAGGATTGGGGGAGTTGTCTTTGTAGTCCTCGCCGGCCACGGGCTTCTCGCCGCCGGTGAAGTCCTCCGCCTCGAAGTGCAGCGCGCCGTCCTCGAGGGCCTTGGGGAGGCCGGTGGGCGCGGCGGCGACGCCCGGAGCCGGAGCCGGAGCGGGCCGGGCGCCGGGAACGGGGGCGGGCGTGGTCGCCGGCACGGGAGCGGGCGCGGGCACGGCGGGGACGGGGCTGTCCTTCTTGGCCAGCTCCTCCTTCGCCTTCCGGACGGCCTCCTCGGCGGCGCGGGCGCGCTCCTCGGCCTGGATCTGCTGAGCCTTGATGATCGCCTGCTGCTCCTCGTCGGCCTTCCGCGAGGCTTCCATCTTCTTCTTGAGCTCGTCTTCGCGGCGCTTGTACTCCTCGCGCTCTTCCTTGCTGCGCGCGTCGTTCTCGCGGCGGATCTCGTCCGTCGACTTCCGCTTCTCCTCGTCGAGCTGCGCCTGGACCGCGTCCTTCGAGCGCTTCTGGCCGTCGACCGCCCGCGCGTTCGCCGGGTCCTTCGCGAGCGCGCGCTCGTAGGCCCGCAGCGCCTCCGACCAGTTCCGGCCGCTCATGTGGCGGTCGCCGTCGGCGAGGGCGGTCTCCAGCTCCTTGGACGATCCACCGAGGAGCAGGACGGCGGCGAGGCCGAGGACGACGACGGCCGCAGCGGCCGCGGCGAGGAGGACTTTCTTGTTCGACTTCCCTCCGGGCGCCTGGGCGCGCAGGCAGGACGTCAGGCCCTCGGCGAGCGCCGCGGCGCTCGGCGGCCGCTTGGCGGGATCCTTGGCGAGGGCCTTGACGCAGAGGGGGCCGACGGCCCGGGCGAGGTCGGTGGGCGGCAGGGGCGGGAGCGGATCGCGCACGACGCGCTCCATGACTTCCTGGGGCTTCTCGCCGCGGAACGGCGCGCGGCCGGCGAGGATCTCGTAGAGCATGATGCCGAGCGACCAGACGTCGGCGCGGGCGTCGACGCCCTTGTGCCCCTGGGCGTGCTCGGGGCTCATGTAGAGCGGGGTGCCCTGGATGCGCCCGCCGCCCATGTCCGCGAGGTCCTCCTTGTCGCCGAGCTTGCGGGCCAGGCCGAAGTCGGTCACGTGGGGGCGGCGGTCGGCGTCGACGAGGATGTTCTGGGGCTTGAGGTCGCGGTGGATGATGCCGTGCTTGTGGGAGTGGGCCATGGCGACGGCCACGTCCCGGAGGATCTCCAGCTGCTGGAGCTGGGAGGCGCCGGTCTTCCACTCGTTCAGGGGCTTGCCGATGACGAGCTCGGCGGCGAGGTAGCGCTGGCCTTCCATGTCGCCGGCTTCATAGACGCTGACGATGTTCGGATGGACGGGGAGGACGGCGGAGAGGCGCGCCTCCACCAGGAAGCGATCCTGCTCGCGCTTGAGCTCTTCGGGGTCGACGCCCGGCGTGGGCAGGACCAGCTTGAGGGCGACCTTGCGGTTGAGGACGGTGTCGAGCGCCTCGTAGATGATGCCCTTGCCGCCGTGGCCGACGACGCTGAGGATCTGGTATTTGCCGAACCGCGAGCCGAGCACGAGGGGTCCCGTGGTCGCGCGACGGGTCTTCCGCAGTGGCTCGCCCTGGCTCATCCAAACCCTCCGCCCCATCTGGGGCCGCCCATACTATATAACTCGCCGCCCTCCCTCCGTGTCGTGGAGCCGCGGAATATAGGGTAAGGTTGCCCTTTTAGAGGGTCCTCGCGGCGGAAATCTCACGCCCGGAGGCAGAACGCCGCCAGCCGCTCGATCTCCCGGGCCTGGACCTCGCGGAGGGCCTTCTCCAGGGCGGGATCGCCGGCCGCCTCCTCGCAGAGGTCGACCATCTTGAAGGGGTCCCAGGCGGAGGTCCGCAGGGCCTCGACCGCCCCGGCGGCGCGGAGGACGTCGGGAAACAGCGGGTGCGTCCCGACCTTGCGGAACCAGTACTTGGCGTTGGGGTAGTCGGGCTCGCGGCGGTGCATGACGCCGTGCAGGTAGCTGCCGGTCGGGTCGTGGATCTCCTGGGCCAGGTCGTGGCAGCGCACGAGGCTGTCGTTCCAGAGATGCAGCGCCGAGCGGGCGGCGGGGGGCGCGTCGAGGGCGGCGATGAGGCCGTCGAGCGCGGCGTCGCGGGGCGCCGCGGGGACGAGCGGCGAGGGATCGAAGCCGCGGAGCCGCTCCAGTACCTTCTCAAGGCCATGGGCCATAGGCATTAGGCCTGAGGTGGCCCCCCACCCCCACCCCTCCCCGGCGGGGAGGGGCGAGGGGAGGGGGAACTCCCAAAGGCCTAAGGCCTAGGGACTAAGGCCTCGCTAGGCGTTCGTGCCCTGGCGGCCGCCGATCATGCCGCTCTTGACCCGCTCGGCGATGATTTCTTCGGCCGTCGAGAACGGCACGGGCTCGTAGTGCGAGAAGGTCATCGTGAAGGTGGCCTTGCCGCTCGAGAGCGTGCGGATCTGGGTCGAGTAGCCGAACATCTTCGAGAGCGGGACCATCGCGCGGATCTCGTGGGTTCCGCTGGGCTTCTTGTCCATCGCCTCGATGCGGCCGCGCCGCGCGGCGAGGTCGCCGTTCACCGGCCCCAGATACTCGGGCGGGGTGATGACGTTCACCGACATGATCGGCTCGATCAGCGACGGGTTGGCCTTCTTGAAGGCCTCCTTGAACGCGATCGAGGCGGCCGTGAAGAACGCGCGCTCGCTGGAGTCGACGTCGTGATAGTCGCCGTCGATGAGGGACACCTTGATGTCGACGACCGGGAAGGCCCCGTACGGGCCCTTCTTCATGGCGTCGATGATGCCCTTCTCGACGGCCGGAATGTACTCCTTGGGGATGCGGCCGCCCTTGACGTCGTTGCTGAACTCGAACGGCGTTCCGGCCGGGACGGGTCCGAGGACGATCCGGACGCGGGCGAAGTCGCCCTTGCCGCCGGTCTGCTTCTGGAGCTTGTGGTCGACTTCCGCCTCCACCGTCGCGGTCTCGCGGTAGGCGACCTGGGGGCGCCCGACCTTCGAATTGACCCCGTACTCGCGCTTGAGGCGGTCGACGAGGATTTCGAGGTGGAGCTCGCCCATGCCCGACATGATCGTCTCCTGGGTCTCCTGGTCGTAGGAGATCAGGAAGGTCGGATCCTCGTCGGCGAGCTTGGCGAGGGCCATGGAGAGCTTGTCGCGGTCCTGCCGGGACTCGGGCACGATGCTGACGGAGATCACGGGCGAGGCGAACTCGATGGCCTCGAGGAGGATCGGGTTCTCTTCCGTGGTGATGCTGTCGCCGGTCAGGGTGTAGTCGAAGCCGATGACGGCGCCGATCTCGCCGGGTCCGAGGGAGTCGCGGTTGATGGGCTTGTTGGCGTGCATCTCGACGATGCGGCCGACGCGCTCGCGCTTCTGGCGGGTGGCGTTCCAGACGTAGGAGCCGGAGGTGAGCTCGCCCGAGTAGACCCGGACGTAGGTCAGCTTGGAATGGCGGTCGCTGAAGAGCTTGAAGGCCAGGGCGGCGAGGTTCTTCTCGCCCGACTGCTTGGGGCAGGGGAGATAGTCGACGACCGCGTCGAGCAGGCACTCGATGCCCATGTTGTTCGCCGCCGAGCCGCAGAGGACCGGATAGACCGAGCGGCTCTGCGTCGCTTTGCGGAGCGCCGACTTGATCTCGGGAATGGTGGGCTCGGTCCCCGCCATGAACTTCTCGAGCAGGGCCTCGTCGTTCTCCGACACCTTCTCGATGAGGTGCTTGCGCCACTTGGCCGCGAGCTCCGTCATGCTGTCGGGAATCGGCTGCTCCTGGACCTGCGGGACGCCCTTGACCTCCTTGAAGGTCAGCATCTTCTGCTTGATGAGGTCGACCACCCCGGCGAAGGTCTCGACCTTGCCGACGGGAAGGTAGATCGGGACCGCGTGGGTCGTCAGCTCTTTCTGGATCTTGTCCAGGACGTCGTAGAAGTCCGCGCCCGTCCGGTCCATCTTGTTGACGAAGCAGATCGTCGGGACTTCGTACTTGTCGGCCTGGCGCCACACCGTCAGCGACTGGGGCTCGACGCCGCCGACGCCGCAGAAGAGGGCGACCGCGCCGTCCAGGACGCGGAGGGAGCGCTCCACCTCGACCGTGAAGTCGACGTGGCCGGGGGTGTCGATCAGGTTGATGCGGTGGCCGGTCCATTCGACGGCCGTCGCGGCGGACGTGATCGTGATGCCGCGCTCGCGCTCCTGTTCCATCCAGTCGAGCGTGGTGTTGCCGTCGTCCACTTCGCCGATCTTGTGCGTGCGGCCGGTGAAGTAGAGGATGCGCTCGCTGGTGGTCGTCTTGCCCGAGTCGATGTGGGCGACGATCCCGATGTTCCGGATCTTGGAGTTCTCGATCATAAGGGGGGGGAGTTTAATGGAGAAACGGAGGGAATTCAATCCGCATTCGGCAAGCTTAGAAGGAGGCTTCGCCGAAGCGGAGCAGGACGTCGTCGAGGAACGTCTTGAAGGCCTTCCGGTAGCCGTCCTCGATCTCCCGTTCCGTGCCCTCCAGGGCCAGGCGGACCATGGCCCGGTGCTCGGCCAGCATGCGCTCGAAGGGGAAGGCCGTGGCCTTGGGGAGGTCGCGGATCAGCTCGTAGCCGAAGAAGCGCGTGGAGAGCTCGCCCAGGACGTCGCCGAGATGCCGGTTCCCCGCCAGCTCCCAGAGCTCGCGGTGGAAGCGCAGGTCGGCCTCCGAGAAGCGGCGCATGTCCTGGGTCCGGGCGGCGTCCTCCATGGCGCGCAGGGCGGCCTGGAGCCGGGCGGCCCGGTCGGGGGCGGTGGAGGCGCGGATGCGCCGGGCCGCCAGGGTCTCCAGGGCCTCCCGGATCTCGAAGATGTCGCGGATGTCGTCGGCCGACAGCTGCGTGACCGCGGCGCCGCGATGGGCGGAGATCTGCACCAGACCGTCGCGGGACAGCAGCCAGAGGGCCTCCCGGATGGGGGCCCGGCTCACCTTCAGCTTGGTGGCGACCTCCAGCTCCACGACCCGCTCGCCCGGCTTGAGCGTGCCGTCGAGGATCCAGCCGCGGATCACCGCCGCGATCTTGTCCCGCAGCACTTCCTTTCGGATCGGCAGCGCTTCGCTCGCTCGGATGGGCATCGCTAGTTTCCCTTGACGCTCACATTGTCGACAATCATACTGTCGGCTGTCAATAGAATTGGCACGAAACAGACAGTCTGTTTCGTGACCGGAGAATGGGCATGAAAAAGACGCTGGCGGCTTTCGAGAAGCGGGGATTGCGGGCCCTCGACGGCGCCGCGCTGCCCGCCTCCGAGAAGCGCTTTCCCGACGGCGCCCACTATCGCATCGAGATCCCCAGCGTCGAAACCCCCGAGGCCCTGGAGCTCGCGCTCCAGGAAGCCGACCGCCACAAGGTCTCCTTCCAGCGCGTCTCCCAGGGCAGCGGCATCATGATGCTGACCGACGACGAAATCGGCCGCATGTGCCGGATCGCCAAGGACGCGAAGATCGAGCTCTCCCTCTTCGTCGGCCCGCGGGCCGGCTGGGACACCACCCCCCAGCCCCTCACCGCCGCCGGCAAGGTCATCGGCGGCGGCCTCCGCGGCGCCGCCCAGCTCGCCTACGCCGTCGAAGACGTGAAGCGCGCCTGCGCCCTCGGCCTCCGCAGCGTCCTCGTCGCCGACCTCGGGCTCGTGTGGCTGCTCGACGACCTGAAAAAGTCCGGCGAGCTGCCCGCCAACCTCGTGCTGAAGATCTCCATCCTGCTGAGCGTGCCGAATCCCGCGACGGCCCGGGTGCTCGAGACCCTCGGTGCCGGCACGATCAACGTCTCGCCCGACCTCTCCCTCGCCCAGCTCGCCGAATTGCGCGCGACGGTGTCGGCTCCCCTGGACGTCTACGTGGAAGTGCCGGACAACTTCGGCGGCTACATCCGCACCTACGAAGTCCCCGAGATGATCCGCGTCGCCGCGCCGATGTACGTCAAGATGGGCCTCCGCAACGCTCCCGACATCTATCCCGTCGGCGAGCAGCTCAAGGCCGTCTCCCTCGCCATGACCCGCGAGCGCCTCCATCGCGCCCGCCTCGTCGTCGACATGATCCAGCGCTATTTCCCCGAGGCCCGGGCCTCCAAGCCCGGCGCCCCCGGGCTGGGCATCCCCGAATGAAGGTCATCCCCATCCGCCAGAAGTTCCCCGCCGCGGCGGCGCTCGACATCCCCCGCGAGCTCGTCGCCCGCTTCCGGCCGAGCGTGAAGCCCGGCGCGCGGATCGCCGTCGGCGTGGGAAGTCGGGGCATCTCCAACCTGGCGGCCGTCGTGAAGGCGACCGTCGACCTCCTGAAGGCCGCCGGCGCGAAGCCCTTCCTGCTGCCGGCGATGGGCAGCCACGGCGGCGCGACGCCCGAGGGCCAGACCGGCGTGCTGGCGGAATACGGCGTGACCGAGGCGATCGCCCCGATCCGCGCGGCGATGGAGACGGAGGTCGTCGCGACCACCGCCGACGGCGTCCCCGTCCACGTGAGCGTGGAGGCGCTGCGTGCGGACGGCGTCGTGCTCATCAACCGGATCAAGCCGCACACCGACTTCGGCCTGCCGCTCGGCAGCGGCCTCATCAAGATGCTCGCCATCGGCCTGGGCAAGAAGAACGGCGCCGCCGCCTGCCACCAGGCGATCGGCCTCCTGGGCCACGAGCACGTGATCCGCGCCGTGGGGCGCGCGATGCTCCCCAAGGTCAAATGGGTGGCGGGGATCGCGCTGCTCGAGGACGCCCATCACGCGACGGCGAAGATCGACGTCCTGGGCCCCGAAAACCTCGAAGCGCGCGAGGAGGCCCTGCAGGCCGAAGCGAAGCGCCTGATGCCCGCCCTGCCCTTCGACGAGTGCGACCTCCTCATCGTCGACTTCCTGGGCAAGAACGTCAGCGGCGCCGGCATGGACCCGAACATCATCGGCCGCAACGTGCACGGCTACACGTCGAACCTGCGCGAGATGAAGGCGAAGCCGATCATCCGCCGCCTCTTCGTCCGCGACCTGACGCCCGAGACCCACGGCAACGCCATCGGCATCGGGATGGCGGACGCGACCACCGCCCGCGTGGCGAAGGCGATCGATCCGGCGGTCACGCTGCTGAACGCCTGGACCGCGCTCAGCCTCAACTCCTACAAGGTGCCCCCCGCCTTCGAGACGGACCGCGAGGCGATCGAGGCCTGCCTCGGCACGGTGCCCCGGCCCGACGGACGTCCGCCGCGCGTCCTGCGGATCGCCGACACGCTCTCGCTCGAGCGCGTCGACGTCTCGGAAGCCTACGCGGCGGAGCTGGGCGGCGTAGAAGTTCTCGGCCCCCCGCGCGAGATGGAGTTCGACGCCGCGGGGAACCTGCGGAGGATGTCGTGAGAAGGTCGCTGCTGCTGCTGCTGCTGACCGGGTGCGCCGCGTTCGACTGCGAGGAATGGACGTCGAACGACCCGGCTCCCGCCGCCCGGAGCGGCGTCTCGATGTCCGTCGACGTCCTCGAGGACAAGATCCGCGGCGGCCTGCTCGGGCAGATCTTCGGCAACCTCAACGGCCTGCCGCACGAGTTCAAGTACATCGCCGAGCCGGGCCAGGTCGAGCGCTACGTGCCCTCCCTGCCCGACGGCGCCTACACGGACGACGACACGGACATCGAGTGGGTCTACCTCGCCGAGATGGCGAAGACGGGCGAGCTCACCCTGCCGCCCGCGCGCGTCGCCGAGCTGTGGACGTCGAACATGAACGACAAGATCTGGTGCGCGAACCTCTACGCGCGCCAGCTCATGGACCTCGGGATCCGGCCGCCGCTCACGGGCCGCCACGCGCTCAATCCCTGGGCGCACTTCAACATCTCCGCCCAGTTCCTGAGCGAGGCCTTCGGGCTCGTCGCGCCGGGCATGCCGCGCGCGGCCGCGAAGCTCGGCGCGCATTACGTCCACGCGGCCGTCGACGGCGAGCCGGTCCAGACGACGCAGCTGTTCGCGGGGATGATCGCGACGGCCTACTTCGAGACCGACGTGACGAAGGTCGTCGAGGCCGGCCGCCGCATGCTCGATCCGAAGAGCGCGGTGGGGCCGATCGTCGACGACGTCGTCGGTTGGTGGCGGGAGTCGCCGGAGGACTGGAAGGCGACGCGCCTGAAGATGAAGGAGAAGTACACGAAGCACGGCGGGACGATGCGCGACCGGAACGGCTACGAGCTGAACACGGCCGCGATCATCGGCGCCCTGCTGCACGGCCGGGGCGAGTTCGCGGAGACGCTGCGGCTCGCCTTCAACTTCGGCTGGGACTCGGACTGCAACGCGGCGACCTGCGGCGCGATCCTCGGCGTGATGAAGGGGAAGCGCTGGATGGACGAGCGCGGCTGGGTCGCGAAGGACGTCTACAAGAACACCTGCCGCCCCGGCATGCCGAAGGACGAGACGATCACGGGCTACGGCGACAAGCTGATCGCCGTGGCGCGCCGGGTGATCCTCGCGAACGGCGGGACCGAGGCGAACGGCCAGTTCCGGATCGCGCGGCAGGGGCCGGCCTGCGTCGAGCCGCTCGAGGCGCGGCCGGAGGTTTCGCCCGACGGCCTTCCGCCCGCCGCGCGCGGCTACGTGAAGCTCTGCCGCGGCGAGACGCCGGCGGCGGAGGAGGTCGAGGCCCTCAAGACCTTTCCCAAGCTGATCCGCGAAATCTACAATGCGCCCCACCCGACGGGCGCCGCGCTCCAGAAGGCCGCGAAGGCGGCGGGGATCGCGCCGCCCCCGAAGAACTAGCGAGGACCCCATGCCGCTGCACGGCCAAAACCTCCTCGGCGGAGAGCGCTCCGCCGGACGTCCGACCTGGAAAGCCTGGGCCCCGGCCCAGGGGAAGGAGGTCGAGCCCCCCTTCGTCGACGCCGGCCTCGCGGAGGCCGACCGGGCGATGGAGCTCGCGGCCGCCGCGTTTCCCGCGTATCGACGGCATCCGCGGATCCCCGACTTCCTGGAAGCGATCGGGAAGGAGATCGTCAACCTGGGGAACGATCTGCTGGAGCGGGCGAGCCTGGAGACCGCGCTGCCGATCGACCGCCTGACCGGCGAGCGCGCGCGCACCGTCAACCAGCTGAACATGTTCGCCGCCCTCGTCCGCGAGGGCTCGTGGGTCGACGCCCGGATCGACCGCGCGATCCCGGACCGCAAGCCGCTGCCGAAGCCCGACCTCCGCCGCATGCGCGTGGCGATCGGGCCGGTGGTCGTCTTCGGCGCGAGCAACTTCCCGCTGGCCTTCTCGGTGGCGGGCGGCGACACGGCCTCGGCTCTCGCGGCCGGCTGCCCGGTCGTGGTGAAGGCGAACAAGGCGCACCCGGGGACGTCGGAGCTGGTGGGCGAGGCCATCCGCAAGGCGGCCGCCGACACGGGCATGCCGGCGGGCGTCTTCTCGCTCATCCAGGGCGGCAACCGTGAACTCGGTGCGCGGTTGGTGAAGCACCCGGCGGCGAAGGCCGTCGGCTTCACCGGCTCGCTCGCGGGCGGCAAGGCGCTCTTCGACGCCGCCGCGGCGCGGCCCGAGCCGATCCCGGTCTACGCGGAGATGGGCTCGGTCAATCCGCTCTTCCTGCTGCCCGGCGCCCTCGCCGAGCGCGGCGAGGCGATCGCCGAAGGGCTCAAGGGCTCGGTCACGATGGGGCAGGGGCAGTTCTGCACGAAGCCCGGCGTGGTGCTGGCGGCCGACGGCCCCGGCCTGCCCGCCTTCACCGCGAAGCTCAACGCGCTGATGGGCGCGCAGCCCGGCGGCACGCTGCTGCACAAGGGCATCCACAGCTCCTATGAAGCGGGCACGAAGGAAGTCGGCGCCCTGGCCAAGGCGGCGGCGAAGGGCGTCGATCCCGCCCCCACGCAGGTCCGCGCGGCGGTCTTCGAGACCGACGCGGCGACCTTCCTGAAAGAGAAGCGGCTGCGCGAAGAAGTCTTCGGGCCGATGACGCTGGTGGTGAAGTGCGGGTCGCTCGACGACCTCCTGAAAGCGGCCCGCGCGATGGAAGGCAACCTGACGGCGACGCTGCACGGGACGTCGAAGGACCTCGCCGACTTCGCCCCGCTCGTCTCGCTGCTGGAGACCAAGGTCGGCCGCCTGGTCTTCAACGGCTTCCCGACGGGCGTCGAGGTCTGCCCCTCGATGACACACGGGGGGCCGTGGCCGGCGACGTCCGACGCGCACTTCACGTCGGTGGGGACGGCGGCGATCGAGCGCTGGGCGCGGCCGCTGAGCTGGCAGAACTTCCCGCAGGAGGCGCTGCCGGCCGAGCTGAAGAACGAGAACGCGAGGAACATCTGGCGACTGGTGGACGGACAACTGAGCAAGGACAGCCTGAAATGAAGATCTCGAAGATCACTCCGATGGTCCTGGGCACGCCGTGGCGGAACCTGACCTTCCTCAAGGTCGAGACGGACGAAGGCCTGGTGGGCTACTCGGAAGGGCGCAACGTGAACCGCACGGAGGCGCTGCTCGGCTACCTGTCGGGGGCGGCGAAGCGCTACGTGGTCGGGAGCGACCCCTTCAGGATCGAGCAGCTCGTCCACCGCATGTTCGTCGAGGACTTCGCGCGGATCGACGACGTCGCGGGCATGGGCATCGCCCTCGTCGAGATGGCCTGCTGGGACATCCTGGGCAAGGCGCTCAAGCAGCCGGTCTACCAGCTTCTCGGCGGCGCTGTGCGCGACAAGATCAAGGCCTACGCGAACGGCTGGTACACGGTCGAGCGCAAGCCCGAGGCCTTCCACGAGGCGGCGAAGAAGGTCGTCGCGCGCGGCTACAAGGCCCTCAAGGTCGACCCCTTCGGCGCCGGCCTCTACGAGATGGAGCGCGCCGACAAGATCCGCTCGGTCTCGCTCGTCGAGGCCATCCGCGACTCGGTGGGGCCGGACGTCGAGATCCTCATCGAGATGCACGCCCGCTTCAGCCCGGCGACGGCCATCGACCTCTCGCGGATGCTGGAGCCCTTCGCGCCCTCGTGGATCGAGGAGCCCACGCCGCCGGACAACCTCGACGCCCTCAAGCGCGTCGGCGACAAGGTGAACATCCCCGTCGCGACGGGCGAGCACATCCACACGCGGCACGAGCTCCAGCGGCTGCTGGAGCTGCAGTGCATCGACGTCCTGCAGGTCGACATCACGGAGTCCTGCGGCCTGCTGGAAGGGAAGAAGATGGCGGCGATGGCGGACGCCTCGTACGTGACGTTCGCGCCGCACAACGTGGGCGGCCCGCTGAGCACGGCGGCCTGCCTGCACCTGGCGGCGTGCACGACGAACTTCAAGATCCAGGAGCACTTCAACGACTTCGTGGACGCCTGGGTGAAGGACGCGGCGAAAGGCCCGGGCTATCCCGAGGTGAAGGACGGCTACTTCCCGCTGCCCGGCGGCCCCGGCCTCGGCGTGACGCCGAACGAGGACCTGATCAAAGAGCACCCGATGCAGACCGAGGGCTTCAACCTCTTCAAGGAAGACTGGCACCGGCGGCAGAACAAGAGCTGAGTCACTTCCGCGCGGTGTCCGGGTGGCCCTTGGGGAGCGGGGCGCTCTCGCGGATGAGGGCGAAGCGGGCGCCCTCCGGCTTGCCGCTGACCATGATGTTCGCCAGCCGCGCGCCGTTGCCGCTCGGCGGCGTGTGGTACGAGCCGCCGTAGACGAGGTGGTTGGACGTCGAGAGGTCGCCGTACCCGCCGGTCGGGCCCACCCAGACCCAGTGCCAGCGGTTGCCGATGACGTCGTAGAGGCCCCAGGCGTTCGGTTTCTTTTGCGCCACCGGCCGCATCCGATTCTCGGAGTTCGCTTGGGTCCAGGCGTAGGCGTCCGCGTCGGCCTCGGCGGCGCCTCCCGGGTTCATGGTGGCGACTCCCGCCCGGGCCGCGTACTCCAGGCGCGCGCGGTCGGGCAGGATCGGCTTCCATCCCTGGGGCGCGGCTTTCGCGAGCGCGGGCAGCACCTGGTCCATGACGTCGCGATAGGGCAGGGCGGCGGGCAGCGCCGGATCGGCGCCCGTCTCCGGCGGATCGGCCTTCATGAGCGCGCGGTAGTGCGCGACGGTCAGCTGGGTCTCGAGCATGTAGAAGGGCTCGGCGATCGTCTCGGGCTTGAGCGTCTCGTCGCCCTCGTGGCCCGGCTCGCTCTTGGGGCTGCCCAGCTCGAACGCGCCCGCCGGGACGAGCCGGAACGTCAGCGCGCCGACCTTCAGCGGATCCGCGACGCCCATCGCCTTCGCGGTCTCGGCCTGGCGCCGCGCCGCTTCGGCCGCGTCGAAGGGCCACGCCCCGTAGACCTTCCACGGGTCGTCGCCGCCGAGCGCGAGCGCGAGCAGCAGCGGAATCGATTTCATGCCTGTCTTACGCCCGGATCGCCGAATCCGGGATAAACTAGTTGCGGCGTCACCGCGCTTGAGCCCGTGACCGGGCCGCGACCTTCCTGACGCCCCGTCGTTCCCTGTCGAATCCGCGACCTTCGAAGGGAGTCCTCCATGAACGAATCCGAAGAGCGTCCCGTCGTCGTCTGCGTGGACGACGATCCCTCGATCCTTTCGGCGCTGCGCCGGACGTTCCGGCACGAGCCCTTCGAGTTCCTCGCGACCGAGAACGCGTCCGAGGCCCTCGACTGGGTCCTGCTGCGGAAGGCGCGGATCGTGCTCGCCGACCAGCGCATGCCCGTGGTGACGGGGCTGGAATTCCTCGACCTCGTCCGGAACTGCTCGCCGTCGACCGTCCGCATCATGATCACCGGCCAGTCGGACCTGACGGGGATCCTGCGGCGCAAGAAGCTCGAGAGCATCCAGAAGCTGGTCCGGAAGCCCTGGGACGACGCCGCGCTGAAGGACCTCCTGCGCCGCCTGCTGCGGATGGAAGCGCCGGCGGAGCTGGAGACCTAGGCGCCGACGGCCGGGGCCGTCAGGCGTTGACCGGGCGGGAGTCGAGCTCCTTCTCGAGCAGCGTCTCGGCGGTCTCGGCCGTGACCGGCCGGCTGAACAGGTAGCCCTGCGCGTAGTCGCAGCGCAGGCGCTTCAGCGCGTCGGCCTGCTCGCGGGTCTCGACGCCCTCCGCCACCACCTGCAGGTCCAGCCCCTGCGCGAGCGTCAGGATGGTCCGCACGATCTCCTCGCCCTCGCCGCCCGCCCGCATCGACGAGACGAACGAGCGGTCGATCTTCAGGACGTCGATCGGAAACCGGTGCAGGTACGACAGCGAGGAATAGCCGGTGCCGAAGTCGTCGAGGCTGATCCGGGCGCCCGCGTCGTGGAGGGCCTGGAGGGCCTCGGCGACCTGGGGGGAGCCGTCGAGCAGCACGCTCTCGGTGATCTCCAGGTTCAGGCAGCCGGGCTCGAGGCCGTTCTCGCGGATGACGTCGCGGACGTGCTCGACGAGGTCGCGCTGCACGAACTGGCGGCCGGAGAGGTTGACGCCCACGCTGAGCGGGCGCAGCCGGGGGAAGCGCTCGCGCCAGCGGCGCAGCTGCCGGCAGGCGCCGCGCAGCACCACGCGGTCGAGCGGGATGATCAGGCCCGCGTCCTCCGCGAGCCGGATGAATTCGGAGGGCGGGACGAGCCCGCGGGTCGGGGAGCTCCAGCGCGCCAGGGCCTCGAAGCCCGCGATCCGGCCGTCGCTGAAATCGATGACCGGCTGGTAGTAGATCACGATCTCGCCGCGCTCGATCGCGTGGCGCAGCTCCGTCTCGATGCGCAGGCGGGACAGCGCGCTGGCGTGCATCGACGGGTTGAAGGTCTCGTGCCGGGCGCCGCCCTTGCTCTTGGCCTGGTACATCGCCAGGTCGGCGTCGCGCAGGACCTCCTCCGCGCGCGCGTACTCCGCCCCGCCGAGCGCGATGCCGATGCTGATCGACGTCACGACGTCGTGGCCCTCGATGCGCACGGCCGTCTCGAGGCTCTTCTGCACGCGCTCGGCGACCTGGATCGCGTCGCTCTCGGCGCGGACGTCGTCGAGCAGCAGCGTGAACTCGTCCCCGCCGAAACGCGAGACCGTGTCGCCGGGGCGGATGACGGAGGCCACGCGCTTGCCCACCTCGACGAGCAGGCGGTCGCCCGACAGGTGGCCGAGCGAGTCGTTGAGGATCTTGAAGCGGTCGAGGTCCATGAAGAGCACGGCGAAGCGGCGGTCGGGGCGGCGCTTGGCCTGCCGGATGGCGTGGGCGAGCCGGTCCAGGAACAGCGAGCGGTTGGGCAGGCCGCTCAGGGAGTCGTGGAAGGCGTCGTGGATCAGCTGCTCCTCGAGCGCCTTGCGCTCGGTGATGTCGACGCCCGTCACCACCAGGTGCTTCACCGCGCCGTCGCTCCCGCGCAGGGCGGCGAGCGTCCAGGCGACCCGCGGGCGCGTGCCGCGGCGGGTGATCCAGGCGTGCTCGTGCTCGCCGACGGCCTCCGCCGGCGGCGGGGACTCCAGCGCCGCGCGGACCCCGTCGGCGTCCGCGGGCGAGAAGACGAGGTCGGTGAAGGAGCGGCCGGCGGCCTGCTCGGGCGTGTGGCCCATGAGGCGGCAGAAGGCGCGGTTGACGCGCACGACGCGGCCGGCGGGGTCCAGCACCGCGACGAGGGTGGCGGCCGTGTCGAGCACCGCCGAGCAGAAGTTCCGCTCGTCGCGGAGGGCCTCCTCGGCCCGGCGCCGCTCGGCGTCCTCGATCGCGAGGGCGGCGTGGTCGGCGATCGAGGAGGCGAACTCCTGCTCCTCCAGCGTCCAGGCGCGCCGCCCGCCGCCGTGCTCGTGGCAGACCACGCCGAAGAGCCGCCCGCTCGCGCGCACCGGGACGTCGAGCATCGACACGATCCCGTGGGGCCGCAGGTAGCCTTCCGCGAACTCCGCGGTGCGCGGGTCGCTCCGGGCGTCGGAGGCCGGCACCGCGCGGCTCTCGGCCAGGGCCTCGAAGTACGCCGGGTAGTCGATCGAGCGCAGGCGCTGGCCGGATTCGTAGGCGTCGTCGGCCCGGCGGTACAGCGCCCGGCAGACGATCTCGGTGTGGTCCTCGTTGAAGAGCCAGACGCTCACGCGGTCGACGCCCAGCGCGCGCGACGACGCCCGCGCCAGGCGGCGGAAGGCGAGGTCTTCGTCGGCGACGTCCGTCTTCGCGATCTCGACGAGGGCCTCCCGCAGGCGGTGGGCTTCCTCGGTCTTCTTGCGGAGGGCGCGGCGGGTGCGGCGCCGCTCCCCCGCGTAGCGGACCGAGCGGCCCAGGGTGAGCGGGTCGGGGCGTTCGGTGCTGACGACGTCCGTCGCCCCCCGGCGCAGGGCCGCGTCGAAGAGCCCGGGGGCGTCCGGCGCGGCGAGCACGATGACGGGGACGTCCGGCTCCTCCTCGAGGAGGCGGTCGATCTCGTCGAGCCCGGCGGCGCTGGCGAGATGGAGGAGGACGACGTCCGCCGGGGACGCGGACACGAGGTCGAGGCGGAGGCGGTCGCGCACGGCGGCGAGGGTGGCGTGGACGACGGGGTCCGGACGCGCGATCCGGACCCGGAACGGTTCGCTGTCGGGTTCCATCCGGGGTGGTAGGAGTATACCCCCCGATATCAGTCTTTGCGGGAGATGCCGGTCTGCCAGGAGCCGAACTCGAGCACGGCGCGGCAGTGGGGGCAGACGTAGGCGCGCTCGAAGACGCGGGGCTGGATCTCGCGGTCAAGGCGGACGATGTTGTCCCAGTCGACCGCCTTCTTGCAGGCCTTGCAGATGGAGCGCTCTTCGTGCCGCGGGCTCATCGGACGTCGTAGACCGCGACCTTCTGCCAGTGCTTCTTGTTGCGCGCGATGAACTTGAGGTGGTCGGGGTGCTCCTGGTAGGCGTCGTGGCCCTTGATGTCGTCGAAGACCACGGTGAGCCCGACGTCGTACGTGGCGTCGATGACGGGCCGCTCGGCGGTGGCGGCGGGCGGGCCGGCCCAGAGGTGCCGGACGGTCGGGGTGTTGAGGTACTTGAGGCAGTCCTTGACGAGGGCGGCGCGGGCGGACTTGGGCGCCGACTTCCGGAGCCAGAAAAAGACGGTATGGATGAGCATGGGCGGTACATTACCGGAAGTCCCGGCGAGGGACAACAGATACGAAGATGAGACTCATCGCGGCGCTCCTCCTGTTGACGCAGGACCCGCATCCGGGCTACGAGACGCGGACTCCGCACGATCCCAACGGGATCGGCAAGTTCTACATGGGCCGCGAGATCGCGCACGTCATGGGGCACCAGGCGGCGGCGTGGCTGGAGCGGCCGGAGCGCGAGGAGGAGGAGGCGCCGTCGGCGGTGATCGCGGCGCTCGACCTGAAGCCGGGGATGACGGTGGCGGACGTCGGCGTCGGCACCGGCTATTTCGCGTTCCGCATGGCGCCGAAGGTGGGGGAGACGGGGAAGGTGCTGGGGGTGGACATCCAGCCGGAGATGCTCGAGAAGCTGAAGGCGAAGGCCGGGAAGCTCGGCGTGAAGAACGTCGAAGGCGTCCTCGGGGAAGAGAAGGATCCCAAGCTGCCCGAGGGCAAGGTCGACCTGGTGCTGATGGTGGACGTCTACCACGAGTTCGACCATCCCTACGAGATGATGCTGGCGATCCGCAAGTCGCTCAAGCCGGGCGGCCGGGTGGCGCTGGTGGAGTACCGCAAGGAGGATCCGCGGGTGCCGATCAAGGAAGTCCACAAGATGACGGAAGCGCAGGTCCGGAAGGAGATGGCGGTGGCGGGCCTCGAATGGGTGAAGACGGTGGGGACGCTCCCGCGCCAGCACATCATCCTCTGCGAGAAGAAGTGAACCCGGAATCAAGAATCAAGAATCACGAATCAAGCACGTCCCCCCCCGGGGGGAAGGGGGGATCGCCCCGTGATTCTTGATTCGTGATTCTTGATTCTCGTTACCAGCGGGGCTCGCCCGACAGCATCGCCTCGGCCTCCTCGACGGGGAGGGGCATGGCGAAGAGGCTGCCCTGGGCGTAGGTGCACTTGAGCTCGCGCAGCAGGGCCAGGTGGCTGGCCTTCTCCACGCCTTCCGCGACGGTGAGCAGCCCGAGGCTCTGCGAGAGCACGATGATCGCCCGCACGATCTCCCGGCCTTCCTTGCGCCCGCTCATGCGCGAGACGAACGACCGGTCGATCTTCACCGCGTCGATCGGGAAGCGCTGCAGGTAGCTCAGCGACGAGTAGCCCGTCCCGAAGTCGTCCAGGTAGGTCCGGACGCCGAACTCCCGGATCTTCGCGAGGAGCCGGGTCGCCTCCTCCGCGGAGTCGATCAGGACGCTCTCGGTGATCTCGACGGCCAGGCTGCCCTTCGACAGCCCCGCGTCGTTGACCGCCTTGCCGATCACGTCCGGCAGATCGGGATGGCGGAACTGCTTGCCGGACAGGTTGACGCTCACCACGAGCTCCGGCCGCTGGAACTGGTCGTGCCATTTCTTCAGCTGCCGGCAGGCCTCGCGCATCACCCAGCGGTCGATCTCGATCACCAGCCCCGCCACTTCCGCCACCGGGATGAAGTGGGCCGGCGGGATCAGCCCCTTCTCCGGATGCTTCCAGCGCACCAGCGCCTCGAAGCCCTCCACCCGGCCGCTCTCCAGGTTGACGATCGGCATGTAGTACGCGAGCAGCTCGTTCCGCTCGATCGCGCGCCGCAGCTCCGACTCCAGCTGCAGCTCCTGCAGCGCCTGCTTGTGCATCGCCCCGTCGAAGACCTCGTGGCGCCCGCGGCCCTGGCTCTTCGCCCGGTACATCGCCGTGTCGGCGTCGCGGAGGACGTCCTCCGCCTTCTCGTAGTTCGTCTCCGACAGGGCGATGCCGATCGACGCGCCGCTGACGACCTCCTGGTCCTGGATCCGGAAGGGCGCCTTCAGCGAGGCCAGGACGCGCTCCGCGATGCGCGCGGCCTGCCCGGCGTCGGTGACGTCCTCCAGCAGCACGGCGAATTCGTCGCCGCCCAGGCGGGCGATGGTGTCCGACGGCCGGAGCGTCGTCTCGATGCGCTGGGTCACCTCCACGAGGAGCTGGTCGCCGGCCTGGTGGCCCAGGGAGTCGTTGACCACCTTGAAGCGGTCGAGGTCGAGGAAGAACACGGCGAAGCGCGGGTCCTTGCGGCGGCGGGCGACCTCGAGGCGGTGGCGGAGGCGGTCGAGGAAGAGCACGCGGTTGGGGAGGCCGGTGAGGGCGTCGTGGAGGGCGTCGTGGCGGAGCCGCTCCTCGGCGAGCTTGCGCTCGGTGACGTCGGCCTGGGCGCCGACCATGCGGTAGGGGCGGTCGTCGCCGTTGCGGACGGCGAGGCCGCGGCTGAGGACCCAGCGGTAGCCGCGCTCCTTGTGGCGCATGCGGTGCTCGCACTCGAAGCTCGGGGCGCGGCCTTCGATGTGGGCGTCGACGGATTCCTTGACGAGGGGCAGGTCCTCGGGGTGGACGCGCTTGAACCATTCGTCGGGGGAGGTGCCGATCTCGTCCTCCTCGTGGCCGAGCATGCTCTTCCAGCGGGCGGAGAAGTAGACCTCGCCGGACTTGAAGTCCCAGTCGAAGAGGCCGTCGTTGGCGCTGTGGGCGGCGAGGGCGTAGCGCTCCTCGCTGTGGCGGAGGGCCTCCTCGGCGCGGCGGCGCTCGGAGATGTCCATGGCGAGGCCGCCGGTGAAGCGGGAGCCCGTCTCGACGGGGAACTGGAGGATCCACCAGTGGCGGATGTCGGCCGGCGACCCCGTGGCGGCGTAGAGCTGGAGCGGCTTGCCGTCGGCGAGGATGGCGCGCTCGTTCGCGTGCAGCTGGCGGGCGGTTTCGACGGGCCAGACCGACGAGCCGTCGGCGTCCTCGAGGCGCACGTTGAAGGACTCGGTGAAGGGGACGTTGACGTAGACGTAGCGGCCGTCGACGTCCTTCATCCACGCGGCGGCGGGGGTGCGGTCCATGAAGGCCTTGAAGCGCTCTTCGCTGGCCTGGAGGCGGAGCGAGACCTGGCGGGTGCCGCGGCGGTGGAGGACGCCGACGAGGGCGGCCATGGCGGGCGTGACGACGGCGAGGACGGCGATGCGGAGGAGGTCGGCGGCCTCGTAGCGGAAAGGCGAGCCGGGGATGGAGAAGTGCCAGGCGTAGTACATCCAGGCGATGGCGGCGCTGGCGAAACCGGCGCGGAGGCCCCCGAAGAAGGCGGAGCCCACGACGGCGAAGAGGACGATGGCGGTGGGCTCCGGGATGGGGAAGTAGCGGTAAAGAAGGTCCAGCGTCAGCGCGGTGGCGACGGTGACGAGGGGACCGCCGGCCTGGCGCCAGATGGCGTGGGACGAGGACGCGCGCGCGGGTTCCATGTAGAGGCCCATGGATTATAGCGGGCGTTCGGTGGAAAGGCGGGCCGGGCCTTTCCTGAATCGCCTTATCCGCCGGCGCGCTTCGAGCGGAAGCCGCGCTCGAGGAGGAGCTCCTCGAGCGCCTCGCGGTGGTCGCCCTGGATCTCGATCGTGAAGCCGCGGACCGTGCCGCCGCTGCCGCAGCGGCGCTTGAGGTCCTTCGCCAGCGCCTCGAGGTCGTAGCCGCCGCGCGGAAAGCCCTCGAGGATCACGATCTCCCGGTTGCCCGGCCGCTTCTCCCGCCGCAGCTTGATGATCTCGGGCCGGTATTTCGGCGGCGGCGGATCCGCCGGGCCGGGCGGCAGGGGCGGACAGGCGCAGGGCGGCGCCTTCCCGCATTGGGGGCAGGGGATGTCGAGCGGCACGCGAGCATTATAGTCACGCCAGGTCGAAGAGGAGCGCCTCGGCGTCGCCGCTCAGTTTCAGGCGCCGCTCGCCGGCGACGGCCGCGCCGTCGCCTTCGGTGAGCGGGACGTCGTTGATCGACGCCGCTCCGCGGACGGCCTGGATCCAGGCGTGACGTCCGGCGCGGAGGTCGAGGACGACGGGATGCCCGGCGGCGGGGCGGGCGAGGTGGAGGTCGACGTCCTGCCCGATCGTGACGGAGCCGTCGCGGCCGTCGGGGGAGGCGAGGAGGGCGAGGGGCCGGGACGGGTAGGCGCGCTGGTCGTAGCCGGGCTGGCGGCCCTTCTCGCCGGGGAGGATCCAGATCTGGAGGAAGTGGGCGGGCTCGCGGTCGGAGGGGTTGCGCTCGCTGTGGACGACGCCGGTGCCGGCGCTCATGCGCTGGATTTCGCCGGGGCGGAGGAGGGCGCGGTTGCCGAGGCTGTCCTCGTGCTCGAGGGCGCCGGAGAGGACGAGGGTCACGATCTCCATGTCGCGGTGCGCGTGCATGGGGAAGCCCTGGCCGGGGCGGACGCGGTCCTCGTTGAGGACGCGGAGGGAGCGGAAGCCCATGTGCCGGGGGTCGCGGTAGTCCGCGAACGAGAAGGTGTGGCGGGTGTCGAGCCATCCGTGGTCGAAGCCGCCCCGCTCGGCGGCCTTGCGGACGTGGATCATGGCGCCTCTCCGCTTCTATAACGCGGGAGAGGCGCCCCGCCGTCCCTTCGGGCTAGGACGCCTTGGGCTTGTTCTTGGTGCGGACCATGCGCGGGGGCTTGCCGCACTCGGGGCAGCGGATCTTCTCGTTGTCGAGGCTCTTGAGGCAGGCGTAGCAGCGGAAGGCGCTTTCGCTGCCGTCCCAGTAGAAGTAGTTCACCTGGGAGCAGTCGGGGCAGCGGGACAGCAGGACTTCCTTGTCCTCGTGCTTGTCGCTGTTGGCGCAGATGAACATCACGGCGCCGGTGTCCTCGACGCGGACGCCGTCGCGCTCCGCCGGAACCTGCTGCGAGGGGAGGAGCCCGGCCTTGGCGATCTTCGGCTTGGCGACGACCCGGGGCTCCGCGCCGCTCGAGGCGCAGGCGGCGAGGGCGGCCAGCAGGGACGCGGCGGCGAATCGGTAGCGCATAGCGTATGTCCTCCTACCCGGAGAGTATACCTTCTGGATTCCCAGATCAAGCGCGACTCGTCAGATCCTTCCGGCGTTAAACTAACCAATAGAGGTACCGGGAAGGAGGCTCCATGACGGCGCTCGTGTTGATGCTCGCGGCTCTGGGCGACGACAAGGAAGCCGACGAGGCGCTGGCCCGCTTCAAGACGTCCTACGCCACCCCGAGCGCCGTCGCCCGCGCGGGGGCGGTCATGGAGCTGGCGCGGACGCAGCACGAGAAGATCCTGCCGCGGCTGGCCGGAGTGCTGGGGAACGAGGCCAAAGAGGTCAAGGCCGCCGCCGCCCGGGGGCTGGGCGGATACTCGGACTACAAGAAGCAGGCGCTCGGCATCCTCACGGCGTCGATCGCCCCGAACGACAAGGAGCCCGACGTCCAGGCCGCCATCTACGAGGCCCTCGGCAAGCTGAACGATCCGGCGGCGCTGCCCGCGCTTCACAAGGGCATCGAGGACAAGGACGCCAAGGCCGCCGCGGCGGCGATCGTCGCGGCGGCGGCGTTCAAGAACGCGGCCACGATCGACCTCATCCTCAACGAGTTCGAGGACGCGGACAAGCTCAACAAGGCGGCCGGCGGCGGCGGCGGCGTGCCGGGCGTCAACATCCCGGGCGGCGGCGGCGGCGCGGATCCCGCCAAGACCCGCGCGAAAGAAGTCGTCAAGGCCTGCAACAAGGCCATGCAGCTCATCTCGGGCGACAAGTACACCACCTACGGCGAATGGAAGATCTGGTGGGGCAAGCGTCGCGCGACCTTCGGCCAGCAAAAGTAGACCCCGGCCCCCGCGGGCACTAAGATGTCGCGTCGATGAGGCTCTATCGAAGCGGCGACCTCCTCCTGGTCGAGAACGGCCGGAAGGCCGTCGTGCTCCCCGACTCCGATTGGGACGCGCTCTTCAACCGCTCCGACCTGGCGAAGCATCTCCGCGCCTGTCTCGCGTCGGGCCTGAGCGTGGCGTTCGATCCGTCGACGGCCTCCCTGCGCGCGCCGATCGGGGCGCAGGAAGTCTGGGCCGCCGGCGTGACCTACTACCGCAGCCGCGACGCGCGCGTGGAGGAGTCGAAGGAAGCCGGCGGCGGCGACTTCTACTCGCGGGTCTACACGGCGCCGCGGCCGGAGCTCTTCTTCAAGGCCACGCCGCGCCGCGTCGCGGGGCCGGGCGCGCCGGTGCGGATCCGCCGTGACGGCAAATGGAACGTGCCCGAGCCGGAGCTGGCCCTCGCGATCAACGCCAAGGGCCGGATCATCGGCTACTCGATCTGCAACGACATGAGCTCGCGCGACATCGAGGGCGAGAATCCCCTCTACCTGCCGCAGGCGAAGATCTACGACGGCAGCTGCGCGCTGGGGCCCTGCGTGCTCGTCGCCGAGAAGACGCCGGGGCCGTCGACGTCCATCCGCCTCGACATCCGCCGCGCGGGCAAGACCGCCTTCCACGGCGAGACCTCGCTGAAACAGCTGAAGCGGACGCCCGAGGAGCTCGTCTCCTGGCTCTACCGGGACAACTCCTTCCCGGACGGCGCGTTTCTCTCGACGGGCACGGGCATCGTCCCGCCGGACGCGTTCACGCTGCGGCGCGGCGACCTCATCCGGATGTCGATCGACGGCATCGGCACGCTCGAGAACCCCGTCGCGTAGGGGGGTGCTAACGTTTTGACCAGGTCAAAACGTTAGCACCCCCCTACGTTATATAGGTCCTGAGGAGAACGACGATGAGACACGCCCTTCGCTTCCTGGCGGTCCTGGTCCTGCTGAGCCCGGCCCTCGGCGCGACGGCCCAGGAGAAGCCCTTCGACGCGGGCCTGCCGGCCCTCGCTCAGGGTAAAAAGTACAAGATCCTCTTCATCACGCAGTCGAAGGGCTTCAAGCACGGCTCGGTGAACCGGAAGGATCCCGCGGGCCTGGCGCCGTCGGAAGTCTCGGTGACCGAGATCTCCAAGGAGTCGGGCCTCTTCGACGTCGAATGCACCCAGGACGCGTCGGCGCTCACGCCCGAGAAGCTCAAGGAGCTCGACGCGGTGATGTTCTACACCACCGGGGCCCTGCCCATCTCCCCGGAGAATTTCACGGCGTTCGAGGAGTGGCTGAAGTCGGGCAAGGCGATGATCGGGACGCACAGCGCGACCGACACCTTCGGCGGCTTCCGGCCCTACTTCTCGCTGATCAACGGGACGTTCGACGGCCATCCCTGGGGCTCGGGCGAGACCGTGCCGATGACGAACCACGAGCCGGGCCACGTCACCGCGAAGATGCTGGGCGAGGAGTTCTCGTTCAAGGACGAGATCTATCAGTACAAGAACTACGACCCCAAGGCCGTCCGCGTGATCTACAGCATCAACATGGCGAAGAGCAAGACCAAGGCGCCCTATCACGTGCCCGTGAGCTGGGTCCGCGAGTCGGGCAAGGGCCGCCTCTTCTACACCAACCTCGGCCACAACGAGAGCACCTGGGCGATGCCGCTCTTCAAGCAGCACCTCCTCACGGGCATCCGCTGGGTCCTCAAGCTCGAGGAAGGGCCCGCCGAGCCCAATCCCGAGGTCCAGTACCTCGAGCAGGCCAAGGCCTTCGCGCAGGTCGCGGGCGCCGACAAGGCCGACGCCCTCCTCGCCAAGGTCCAGGCCGCGTCGAAGGACGTCGCTTGGATGGCCTCGCTCTACGAGAAGATCGACGCCCATCGGCGCAAGAAGGCGCCGACGAAGGACGAGATCATCGCGGAGATCGAGAAGAAGTAGCCGCGGCTACTTGAGCGGCTTGTAGCGGATCGCGCGGTAGCGGCTGGCCGTCGAGTAGTTGCAGAGGCCCAGCGGGCAGGCGGCCTCCATCGCCGGGTGGATGGAGACTTCCTTGCCCTTGATCTCGACGTTCACCAGCTGCTTGTCGTCGATCCAGGCCTGGATCTTCGCGGCCTCCACCCGCAGGCGGATCTTGTACCACTGGCCCTTCTTGAAGGTCTGCGCGCTGGCCGTCTCGTTCTCCGACGCGTTCATGCCGTCGAGGCTCGACAGCCCCACGACCCCGCCGCCCCAGCCGCCCGCCACGAAGCTGCAGAACTTCTCGCCGACGGGGAAGGCGATGCCGCAGAAGAAGTCGCTGCCGTCCACCTTCATCGCCTCGAGGGTCAGCTCGTAGTTGAGCTTCGGGAACGCCTCGCCCTTCCAGACCACGCCGGTCAGCGCGACGCCCTCCCCCGCCTCGATCGCCCCGTCCTTCACCTCGACCTTGCCTTCGCCGCCGAAGTCGACGGCCTTCCAGGAGCCGAGCGCCTTGCCGTCGAAGAGGTCCTTCCAGCCGGCGTCGGCCTGGAGCGCGAGGGCGGCGAGCAGGAAAACCATAGATATCTCCTTCGAGGGACCGCTATTTTGTCATACGACGGGCAGAAGCGGCGAGTCTTTTAATCGCCGCGGCTTGTTAAAGCCATACTACCGAACACAAGGAGGACTTCATGAGGACGCTCGCCCTGCTCCTGCTCCTGGTCGCCGCGACCGCCTCCGGCTGCCGCCGGCACGTCGTCATCCACGAACGCGACGGCGACATCGTGGTCATCGAGCGCGGCCACATCCACTCGGACCACTGCGGCCACTTCTTCCATGGAGGCCACTGGCGCCATCACCACAACCACGTGCACCGCGCCGGCTGCGGCCACCACCTGCGCGGCGGCCTCTGGGTCGTCGTCGACTAGGAATACCGTTGACGCTTAGTTGCCCTGGATCGGGCGGTCCGGCGGCGCGGGCGGCGGCGGGGTCCAGGTCCAGTCGACCCCGTACGCGAACGCGAGCTCGGGCGTCTCCAGACGGGCGCCGCCCTTCGAGCGGGAAACGTGCAGGCGGTCGAGCGCGCCGCTCGTGAGCAGCGTGCGCTCCGCCGGCCACGACGGCCGGCCCGATTTCA
>DASVNH010000265.1:0-43879 GCA_036383955.1 Planctomycetota bacterium | reverse complement strand
CTTCGAGGCTCGTCTCCTCCTCGCTCCTGGGGCTGCTCGCCTCTCGGCCCGCCGCGGCTCACGCGGGTTTTCAGACAGAGCCTAGTCCGTAAAGCCCTCGGGCTTCCAGGCCGGATCCCAGCGGCCGTCGTGGAGCGGCTTGGATTTGGCGATCTCCTCCGCCTTCTTCTGGATCCAGCTGTAGATCGCGTCGAAGTCCGCGTCCTTCTGGCCCGCCCACTTCGCGACGCGCACGACATCCTTCTCCGCCCGCCAGATCAGCGCGGGACGGGCCTCATCGGGAACGCCCGGGCGGTCGGGGATCTTGATCTTCTTCAGGTCGTGCTTCGCGAGCAGCACCTTCAGCTCGTCGATCGGGACCTTCCCCGCGTAGCGCTTCTCGACGCCGCGGTCCACCTTGCGGACGTGGGCCGCCCCGTCCGCCGCGATCCACACGTCGTGCCCGCCGTAGAGGCCCTGGACGTCGCGCAGCGTCAGCGTCTGGAGGGCGAGAAGCAGGCTCATGAGCATAGGCTACTCGAAAAAGGCGAGGAAGACGGCGAGGCCCGTCAGCAGCGCGCCCAGCAGCAGGGCGCCCCAGTGCTCCAGAGGGATCCCCTCCGCCGCCTCCGCCCGGAGGTCGCGCGAGCTCCGATAGGCGTGCGCGGTGCCCAGGACCAGCACGCGAGGCCGGATCTCCGGGCCGGCGCCGCAGGTCCGGCGCGCCAGGAGCGCGAGCGAGCGGCCCGCCCCTTCGTCCGGCCACTCCAGGACGCCTTTCAAGTCTCCCGACGGCGCCTCCTCGCCGTCCGCCTGGACCCACAGCGCGCCCGACGTCCCCGCCACCGGGGCGCAGTAGCGGCGGGGCGACAAGTCGCTGAGCAGGGCCAGCCCCATCGCCTCCCGAGGCCTTTTCCCGCGACAGTCCAGGCCGTTCGAAGACTCGAGCAACTCCCAGGGGATCTCCATGAGCACGCCGGCGGGCGCGTCGACGTCCAACAGCTCCGCGACCGGACGCTCGTCGTCCGCCGTGACCCAGCCGCTCACCAGGAATATGTGCTTCTTCGGTCCGCTGCCCACTTCCGCCCACCAGCGGCCGTCGCCCTTCAGGGAAGGATCGGCGATGAAGGCCCGCCAGTTCGCCGGGATCTTCTTCCAGGCGCCGTTCCGGGACTCCCGAAGCGCGACGCGGCGGCCGAGCCACTCGGGCGCGTTCTTGAACAGGTCGTCGGCGTCTCCCTCCAGCGCGTCGTCCGCGTCCGCGGCGCCCGCGCAGAAGACGTCGGCGCCGGCGCCCTCGAGGCGCCAGGCCGCCTTGGAGGCGTCGAGGCGGGCGTCGACGAGCTCGGCGTGGACCAGCAGCTCCTTCCGGGCGAGCGCGCCGGCTGGATCGAGGGAGCGGGGGACGTCGGAGACGACCTTCAGGAAGCGGGGCGCGCGGATCCGATGGACGACGAGGCCGGTGCCGGCGTACAGGAACCCGCCGCCGGCGGCCATGAGCAGCGTGACGAGCCCGGAGTAGCCCAGCAGGATGCCGTCTTGGGTCCGGCCCTTCCAGCTCCGCAGGACGTAGAGCGTCGCGACGGAGAAGACCGAGAGCAGCATCAGCGGGAAGACCAGGCCGGCGAGCGGGCCGTCGACGGCCTCGAAGCTGAGGTAGCTCAGCCCGGTGAAGAGGACGCCTTCCACGAGGATCAGCGAGAGCGGAATGCGGCCCCAGCGCTTCACCATCAGCGCGGTGACCGCGAGCCCCGGCAGCAGCACGGGCATCGAGAGCACGAAGAGGAACGCCTCGACGATCCGAAGGGCCGCTCCGACGCCCTCCGCTTTCGTCCGAAGGACCGCCGTTTCGCGCGCGAGGGCCTGGAGATCCGGGAGGACGTCCGCCGCCGTCAGATCGTCGGGCGGCCGCGGCTTTCCGCAGAGCGGGCAGGTCGTGTGCCCGTCCGGCACGGCCGCTCCGCACTCCCGGCAAACGCGTTTCACCGCCCGGAAGTATAGGCTATACTCGGCCCCCATGGAGCCCGACCCTCGCGACGTCGTCCGCCGCGCCCTCCTCGAGGACGGCGCCGCGCGCGACCTCACCGCGCCGCTGCTCGAAGGGCGTCGCGCCCGCGGCCGCCTGGTGGCCAAGCAGGACCTGGTGCTCGCCGGCCTGGACTGCGCCGCCGAGGCCTTCCGCCAGTCCGGCGCCCGCTTCGCCGCGAAGGCGAAGGACGGCCAGCGGATCCGGAAGGGGCGGACGGTGGGCGTCGTCGACGGCCCCGCGAAGGCCGTCCTCGCCGGCGAGCGCACCGCCCTCAACCTCGTCCAGCAGCTGTCGGGCGTCGCCACGCTCACGGCCAGGTTCGTCGAGCTCGCGCGGCCGGCGCGGGTGTTCGACACCCGCAAGACCGTCCCGGGCCTCCGCGCGCTGCAGAAGTACGCGGTGCGCATGGGCGGCGGGCACAATCACCGCCTGGGCCTGCACGACGGCGCGATGATCAAGGACAACCACATCGCCGCCGTCGGCGACGAGGAGGCGCTGCGCGAGCGCGTCTTCGAGTACGCCGCGAAGGGCGTCGACGTCGTCATCGAGGCCCAGACCGGGAGCGAGGCGCGGCTCTACGCGACCTGGCCCGTCCGCGTGCTGATGCTCGACAATTTTTCCGTCGACGGCCTCCGCCGCGCCGTGCGCCAGGTGCGCTCCCTGAATCCGCGGCTGGAGATCGAGGCCTCGGGCGGCATCACGCTCGCGACCGTGAAGGACGTCGCGCGCACCGGCGTCGACCGCGTGAGCGTCGGCGCGCTGACGCACTCCGCGCCGGCCGTGGACCTCTCGCTCGAGGTCGAGCTTTGAAGCTGGACCGCCTTCGAACGAAGGTCGTCGGCCAGGAGATCCGGAGCGTCGAACGCTGCGCGTCGACGAACGACCTGGCCTGGACGGCGGCGATCGAGGGCGCGCCGGACGGCACGGTGATCTTCGCGGAGGAGCAGACCCAGGGGCGGGGCCGCTTCGGCCGGACCTGGGTGGCGTCGCGCGGGCAGGCGCTGCTCTGCTCGATCCTGCTGCGGCCGGCGCTGGACGTCGAACGCGTCCCGCTGGTCACCGCGCTCGGCGCGCTGGCGGCGGCGGACGTCGCCGGCGACGCCGCGAAGATCCGCTTCCCGAACGACGTGATGCTCGACGGCCTGAAGATCGCGGGCATCCTGGTGGAGGCGCGCTTCGTGTCGAGCCGGCCGGACGTCTTCATCGTGGGCATCGGCATGAACGTCTCCGGCCACCCCGCGGACATGGGGGCGACGTCGCTCGGCCCGGACGTGTCGCTGGCGAAGGCGGCGCGGGCGCTGCTCGAGGCGGTGGACGAGTGGTACGGCCGCCTGCACGGCAACCTCAAGGACTACAGGAAGGCCTGGCGCGAGCGCTCGTTCATCCTCGGCAAGCGCGTGCGGGTGAAGCAAGACGGCCGCTATTTTCCCGGCACCGTCGAGGAGACCGACCCGATCGACGGACTCGTCATCCGCCTCGACAGCGGCCAGGTCCGCGGCGTCCGCGGCGAGCACGTCGAGCACCTCGAAGTGGTGTAGCGCCATGCTCCGAGCGCCGAGCGCCTGCAGGGCCGCCTAGAGAAGGCGGCATTCTCCGTCGAGCTCCGACGGTCCCGCGCCGATTTTCCCCTTCAGGGCCTGATAGAGATCCGACGTCATGAACGGCAGGGGATGGAAGCGGCCCGTGGCGCGCTCCACGAGGCCGACGACCAGAATGCGCTGCGTCCGGTCGTAATCCATGGACTGGATCGCGTTCCACTCCATGAAGCCCCCCGTCCCGTTTCCGCTCCAGCGCAGGCCGTGCTCGTCCAGACGAACGACGGAAGCCCAGGTCTTCAGGCTGGCCGCGACGATCAGGCCGACAAGGCAGAGCAGAAAACCGAGACAACCCAGCCCCCGGCCCGCGCGCATGTAAAGAAAGGGGACCATGAGGAGGAGAAGGAAGCAGATGACGAGCGGGTAGCTCCAGCGCTCGCTATTCCGCGGTCGGAAGGTCATTTCGTTAACGCGTGGCTAGGGCGAAATATCCGGCAGGTCGATATCCGGCGGCTCCAGGCCCCCCGGCACCTGGGGCGACGTGTAGCCTAGCGCGGTTCGCGCCAGCGATCCGAGGAGGCAGAGCAGGACCAGGATGGCGACGAGGGCGATGACCAGCCCGACCGGCGTGCCGAGGAACCAGAAGAGCCCGAGGGCGAAGGAACGCGACGACTCGACGTCGAAGGCAAAGCCGTTCGCGCTCATGCGGGGCGGGGCGAAGGCGACGCGGGTGACGGGATCGTCGTCGCTGACGGTGTCGTTCTCGACGAGGACCAGCTCCCGCGCGTCGCGGAGCGGGAAGTCGCCCGGCACGACGAAGCGGATCCCCGCGGCGGCGCTCGTGTCCCAGATCGGCCCGCAGCTGTCGCGTCCGCGGTCGCGCACGATGTCGAGGCGGTAGTCCGGCTTGACGTCGTCCTTGTCGCGCCCGGGGATGTGGACGTCCTTCGGCTCGGCCCCCGGCCCCGTGAAGCGCACGGTGACCGCGTCCAGCCGCTCGCTGTTGAAAAAGGCGGCGATCGCGGATCCCAGAACGAGGACCGCCAGCAGGGCGAAACCGCTGAAGATCCGTCGCGCTTTCATGCCCGAATGGTATCACCCCGCGCTGAGGCCGCTTGGAGCTCCGCTATTTGATCTCGACGTAGCGGCCGCCGTTCTGCTCGGCGAGGGCCTTCATGAAGGGGCTCGGGGCGAAGGCGATGGTGTGCACCATGATCTTCCGCACGCGGTTCATGCGGCGGATCTCGGCGAGGATGTCGTCGGGGTCGATGATCCGGCCGTCGGACGGGTCCCCGTCGCTCAGCAGGAAGACCGTGTCGGCCTCCTTGTGCTGGAAGGCCAGGTCGAGCGCGTCGAAGATGTTCGTCCGGCCCCGCGGCTGCAGGCGCGACACGATCGCGACCGCCTCCTTCAGCGTCGACTTCAGCCCGGTCAGCTTCTGGTGCCAGGGCTCCAGCCGGTCGTCGAAGAAGATCAGGTTCACCTGGGCGTCCTTGTTCAGCGAGCCCAGCGTCCGGATCAGCTCCTTCTTCGCGAGCTCCATCCGCGTCTCCGTCCCGAGCGTCTCCGACATGCTGCCCGAGATGTCCACGCAGAAGACCAGCCGCGTGCTCAGGATCGGCACGCCGTGGTAGGTCGTCGCGCCCACGCCGGCCTCGACGCCCTCCGCCGCCTTCGGCCCGGTGAACGCCTCGCGCTCGCGCGACCACCACTCGCGCCACTGCCCGGGCGCGAAGCCGAACGGCCGCCCCGTCAGCGCGCGGAGGGCGTCGACCAGCTCCCCGAGCACGCGCCCGTCCTCCTTGTCGAGGCGGTCCATGAGGAGGTCGACGGCCTCCTTCGACTTGAGACGTCCGAGGCCGCGGATCGCGGTGACGCGGACGGGCCAGTCCTTCGACTTGAGCGCCTTGTCGAGCACGGGGAGGGCGTCGGGCGCGGCGATCTCGCCGAGCGCCTCGAGGGCGGGGATGGCGATGCCGGGCTTGTAGTTGCCGGCGAGCTTGGCGAGGAGCGCGCGGGTGGCGTCGGTGGGGAACGCGGTCAGCAGCGCGATGGCCGGGCCGGCGAGGTCCTCGTCGGAGCGCTGGGCTTCGCGGTGGAGGATCGTCTCGCTCGACTTCTCCTTGCGCTGGGCGACGGCCTCCAGCGCGGCGGCGCGGACGTCGGGCACCTTGTCCTTCAGCGGCTCGGCGAGGCGGTCCATGGCCTTCGCGTCCTTGAGGCCGCCGAGGGCGCGGGCGGCCACGAGGCGGACGGAAGCGTCGGCGTGGCGGAGGGCCTGGTAGATCGCCTCGGGGGCTTTTTCGTCGGTGTTGGCGCCGAGGGCGTCGGCGAGCAGGCGGCGGAGCGTCGTGTCGGGAGTGGCGGCGGCGGCGATCAGGACGCGGGCGTTGGCGATGCCGTCCGCGGCCTTGAGGACGGCGACGGCGCCGTATTTGGCGAGGGGCTCGTCGGCCGGGTCGAGAAGCGACTTCTTCGCGCGCTCCTGGAGGGGGATTTCCTTGAGGGGGGCGAGGCAGAGATAGGAGAGGCCGCGGACGAAGGGGTCGGGGTCGTCGAGCCCGGTCCGCCAGAGGGCTTCGGTCTGCGGAAGGGGATAGCGCCGGAGGCCGACCCACGCGCGGAGGCGGATCTCGCTGGAGTCCTTGAGGAGGGCGCGGGCGGCCTCGAAACCCTCGCGGGCGACGGCGCCGGTGAGGGCGTCGAGGGCGGCCGCGCGATGGGCGAAGAGCGCCTTGGCGTCCCGGGCGACGGCGGCGAGCTTCTGGCGGGCGGAGGGGAGGTCGGCGACGGCCAGGGTCTTCAGCGCGTGGGCGCGGACCTCGGGGTCGCTGTCCTTGTCGAAGACGTCCCCGAGGAAGGCGGCGGCGGGATCGGAGCGGAGGGCGCCGACGGCGCTGAGGGTGGGGAGGCGCTGCGCCGAGGGTTTGGGCTTCTCCGCCTCGAAGCGGGTTTTCAGCTCGCTGAGCTCGCCGTCCTGAACGAGGAGCAGCGCGGCGAGGAGGACCCGACCCATTCACCCACCTTGGACGGCGCTGGACGCGACCGCCGTCTTCTATATCCTATACGACGCCGCCCGTGGCGCCAAAGTGGCCCCTCGCGTTATATAGGGTGGAGGTTCCCATGACGACGCTGCTCGCGCTTCTGCTGGCCCAGGACGTCGCCGAGTTCGAGAAGCTCCACCGGATGCTCAAGCCCCAGCCCGGGGAGTCGCGCTGGATGGAAGTCGCCTGGCATCCCTCGGTGTGGGAAGCGCGCCGGAAGGCGGCCGCGGAAGGGAAGCCGCTCTTCCTCTGGGCCGGCAGCGGCGGCGCGCCGGCGGCGGGCTGCTGAACGGCCGGCCGCTGGGGCCGTGAGCCCTCGATGTGGACCGACGACTCCCTCAAGGTGATCCGCGAGAACTTCGTGGCGGCGGCGGTGCCCACGCAGCTCTGCCGCGCGGAGGGCCCGGAAGGGGAGTTCCTGCGGATGGCCGGCATCGACAAGCGCTGGGTGACCTCGAACGGCTACATGAGCTGCGTGTCCGCGTCGGGCGTCTACCTCGGCGACCGGCCGACGGAGAAGGCGCTCGAGGCCTTCCGGAAGCTTCCGGAGGCGGATCGCAAGCCGGAGCCTCCGCGCGAGCTGGAGCCCTCCGAACGGAAGATCCCCGCGCCGCCCCCCGGAGGCCTCGTCCTCCGAGTGCACGGTCGCTTCCTTTCGCGGGAGCCCGACGGCCGGCTTCGCTACGCGAGGCTCGAGGACTTTCCCCTGACGGACGGAAAGTCGAGCTATCAGAAGTTCCTCGAGCCCAACACGGAATGCATGTGGATCACGGAAGCGGAGTGGAAGGCCCTCGTGCCCTCCGACCCCGTGAAAGGGATGAAGGTCGTCGTGCCTCCGTCGGTCGTCGAACGGATCGCCCGCTTCCACCTGACGCCGCGGCGGAGCATGACGAGCGAGGGGCACGGGTTGGGCAAGGCGGCGGTCAAGGAGGCGGTCGCGACCCTGGCGGTCGACGACGTCTCGCCGGAGAGGATCCGGATGCTCCTCGAGGGCTCCGTCCGCACGGGCGCGGACTACGTGGAGGCCGAGGCGACGAGCCCGAACGGGCCGCTGCGCTTCGGGTTCGCGTCGCCGCTGCGGGGGATCCTGGAGGTCGACCGGAAGACGGGGGCGTTCGTCCGCTTCGACGTCGTCGCGTCCGGAGAGGTCTGGGGCCGCTGGGGGGACGCGAACGGCAAGAGCCTCTTCGTGGAGCGGCCGGGACGGACGCCGTTCGCCTACGCCTTCGAGCTCGCCACGGGGGATTCGCCGGCCGACCGCATCCCGCCGGGCGGCAACGGCGCCTACGTGGCGGAGAAGACGGGTTACTTCGGGCGCTGAACGCCGCTGAGGGGGTGGGCGACGACGGCCTCCCAGGCGAGCTCCTGGAGCAGGCGGTTGAGCGCGTCCGGGGCCTCCGCCTTTTTCAACACGCCCGGCATCGGCAGGCCGACCGGGCTCTTCCGGTAGATCACCGCGAAGTGGCAGTAGGCGTTCAAGGCCTGGACCGGGGCGCGGACGTGGCCGATCCCGTCGGTGAAAAGCTCGCCCTGCGTCTTCAGCCCCGGAGCCTGGCCGGCGATGATCTTCTCGCGCAGGGCGACGACCGCCTGCCCGACCGGGACGACGTAGACCACCGGCTTGCCGTAACTCTTGTTCAGCTCGCGGACATGGTCGTCGACGCTCTGGAAGTACGGCGCGTGCCGCTTGCGCAGCTCCTCGCCGGTCATGGCGTCGCGGTCGACCAGGTTGTCCTTCATCTGGGCCTTGTCGGCCGTGTCCCAGGGCAGCCAGAACTCCTGCAGCGTCACGCGGATGCCCGGGTTGTGCTCGAGGGCGAGCTGGGTGAACTGGGCGATGCCCTCGTCGGGCAGGAAGATCGGCGAGAGCGTGAAGACGTCCACCTTGCCGGTCTTGAGGGCCGTCTTGGCCTTGTTCTTCTCGTCGGCCAGGTCCCAGTGCTGGATGACCCGCGAGCCGCCGATCGACTGGGTGTCGACCTGCGCGTGGCCGGGGATGCCGGACGCCAGCTCCTTGAGGATGCCGGGCATGAAGACGTGGAAGCTGTGGCCGGCGGAGAGGACGCGACGTCCCGGGGGCGGCTCCTGGACCGTTCCGGCCGCCAGGAGCAGGGCCGCGATCGCGAAGAGCTTCATGCTAACCAAACACGGGAACCGCCGGTTTTCCATCCGAAAAACAGGCCCGAATCCGGATCTTCGCGTAAGAAAGGATCATGAGAATCGCGATCGCGCTCCTGGCGCTCCTTCCCGGGCCCGGCGACGAGGCGCTCCAGCCCTGGGGGTCGAACAAGCACGCCTCGGACGCCCCCAAGTCGCGCGCCGAGGACATCACCGCCTCCAAGCACGCCTACACCGTCGTGCAGGGCGGGACGATGGACGGCCGGAGCTGCCGCTCCCCGATGGGCGTGGGGATGTCGCGGGAAGGCGCGCTGGAGCAGACCTGGGAGTCGAACCGCGCGGTCCGGATGGAGAACGTCGGCGAGACCGACATCCTGAATCCCTGGCTCTCCAACGGCCAGAACAACCTGCGCAGCTTCGAGGAGATCGTCGCCGCGGCGGTCGCGCCGGGGATGACCGACGCGGAGAAGGCGACGGCGCTCTGGCATCAGCGCATCAAGTACCGCTATCACTTCGGCGCCTCCGACGCCAGCGAGGAGGCCGACCTGGTCAAGTCGCTCCATATCTACGGCTACAACACCTGCGGCCACGACTCGATGATGATGTCCGAGCTCTGGAAGCAGGCCGGCCTCAAGTCCGCGCCCGCCCGGGGCGTCGGCCACTGCATCTCGCAGGTCTTCTACGACGGCAAGTGGCATCTCTACGACGGCGACATGAAGTCGGTCTTCCTCAACCGCGACAACGAGACCGTCGCCGGCGAGCAGGACATCGTGCGCGACCACGACCTCATCAAGCGGACCCACAGCCAGGGGATCCTGCTGCCCGACAACCGGGGGTCCAACGAGTGGATGGCGGCCCTCTACGGATTCGAGGGGGAGGTCAAGGGGCAGCGGGGCGGCTACCGCGACGGCAACGTGAAGATGACGCTGCGGCCGGGCGAGGCGCTCGTCTGGCGCTGGGGCCACCTGACGCCGCTGAAGTTCCACGGCCGGCAGGCGCTCTACCCGGACACGATCTGCAACGGCCTGTGGGAGTACCGGCCCGACTTCTCGAAGGACGCGTGGAGAAAAGGCGCCGCGGTGGACGGCGTGAAGTCGACTCCCGCCGGGCTGACCGAGGGCACGATCGCCTGGACGCTGAAGGCGCCCTACGTGATGGTCGGCGGGCGGATCCTGGCGGACGGCCAGGGCGCCGAGTTCTCGTTCTCGTGGGACGGGAAGACCTGGGAGCCGCTCGGCGACTTCGACAAGCGGTTCGCGTACAGCGACGGGAAGGGCCGCTACGGGTATCAGCTGCGCTGCAAGCTCAGCGGCGCCGCGACGCTCAAGAGCCTGGCGATCGTCAACGACCTCCAGATGGCGCCGCTGCTGCTGCCGGAGATGGGCGTCGGGACCAACGCGTTCACCTACACGGACGAATCGCCCTCGCGCAAAGCCCGGATCACGCACGAATGGGTGGAGCGCTCGGCGTCCAAGCCGCCCCTGGCGAGCGCGGGCGCGCTGTACCCGCCCGACAAGGGGGAGGCCGCGGGGACGGACGTCGTCTTCAAGTGGGCGCCGGCGTCGGACCCGGACGGGGACAAGATCGCGGACTACCAGTTCGAGCTGTCCAACCGCGCCGACCTGAGATGGCCGCTGTCGATGACGTTCTTCAAGCTGATCTCCAAGACCGCCGACAAGGGCCAGGCCCAGTACGCGCTGCCGGAGCCGGGGCTCCTGACGGGCGACCGCGCGTACCACTGGCGCGTGCGCGCCAAGGACGCCAAGGGCGTCTGGGGTCCCTGGAGCGCGACCTGGAGCTTCACGGCGAAGGCGCCGAACTATCCGGTCGAGGTGGCGCTGGAGTCGGGCACCCTGCGCTGGAAGCCCAACCCGGCCGGCCGCAAGCCCGCGCTCTACCGGGTCTACGGCAGCGACGAGAAGGGCTTCTCGGTCAGCGACAAGCCCTATAACGTGACGGTGGGGATCTGCAAGGAGCTCCCGAATCCGTTCCCGGCCAACTTCATCGCCGAGACGAAGTCGACGGAGCTCGCGGTGGCGGGGAAGACCTACTACCGCGTGGTGGCCGTCGACGACGCCGGCAAGCGCAGCGGGCCGTCGGACTACGTGACGGGCCCGCGGCCGGCGATCTATTCGGCGGCGGTCACGACGGCCAAGGCGGGCGCGCCGTACAGCTACGCGGTGCTGGCGAACCGGTCGATCGGCGACCTCAAGCTGCGGCAGGTGGGCGGTCGCGACACGGCGAACTTCTGGGACATCGAGAAGCTCCAGTTCGCCCTGGTGAAGGGCCCCGAGTGGCTCAAGATCGACGCCGCGACGGGCGTCCTGAGCGGGACGCCTCCCGCCGCGGGGGCCTTCGAGGTCGAGGTGACGGCGACCCTCGACCGCGAGGTCCGCAAGCTCGACGGCGACGTCCTGGCCTGGGGCAACGAGAAGGTGATCTCCACCGGCGTGGAACGGGTGGGGGTCGCGACCCAGCGCTTCACGCTCACCGTCGCCCCTTAGCGGACGAGGTCGATCCACTCCTCCAGGCGCGCGCGAAACCGGCGATGGCGTTCCTCGGGACGCAGGACCGCGTCGACCCCCGCCAGGGCGGCCCGCTTGTCGGCCTCGTAGCGTTCCTGGATCTCGCGCTCCCGGAGGTCGCGCTGGTCCGGCGCCAGCGATCCTCCGACCGCCTCGATCAGCGCGTTCCTCCGTTCCCACGCCCGGGCGATTTCCGACGCCGCCCCGGCGGCCGCGGGCTCGAAGCGGCCCGAGAGCCCGAGATACTCGGCCGTCCGTTTCAGGGCGATCGCGCGGCACGCGGGGCGGGAGCCGGCGGCCTCCGGCAGGACCTCCAATTCCTCCCAGAGGTCGCGCTCGGCGCGGCGCTCCGCGAGGAGGGCCGACATCGCGGGCGGCGCGTCGCGACGTATTTCGACGGGAGGCGCTGGGACCGGTAGAGGCTCGACGTCCCGAGGCTCGGGCTCCGGGGTCGCGACGCGAACGACGGCCCGTCGGGTCGGGCGTGGAGCTTCATCCTCTTCGCGGAGGGACATCATCAGGACGCCTCCGAGCAGGGCGACGAGCGGGACCGCGAGAGCCAGTTTCACGGCGACCTCCTTCAAGGAAAGAGCCGGACGCTGGGAACGGTCTGTTTGGGCGTGGCGGGGCTCGACCAGAGCAGCTTCGCGGTCGCGCCGCCGCCGTTTTCGAAGAATTCGATCTTGAGGTCGTATCTTTGCCCGGCCGCGAGCGTGATCGTGCCGGCGTTCTCGGTCGGCGCGTGATCCGTCCAGTTGTTGATGATCAGCTGGCCGTTCACCCACAGGCGGACGCCGTCGTCCGAGAGCGTGTAGAAGGTCCAGGTCTCCGACGTGGGCGCCTGGACCTGGCCGCTCCAGCGGACCGAGAACGTGTCGGCGCCGACTGACGGATCGGGCGAGCCCGATCCCCAGTCGAAGTTCACGGTCGGGTCCGTCCGCGTCACGCGGAGCGCCGTGAAGTCGATGTTGTCGAAGTACTCGGCTTTGAGGCCGTTCGACGTCGCCGCCGGCACGAACTCGAGACAGTCCGTCCGCGCGTAGTCGCCGCCGTCCGACGTCCCGCGGATCTCCAGAGCGCTTCCGCTCGCGACGTAGCGGGCGGAGGCCACCTTCCGCACGACCCGCGTCTGAAGTCCCGGCGAGTCGCTGCCCAGGTTCTGGTTCGCGTCCCAGGCGTCCACGAGCGCGCCTCCCACGCGCGCCTCGTAGCGGGCCACGCCGTCGCTCTCGTCGAAGTGCGCCACGTAGATGTCATAGGCGCCGGACGTCCCGGTGAAGGTCCCGCTCGCGGTTCCCGTCTGACCGGGAGAAGGGATCCGGAGATAGGCCCCGCCCGACGCGAAGCCTCCCCCTCCGAACTGGGTGTCCGGCTCCACGACGAAGCCGGACAGGGCGAGGGATTCCGCCTCGATCCGGAGCGTGCTTCCGCCCGCGGCGGGCGGGAAGAGCTGGGAGCCGGGGACGACCTGCTTGGGCGTGGACGGGCTCGACCAGAGCAGCTTCGCGGTCGCGCCGCCGCCGTACTCGTAGAACTCCAGCTTCACGTCGACTTTCTGCCCCGCGACGAGCGAGATCACGCCCGCGTTCTCGGTGGGAGCGTGGTCGGTCCAGTTGTCGATGATCAGCTGGCCGTTCACCCAGAGGCGGACGCCGTCGTCGGACATCGTGTAGAACGTGTAGGACTCCCCGAATTGCGCCTGCGCCTGCCCGGTCCACCGGACGGAGAAGGTGTCGGCGGCGATCGACGGATCGGGCGAGCCCGACCCCCAGTCGAAGTTCACGGTCGCGTCCGTCCGCGTCACGCGGAGCGCCGTGAAGTCCAGGTTGTCGAAGTACTCGCCTTTCAAGCCCGAGCCGGACGACGGCGGCGGGGGAGCGGCGGAGGTCGTCGCGCTCGCGACGTTCGAGAACCCGGAAGGCCCGGCCCCGCCCGTCGCGCGCACGCGGTAGGCGTAGGTCGTCGACGCCGTCAGCCCGGTGTTCGCGTAGGTCGTCACGCCGGCGGCAACCGTCGCGATCGACGTCCAGGGCCCCGTTCCGGTCGGTCCGCGCTGGATCTCGAAGCCGGATTCGTTCGAGGAGTTGTCCGTCCACGAGAGGTCGATCCGGGCGCCGGACGTCGCCGTCGCCGCGAGGTTCGAGGGAGCCGCCGGAATCGCCGGGGCGGCGGCCGTCGGGATCACCACGAACGCGCCGAACTCGGCCGTCGTGTGGGCGGGGTTCGCGAAGCGCACCGGCTTCGCCGTGGGCAGGCCGGTCATCGGGAGGGTCACCGGAGCGCCGGCATAGGTTCCCGACAGCACGGGAGGCCCGAAGAAATCCTGGGCGTCGCGGATCTCGAAGAGGGTGCCGACCGCGAGACCGGTCAGGGTCACGGACACCGTCGGCTGCTTCGACCAGTTGTAGATCGTCACGTGCGCGCGGCCGGGCTGGTAGGCGTTGGGGCGGACGAAGACGGAGGCGCCGGTCGCGGGCCGGCCCGCCAGGTAGGTGTTCGAGGGATGCAGCGACGACAGATTGGCCGGATCCGTCTCTCCGGTCAGAAAGTTGCCGGTGAACGTGCCTGAATTGAGCTTGAGACGCAGCGCCACGTTGCCCGCGATGAAGTAATTGCCGGTGATCTGGGCGTTCGAGCACCCGGCGCTGTAGCCGATGTTGGAGTTGTTGTCGAAGCCGGTGAAGTACGTGTAGTTGTCCTTGAGGACCGGATTGGCGGCGACGCGCAGGCCTCCCACGAGGATGTTCCTCCCGCTGCCGCCGACCAGGTAGCCGCTGTTGAACACCGTGTTGCCTTCGAGTTGGAGGTTGTCGAGGTAGGCCTCCGTCGACCCGTAGGCGTGGACGCCGTGGCTGGCCTGTTGAAAGATGAGGCAGTCTTCCAGGCGCTTGACGCCCGTCCGGTTCTGCAGGTAGACGCCGTGGTCCCAGGAGTTGTGGCCGTTGTAGTAGACGAGGCAGCCGTGGACCTGGGAGTCGGAGTTCTCGGACCACCACGCGATGCCCTGGCCCGGGAGGTCGTGGACGATCAGGTTGATCAGCTTGATGTGATGGGAGTCGTAGATCGTGACGCCCTGGGGGCTGTTGGGGCCCGAGGAGGTCAGCGTCGGGTTGAGATCGGAGCTCATGACCTCGAAGCCCCAGAACCAGGCGTAGGACCCGTAGACGGCGAGCACGGTTCCCGCCGATCGCGCGGCCGCGTTGTTCCCGTCCAGGACCGCCCGTTCGCCGGGATACGGCCGCACGACGATGGGGGCGGTCGACGAGCCGGCCAGGTTGCTCCGATAGGCGCCGTTGTAGGTTCCGCCCCGCAGCCAGATCGTGTCCCCCGGCCTGAGGGCGGCCGGGTGGTTGAGCGCGGTCTGCAGATCCCAGGGGCTGGAAAGACTGCCGCTGTTGCCGGGCGAGCCGTTCGGCGCCACGTAGAAGTCCGAAAGCAGCGCCAGAAGCGTCCAGGTGATTCCCATGGTCCGTCCTCCTCGGCCCCTGATTTCGCAGGAAGACCGGACTCGTTTCAGGAAATAATCAGCGGGCGGGGAGGGGGGCCAGGAAGAAGTCGTCGAACCAGAGGGTGCCGCCGGCGGCCTCGCCGGGCAGGACGCACATTTCGTAGCCGTCGCCGGGCGGGGTCAGGAAGAAGCGCAGGCAGGTCCAGGCGCCCGGCTTCACCGTGAACTTCTTCGCGATCGCGCTGTCGGGAATCTGCTGGTCCTTGCGCATGAACTGGAAGGAGATCGAAACGTCTCCCGCGAAGTTCTCGGCCCGGACCCAGGCGCGGAACATCTGACGCGTCCCGGGGGCCAGCGAGCCGTAGTGCGCCTCGAAGAGCAGCCAGCGCTTGGATGGGACGGGGAGATCAATCCGGGCGGACTTCGTCCCGGAACGCGCGAGCTTGTCGTCGATCGCCGCCAGCTTGCGGCCGTCGACCTCCGCCACCTCCCAGTCCGTGAACCCCAGCTCAAAGCTCGGGTTCTCGACCACGTTGCCCGGCGTCGACGCCCAGGACGGATCCGCCGCGTCCCCGCCTCGGACGGGCGCTTTCTTGCCGTCGGCGGTGAGCGACTCGCCGGCTTCCAGGGTGACCTGGCCCAGGCGGGTGGTGTAGGTGAGCGACCCGTCGATGGCCACGATCCGGCTCTTTTCCCGGGTGACTTCCAGGAGGAAATACGCCGCCTTGCCCTCCGCCTTGCCGTGCGGGGTTTCGACGGCGACCTCCGTTTCCAGGCTTTCCACGACGGCGCTGCCCTTGTAGAGCTTCAGGAGCAGCTTCTGACCCAGGCGCTGGGCCGAAAGGCCGGCTTCGGGCTTGGCCTCGACCCCCTTCAAGACCAGGACCACGTCGCCGTCGAGCGCGATCCGCGCGACCGTCTCGCCCAGCGCGCCGATCCGATCCTCGGGCGACACGACGACCGGGCCGGGCGGCTTTTCGGTCTTCCGGGAGCGATGGCGCCAGACCTGGATCTCTCCCGCGAGCGGCCGGACCTCCACGTCGGACTGGACTTTCGTGTCCTGAAGGAGGAGCGGAACGAGGAGCAGGACGGTCTTCACTTCTTCTCCTCCCATTCCCGGAGCAGCTCCTCCGCCCGGGCCCGGCGCGCCCAGCCGGCCGGCGCCTTCCCGAGCGACGTCTTCAACTCTTCCGCGGCCTTCGCCGTTTCTCCCTTCGCGTAGCGCGCCTGGGCGCGATGAAAGTGGAGGTCGGGGTTCTCCGGAGCGATCGCCAGGGCCTTCTCGAAGTCCCGCATCGCCCCTTCGCAGTCCAGCGTCAGCAGGCGGCACACGCCCCGCCGCGAGAGCGCCTCGACGTGGCCGGGGTCGATTTCGAGGGCGGCGTCGAACTCCTCGACGGCCTCCGCCGTCCGTTTCCACCTCAGGAACGCGACGCCCCGGTTCACGTACGCGTCGACGTCGAAGGGGGCGATCCGCTGGGCCTCGAGGAAGTCCTGGTCCGCCTGCTCGACGTCCCCTTTCTCGGCGCGCGCGGTCCCGCGGAGGACGAAGGCGCGGGCCAAGTCGGGCCGTCGCGCGATCGCCTCGGAGTAGTCGGCGATCGCCCGGTCGAGCTGGGAGGCCGCCTGGAGCGCCGCGCCCCGATCGCACCAGGCGTCGGCGACGTCCGGAGCCAGCCGCACCGCCCGGTCGTAATCCTCCAGGGCCTGTTCATGACGCCCGAGGCGGAATCTCGCGTGCCCGCGGGCGGCGTAGCGTTCCGCCAGCGGCTCCAGCGCGATGACCCGCGTCCAGGTCGACTCCGCGGCGTCGAAGCGCCCGCCGTAATACTCGGCCGCGCCGAGCATCGCGAGCGCCGAGGCGTCCCAGGAGTTTTCGTCCGTGTACGCGCGGAGCGCCGCGGCCGCCTTCGCGAAGTCCCGCGAGCCCAGGTGCGCCAGGCCTTCCAGCAGCTTCAGCGCCGTCGCGTCCAGGTCCCGTGCCGCGCGGGCGGCCGCCAGATCGTCCTGGCCCTTCTTCCGCAGGGCCGCGTCGTCGGCGCTCTCCGAAGGAAGCCGGAGCCGGGCGTACGCCGCGAGATGGAGCTTCGCGCGTTCCAGAAGCGCCGCTCCGCAGGCCGGATCGAGCGCGAGAGCGCGGGTCCAGGCCCGTTCCGCTTCCACCTTTTCGCCGAGGAGCATCCGGCAGCGGCCTCGCATGAGCCAGGGATAGGGCCTCGACGGCGCTTCGGACGTCGCGCGCTCGAAGGCCCGCATCGTCTCGCCGAGGACGCGCCGCAGGCCGTCGCGGTCGGCGCCCCGGAGGAAGCCCAGGGAGCGGATCCACAGCTCGTCCCCCTTCTGTCGCGCGGTTTCATACGCCGCGTCCCGCGATCCGCGGACCCAGAACGTCCCGAGGGCGGCCGCGGCGAGGAGCGCGACGGCGAGCCCCGGCGCGAGGCGCTTCGCCCATCGCAAGGAGAGGGGACGTCGGCCGGGCTCCTCCCCCCGCAGGAAGCGCCGGAGATCCTCCCCCAGGGAAGCGGCGCTCGGGTAGCGGTCTTCGGGACGCGCCTCCATCGCCCGGCCGACGATTTGAACGAGCGCGGGCGGCAGCGGCCCGTGGACCTGGGACACGGGCCGGGGCCCTTCGCCGCGCAGCTTCTTCCCCAGGATGGCGGGCGCGTCCTCGCCGTCGAAGGGGGGGCGGCCGCAGAGGACGTGGTAGAGCGTCGCCCCGAGCGCGTAGACGTCGGTCCGGGGTCCGATCTCCGCGAGCCGGCCGGCCGCCTGTTCGGGCGCCACGTACTGCGGCGTCCCGAGGAAGCCGCCTTCGACGGTCAGGGGCCCCGCCTCGAGCGTCTTGGCGAGCCCGAAGTCCCCGAGACGCGGCGCCTGCCCGGCGTCGACGAGGATGTTCTGCGGCTTGATGTCCCGGTGGACGATCCCCTGGGCGTGCACGCACTCGACGGCGTCGCAGACCCTCGCCATCAGGGCCGCGCCGTCGCGCGGATTCAGGGTCGTTTCATCGAGGCGCCGGCCTTCGACGAAGTCCATGACGATGAACGCCTGGCCGTCGTGCTCGTCCGCCTCGTAGATCTGGATGAGGCCGGGATGCTTGAGCCGGGCGGCGGCGCGGGCTTCGCGCAGGAAGCGTTCGCGCGCGTTGCCATGGTCCAGCCGCGGCTCCTTGACCGCCACCCACCGTTCCAGCTTCGTGTCCCACGCCTTCCACACCACCCCCGCGCCCCCCTCGCCGAGCTTCCGGACGAGGGCGTAGCGGCCGAGCATGCGCTCCACGACGTCCGGCTCCAGGAGCGACTTCGCGAGGTTCGAAAGACGTTCGGGATCCATCATCGGCTCAGAATCCGCAGGAGGTCGTTCACTTCGTCTTCCGCGTCGCGGTCGTTCGCGACGGTCTCCCGCGCGCGGCGCGCCAGGATCTCCTTCAGTCGCAGCCGCGCGCGATGGACGTGGTTGCGCACGTCCGATTCCTTGATGCCCAGCGCGTCCGCGCACGCGCGGTAGGACCGCGGGGGCTCGTCCGCGCAGCAGGCGACGAAGGCCCGCGCCATGACGTCCTTGCCCTCGGCGGTCAGGGTCTCTTCCAGCTCGTGGAGGGCCTGGGAGAGGAGCTCGGCGGCCCAGAGACGGTCGAACTCCTCCTCGGGGCTCAGGCCTTTCCAGGAAGGCTCGGCGGGGAGAGCGAAGGTCCGGACCGCGCCTCCCCGTTTCAGCGCCGCGCGCCGGCGGAGGTCGTCGACCACCAGATTCCGCAGCTGCAGCTTGAGGAAGGCGCGGAAGCGCCCCTTCTCGGGAGCGGCCCCTTCGAGGGAGTCTTTTTCGCAGAGGCGGAGAAAGAACTCCTGGGTCAGGTCGAGGGCGTCTTCCCGGGAGCGGGCCCAGCGCTTCGTGAGGTACCAGAAGACCGGCTTCCAGTACGCCTGGACCAGCCGCTCGAAGTGCCGCTCCCAGTTCGGCGAGGTCCGGGCCGCCGCTCCGAAGACGGCGGACCAGGCGGTCTGCCCCGGAAAGGGGGCGGCTTCGGACAGGGCCTCGGGACTCACGCCCTATTGGTTGCGTCCGGCCCCGCGTCCGTAACGAGGCGGCCGAGAATTCTTGTTTGAACTAGGTCCGCAGCCCGGTCAAGGTCCCGGTGCTGGAGCCGAACCGGTCCTCCTCGAGGCCGAGCCGCTGGAGCATCGAGACGAAGAGATTGCAGAGCGGGGGCGGGCTCTTCGGGTCGAAGGCCAGGTGCTGTCCGTGCTTGAATCCGCCGCCGGCGAAAAGCACGGGCAGGTTCGTGGTGGCGTGGCTGCTCGCGTTGCCCAGGTTGCTGCTGAAGAACAGCATGGTCCGGTCCAGCAGCGGCGCGCCCTCTTCCTTCGACTCCTTGAGCCCGGTCAGAAGCTCGCCCACGGCCTTCATCAGCTCCAGCTCGACCTTCCGGAGCTGCTCCAGCTTGCCCGGGTCCTGCCCGTGGTGCGAGAGGTCGTGGTGGCCCATCGACACCCCGGGGACCGGGGGCACGGCGCTCGGGCCCATCAGCATGATCGTGACCAGGCGGGTCGAATCCGTCTGGAACGCCAGGCGGGTGAGATCGAACCAGAGCCGGGCCTTGCCGATGACGTCCGCGTTGTTCGTGGCGTTCTGGGGAGGCTTCGCGTCCACCTTCGGCTTGGGCTTCGTCGACCACGCCTCGCTCGAGGCCAGCCGCCGCTCCAGCTCCCGGACGCTCGTCACGTACTCCTCAAGCTTCTCCCGGTCGGCCGCCCCGACGGCCGACCCCATCCCCCGGACTTCCTCGCGCACCTGATCGAGGATGCTGCGCCCGTGCCGGAGGCGGCGGCGCTGCGCCTCGACTTCCTCCGCGCTGCCGTCGAGGAAGAGCCGCGCGAACACCGAGGAGGGAAAGTTCTCGCAGGGGACCAGCGCGCCGCTCCGGGTCCACGACATCCCGACGCCCTCGCAGCCCAGGACCAGGCTCGGAAAGCGGGTCTGGCCTTCCAGCTTCTCGGCCGCGAGCTGATCGACTGAAATGGTGTTGCGGAAGCTGCCGCGCATGAAGCCGCTGTGGTGCGCCCCCGTCAGGAAGCTGTAGCCCGAGTCGTGGCCGCTGGCGACGTCCGGATGGGACAGGCCGGACAGGACCGTGAAATCGTCCCGGAGCTCCTTCAGCGGCTCCAGGTAGGGCGTCAGGGCGTAGTCCTTCCCGGCCTGGGCGGGGAAAAAGTTGGGCGGGTGAATGCCCAGCGGCGCGCAGACGCAGAGCATGCGGCGGGGCACCCCGGCCCGTGGAAGAGCGAAGGCGTCGAGCGCGGGCAGCGCGAGGGCGACGCCGGCGCCCCGAAGGAAGTCGCGACGCTTCATGTCATTTCTCCCGGAACAGCCGGCTCTGGACGATCTCGTGGACCAGCGAGCGCAGGCCGTAGTTCTTTTCGCGCGCTTTGGCGACGATGCCTTCGAGGTCCGCGCGGTCGGCCCGTTCCGGCGGCCCGCCCGTCGCGTAGGTCAACAGGCGTTGGGCCAGAGCCCGGGCCACCTGGTCCTTGTCCATCAGGAGGTGCCGCTTGAGGCCGTCGACGTCCCTGAAGCTCCGCCCGTCGGCCAGCTCCCCCGAGGAGTCCACGTTCGGTCCCTGGAGGTATTTCTCCCCTTTGACCTCTTTGGCGCCGCGGACCCAGTTCGAGAGCCGGTAGTACTCCCGCCAGCCGCCGATGACGTCGAAGCTTTCGAGCGCGAAGCCCGGGGGGTCGATCTTCGCGTGGCAGGCCGCGCAGGACTCGATCGCGCGGTGCTTGGCCAGCTGCTCGCGGATGGTGGTCGCGCCGCGGATGTCGGGCTCCAGGGCGGGGACGTCGGCCGGAGGCTTGGGAGGCGGCGTGCCGAGGAGCCGCTCCAGCACCCAGGCGCCGCGGGTGATCGGGGACGTGGCGGTGCCGTTGGCCGTCACCTTGAGGACGCCGGCCATGGTCATCACGCCGCCCCGGTGGCGGTCGGGAGGCAGCGTCACCTTCCGGAATTCCCAGAGGCCGTCGACGCCCGGGATCCCGTAGTGGCGGGCGAGGCGGCCGTTGAGCATCGAGAAGTCGGACGCGACGAAGTTCAGAAGGCTCAGGTCGTCGCGCAGCAGCTCCGCGAAGAACAGCTCCGCCTCGCGGACCATCGACACCTTCAGCATGTCGTCGAATTCGGGGTAGACGACGTGGCTCGGCGCGGTGAAGTCGATGTCCCGCAGCCCCAGCCACTGCCCGCAGAAGCTCTTCGCCAGGGCTTCCGCCTTGGGGCTGCGCAGCATGCGGTCGACCTGCGCGCGGAGCGTCTCCGGCTTCCCCAGCTCCTTCCGCTCGGCCAGCCCCAGCAGCTCCTCGTCGGGCATCGAGCTCCAGAGGAAGTACGAGAGGCGGCTCGCCAGCGCGAAGTCGTCGAGCGGGCCGGGGCGTTCGTCCAGGAAGAGGAAGCGCCGGGACATCAGGAGCGCCGACAGGCCCACGCGGACGGCCCGCTCGAAGGACTCCTTCTCCGCGAGCCTCGCGTGGACGAGGGCGAAGACGGGCTTGAGGTCTTCGTCCGCGACGGCGCGACGGAAGGCGCGGCGGGCGAAGGCGCGGAGGATCCGCTCGGCGTCCGGCCCCGGATTCTCCGAGACCGTCTCCAGCGCCGCGCGGTTTTTCGGAAGGGGAGCCTGGGGAAGATCGCCGAAGAGGCCGCGATGAGAGGCGGGCGGCCAGGTCTCGTTCAGCGGGCCCTCGACTTCCACCCAGTGCACCGCGAGGCCGGGGCCGGTGTACTTGTCGACGCCCGCCGCCTTGACGGTGTTCGGGTGCCCGAGGCGGTACGGAAGGATCGAGAGGCTGGAACGGGCCTCCTTGTACACGGTGAAGTCGAACACGGTGGGGGTGTCGGCCGGGGCGTCGAAGTAGTCGGTCCCGTTGGGCCCGCCCTTCACCTCGAAGCTGACCGGCTTTCCCTCGCTCTGGACAGCGGAGGCGGAGATCCGGAAGCGGTAGTAGCCTCCTTCGGCCGGCCAGAAGTGGGGCAGCGACACCCGGTTCCAGTGGACCGACGTGAAGCAGATGACGGTGTCGTCGACGACCCGGTAAGCGGCGTCGGCCTGCTTGACCTGGTGCGACTCCTTGAGGCTGGCCCGCTTCTTGGTCGAGGGCGGCGCGGCCTTGTTGACGATAGCCGCGCTCAAGGCCTTGTCGGCCGCGTCGAGGTACCGCTCCATGGCGAAGGAGGACAGGTGCAGCGCCGCGCCGACGTTGTCGAAGCCGTCCTGCGAGCTGTCGAGGGCGAGCACTTCCTTCAGGTCGACGCGCACGTCGAGCAGGTCCCGGATCGTGTTCGCGTACTCCAGCCGGTTGAGGCGGCGCAGGACGACCCGGCCGTCGGCCGCGCGCCGCGCGGCCTCGACGGCCGCGAGGCGGCCGCCGATCCATTCCGTCACGTGCCGGACCTGGTCTTCCGGAGGGCGGGGCTTCTTTTTCGGGGGCATCTCGCCCGACTGGATCTGGTCCAGGACGGAGCGCCAGCGTTCATCGCGGAGGCCGGGATCCAGCTGATCCAGCCGGACGTTCCCCTTGGGCTTTTCCGCCCCGTGGCACTCCAGGCAGTGGGCGGCCAGGAACGGCCGGACCCGCTCTTCATAGGGAGCGGCCTGCGGCAACAGCAATAGAAGCAGGAAGTCTCTCATGACGGCGCGCCCCCTTGGGACCGCCCTCTATTCCGCCTTTCCGGCCCGGTTGCCCGGGGAAAAAAGCGCGGCGAGTGCAGGTTTCATGGGGGGGGTATAATGAGCTGACACTTTTTTGGAACCGGACCGGGATTCGAGATGGGCCAGGAAATCGTCTACTGTTCCCGCTGCCAGATCCAGTTGAGGGGCAGGGACTTCGAGAAGGGCGCGGCTTTTCGCATCGACGCCCTCGCCTGCTGCCTGAAGTGCGCCCCCGACGTCATGAAGTCCCTCCCCAACGCGGCCGTGCAGGACCTGCTCAAGCAGATGGCCGCGCCCCGGACCTCCCACTCCGAAACCAGCCGGATCATGACCCTGAGCACGTCCACCACCAAGACGGCCCACGCCGGGCGCCGGACGCGCGCGTCCTCTCCCTCCGGGATCTACGTGGCGGCGGGCGTCGGCCTGGTGATCGTCGTCCTCCTGATCGTGGCCGTCTCGTCGAGCGCGAAACCCGCCCCGGCCCCCAAGAGCGTCGTGGCCGCCCCGCCGGCGCTCCCTAAAGTCGAACCTCCGCCGAAGCCCCCGCCGCGGCCCGTCGTCGAGGAGCCCCGGCGCGAGCCGGAGCCGGCCCAGAAGCGGATCGCCGCGGAGCTGGCCGCGGTGGATGAGACGACCCGCGGGCACCTCAGCCAGGAGCGGTTCGGTCCCGCTCTCGATTCCCTCGAAGCGGCCCGGGGTCGCATGAACGACCCCGAATGGACCGCCGCGATCAACACGCGGGCGGAAGACGTCCAACGCCAGGCCGCGGCCCTCTACGCCTCCCTGAAGGCCGCCGCGCTCCGGGCACGGAAGGAGGACGCGGCCTCGATCCAGCAGCGCGTCGCCCGGTGGGGGACGCCGAAGCTCGCGCAGGAGCTGGCGACGGCCCTCGCCGCGGTCGAGCCCAAGACCGCCCCTCCGCCGCCGCCGCCGTCCCCGGAGGCTGTCGCGCTCGCCCGCTGCCGCGAGACCGCGCTGTACCACGCCCTCGCCCGCGACTACGCGGCGGCGACGGCGGAGCTCAAGCGGGACGCCGCGCTCGCCAAGCTGACCGCCGAGGATGTCGACATCCTCCGCCAGGCGGCCCAGGCGCTCCAGGAACTGCGGATGCTTCCGTCGAAATGGACGCCGTCGACGAAGCTCTCGCTGGAGTACCTCGACATGGAGGGCGCCGTCCAGCGCCTCGAGGGGGCCTTCCTGCGCATGGACGCGTTCCGCGCGGAGCTGGAGGTGCCGGGCGCCGGCCCCGTGGCCGCGCTCCTCGGGGAGGTCCGGACGGGCTCGCTGGCCAGGCACTGGAAGGCGGCGAATCCGACGGCCGACGCGCGCGCGCTCGCCCTCCTGTGTCTCGTGGAAGGCGAGCCGGAGGCCGCGCGCGCCCTGGCGGAAGCCCTCCCCGAGCGCTACGTAGCCTGGGCGAACAAGCGCGCGGCCTCGCCTCTTCCGGGACGGGAGAAGGAGGCGTACGCGCAGCTCGCGGCCGCCGAACGGGGCTACGAGAATCCCGCCGCGACCGCCGAGTCGGTCCGGCTCCACGCGGGCCTGCTGAAGGACTACGCGGACACGCGCGTCGTGCGGCGAAACCTCGCGTTCATCTCGGCGCGCGCGCAGGGCGGGAAGGAACACGTGTTCTTCCCCGAGGACATGGCGGCGGGGGGCGCGTTCTCCCGGGTCAAGAACCCGAAGACCGAGAGCTGCTTCCTGTCGACGGCGGACGTCGACGCGGCCAAGATTCCGGAGAACTACGTCGAGGTCGCGTTCTCGACGCTGCCGGACGTCGAGTACCGCGGCTGGGCCTTCGTGGGCGCCTGCTGCGCGGAGACGTTCGCGTTCGGCTGGCAGGCGACGGGGCTCGCGGGGGCGGAGCCCGGCGGCGCGGCCTGGCTGCCGGTCAAGAACACGCTCGTGTCGCTCAAGAAGACGCACGCGGCGCACGGCGGGCCCAAGGGGCCGTCGCGCTGGGAGTGGATCCCGCTGCCGCTGCCGAAGACGGCCGGGACGGGGCCGCGGAAGCTGCGGCTGCTCACGAGCCAGCAGGGCTTTTCCGTGGGCCTCGTCACGATCGGCGCGTCGAAGAATCCCCCGCGGGACTCCGATCTCAAGGCGCTGCCGGCCGCGAGGGCCCAGACGCCCGGCGTCAAGCCGCTGAACCGTTCCGCGCCCGCGCCGACGGAGAAGCCCGCGGAGCCGGCGACCACCGTGGTCTTCGCGCTCGACCTGACGGGCGGCCAGAAGCCGCCGCTCTTCAGCCAGGGCGAGGTGGTCAAGGCGCCCGACCGTGCGGGAAACACCTTCTGCCTGACGGCGCTCCCCACGAAAAACGAAGTCAACCTGATGTACATGGGCGACGGAGGCACCGGCATCTTCACGTTCGAGGGCGAGGAGGTCCTGACGTTCGAGTACTGGGTCGACGCGGGGGCCCAGAAGATCAACTTCAACTTCTGGGACAAGACGCAGAACGTGCAGCACTCCGGCGTGTTCGAGCCCCTCGTCGTCGGCAAGTGGACGCGCGTGTCGATGCGCCTGGCGGATCTGCAGGGGGCTCCCCTGCGGGCGGGCGACCGGGTGGCGGGCCTCTACATGCACGCGTACGGCGGCAGCAAGTTCTACGTCGACAACCTGCAGGTCGTCCTCCCGCGCCGGAAGTAGCGGCCGTCAGCGCGGCGCGAACTGGAACGCGAAGACCTTCGCGTCCTTCAGCTCGAAGCGGAGCCGGACCGGCTTCCCCTCGAGGGCGGAGACGTCCCAGGGGAGCTCCCGATCGACGGCGTCGCCCGTGACTTCGGCCCCTTCGAAGCCGGGACAGGGCTGGCCGGAGGCGTCGAGGATCGACACCTTTACGGCGCCCTTGAAATTGAGCCGGAGCCGGCCGCCCTTGAACGTCAGCGGCTTCGTCACCGCGACGCCCCCGTCGGGCCCGGCCTCGAGCGCGACGAAGCCGTCCAGCCGCTGCGTCAGGCGCAGCAGCCGGTCGTGGATGCCGCCTTCGTGTTCGACGCCGCCGTACAGCGCGCCCGCGTGCTCCGTGAAGCGGATCGTGCCGAACTGCCAGAGCTTGTCCCCCCGGCGGACCATGCCGTTTTCGAGGAGCGCCTCCTGCACCTTCCGGCCTTCGAGCTCGAAGCCCGACTCAAAGTAGTAGGGCGTTTCATAGCGGGTCCAGCGCTCGCCGTCCCGGCTCACCATCAGGAAGCTTCCGGGCCTCACGTTCTTGCTCAGCACGTAGCGCCACGGGAAGGCGAGGTAGACGTCCGGCGCCCAGGGATACTTGACCGCCTTCAACCGGTAGACTTCGCCGCCGGTGTCCAGGATCGGGAACTCTCCGCCCGCCGGCTTGGGCGACTCGAAGACGTGCCAGATCGGCTTGTTCGACGGCTTGAACGGCCAGGGCTTGAGGATGTCGCGGACCTCGGTCCGCACGATGGCCCGCCAGTCGCGGTTTTCGGGATGTCCCGCGCCCAGCGCGCGGAAGTAGGCCCGGTAGAACCCCGCCTGGTCGTCCCAGAAAATCTCCGTGCTGCCGTCGGGATCGAACGGGAGCGCGAGCGTCTCGTTCCGGCGCCAGCGCTTGCCGTCCGGGGAAAGGAAGACGAAGAAGCCGCGGTTCATGCACCACGCGACGAACTTGTAGCGTTCGCCGTCGGGCACGCCGGGCCGCGGGTCCTTGATCACCGAGCCCTGGCAGGCGATCTGGAGCACGATGTTGTTGCGCGTGGAGCCGTTCCAGGACTGCAGCCCCAGCTCCGGCTTGCTCCAGCGGAGGCCGTCGGCCGACTCCGCGTAGCACACGGCGTGGCTCTTGCCTCCCCACATGCCGCCGTTCGTGTAGATCATCGCCAGCTTGTCCCCCTCGTCCCAGATCGAGCAGACGTCCGGGATCGCCGCGCCGAAGCGGGGCGAGGGCTCCCAGGGGAAGCGGTTGCGGAAGTCGGTGATCTCGCGCTCGCCGGGCGGATTGACGCTGAGCGTCACCTTCTCCTGGGTGTCGAGGAGCGAGGCGTCGATGAAGAGGTGCTTCCGGTCCCCGAGCGGGAAGGGGGCGCCGGCGGGCGTCGACGCGAACAGCGGAGGCGTCAGGATCGGCGCGTCCGCGGGAACCGCGGCGCGGCGGAAGCTTCCCGGCGGCGTGAAGTCCTCCGTGTAGCGGACCCGCGACGTGATCCGGACCTCGTCCATCGCGCCCGCGAAGCCGTCGCCGGCCACGCGCATGGACACCAGCTGGCCGATCAGGGGAAGGAAGCCGCCCTTCTCCGGCAGGGGCTTCAGCCGGCCGTCGAGGTAATGCCGGACCTGCCGCTCGGCGGCGCTGAACGTGAACGCGACGTGGTGCCAGGCGCCGTCGTTCAGGGCGGCCGGGTCGCTCGGCAGGGCGAGCTCGACGTTCCAATCCACCTTCGGCGCGTCGTGCTTGATCCGGCTCGACAGGAGGAAGCGGCCGCGGCCGGAGTCGACGGCCAGCGAATTCGCGCCCGGGGGCGCGTGGCGGGCGACGGTTTCGTTCTTGAGCTCCCAGAGGACGCCGCGCTTCTCCTGCGCGACGTGGCCGCGCAGCCAGAACTCGAAGGTCCAGTCCAGATACCCGAGGTTGAAGCGCTCCGGCACGTCGTCGCCGCGGTCCGACGCGAAGGACGTCCCGCCGTCGACCCACGTGCGATTCTGGGGCCAGGCGACGGCGACGCCCTCCGGGAAGGGAGCGGACAGCGCGTTCCCGAACTTCCCCGGCACGAGGCCGCTCTGGCCGTCGCGCATCTGGGCGGGGAGGGCGCGCTTGCCGGTCACGAGCCGCAGGTCGGCCCGGAGCGGCCCGGCGTCCGACAGGGAGACGTTGGGATAGGCGGTTTCGTCGAAGAGCCAGAGGGCGACGACGTCCGGATCGGCCGCGTCCTGGGCGCGGAGCGGGGCGGCCAGGAGGAGAGCCGCCAGGGCGATCGCGCTGTTCTTCATGTTTATAGTTGGGCGAAAAGCGCGGCGCTGGGTAGCGAAATCGACGCTCAAGGGACCCGGTAGACGTAGATCGAATTCCCGATGACGGCGATCGGCTTGAGCTTCCCGAAGCGCCTCAGGTACATCCCCGGGTCGTCGAGCCGGAGCCCGACGAAGTTGCTGGCGCTGATGGCCACGACGTCGCCCGGCTTGAACGCGTCGGCCGGCTTGAACTCCGTTTCGAAGCGCGTGTAGGCGTTCGTCCCCGGCAGCGTCTGGTGCGGCACCTGGTAGTAGCGGGGGCTGCCGAGGCCGAAATACGACAGCTTGATCTCGCCGATGCCCTGGTCGTCGAGATACCGCTTCAGGCGCTTGAGATCCTGCCCCCAGTCGAGGTTCGAGTCGATGAGCAGCTCGTGCCGTTCGCCCAGGAGCCGCGAGGGCGCGTTGAAGTACGCCTGGAAGTAGGGCGCGCCGGACAGGGTCTCGACGGCCGCCAGCAGGAGCAAGGCCGGCAGGGCCCAGCGGGCGCGGCGGAAGAGCGCGGACGCCCGGTCCGGAAGCTCGATGCCTCCGGCGAGGACCATGAGGAGGGGAAAGATCGGCAGGACGTGCCGGATGCCGATGTTGATGTTGTTGCGGACGGCCAGCACCCCGTAAATGATCAGCGGAATCAGGATGAAGTACTCGGCCCCTCCCCGGCCGTCGCGCGCGCGGTGTCGCAGGGTCCACAGGCCCCAGGCGTACAGGAGGAGGGCCCCGACGGGCGTCTTGACCATGACCGCGAAGGGGAAGTACCAGCTCCAGCCGACGTCCGAGAAGCGCCGCAGCGCGTAGGCCTGGTGGCCTTCCTGGGAATGTTTCTGGACCATGAGGTAGCCGCGGATGTACGCGTGGGGCAGCCAGCCCGCGTCGCGGGCCTTCTCCATGAAGCGTCCGGACACGCCGGTCCAGGGCAGGCCGTCGTTCCATTCGAACTGCCACGCACGGTCCGGATCCGGCTGCTGGCGGAAGCCGTACGCCCCCCAGAGCGTCGCGAAGGCGAGGACGGCGGTGAGCGATCCGTAGGTGAGGCGCCTCAGCCAGGTGCCGGGATCGCGGCTCCAGGCGCGCGACTTGTACAGGCTGACGACGCCCATCCACAGGACGATCGGCACCAGCAGGATGGCGCTGAACTTGGACGCCAGCGCCCCGCCCAGCAGGATCCCGCTGTAGACGCTCCAGCGGTAGCCCCCGACTTCGTAGAGGGAACGGAAGGAGGCGACGGCCAGGAGCAGGAGGACGGCGACGATGGTGTCGGTGGTCACGTAGTGCGAATGCGCGAGCAGCGTCGGGCAGAAGCTCGCCAGGACCAGCGCGATCAGGCCGCCCCGCGGTCCGTAGAGGTCGCGGGCCAGCGCGAAGACGGACCCGACCAGCAGCAGGCCCCAGAAGAGCGTCGGCAGACGGCCCCAGAACAGGACCCGGTCGGCGTCGTTTCCCTCGAGAAAGAGGAACTTGTATCCCACGTCGCCCTGCCAGGCCTTCCGCCAGATCTCCGGGTCGGCGGGCCAGGCCGGCTTCAACGCCAGCAGCGGGATCCCGTTGAGGATCTTTCCCAGCGGCGGATGCTCCGGATTCAGCCGGTAGTCGCCCCGGACGAGGTAGGAGTAGCCGGCGGACAGATGGATGCCTTCGTCGAAGGTCGCGTTCTCGCCGAGCATGGCGGCCAGCGAGCAGGCCCCGAAGACCAGCAGTCCCGCCGCCAGCTGGACGCCCGCGGGCCGGGCCGCGATCCGGTCGAGGACGGACAGGCCGTCGACCTCCGCGGCGGCGTTCACAACCAGGTCCGCATCTTGAGCACTTCGCGGAGCATCCGGAGGGAGTCGCGGACGAAGCTCACCCGGGAGTCGCCGGAGTTCTCCCAGCGCACCGGCACCTCCGCGACCTGGAGGCCGAGGCGGCGGGCCCGCAGCAGGACTTCGACGTCGAACGCGAAGCCGGAGGTCTTCAGCGCCGAGAAAATCCGCCGGGCGACGGGCGCCTTGAAGAGCTTGAAGCCGCATTGGGTGTCGCGGAACCCCCGCACGCCGATCGTGGAGATGACCGTGTTGAAGACCCGGCCCGCCACCTGGCGCGGCCAGGGCTGCCGGACCGTGATCCGGGAGCGGGACATCTTCCGCGACGCGATGGCGATGTCGCAGCCCTGGTCGAGCCGGGGCCACAGCGCGCGCAGCTCCTCGATGGGGGTCGAGAGGTCGGCGTCCGAGAACAGCACGGCCTCCCGCCGGGCCTGGAGGACGCCGGCGCGCACGGCGTAGCCCTTGCCGCGGTTCCCGCCGTAGGTCAGCAGCCGGATCTCCGGCGCGTCCGCGGCGGCCCGCAGGACGGCCTCGCGCGTCCCGTCCCGGCTTCCGTCGTCGACCACGAGAATCTCGACGTCCAGCCCGGCGCTCGCGGCGAACGCGCGGACGCGGGCCAGCGTGGCGGGCAGCCGCCGCTCTTCGTTGTAGGCGGGGATGACGACGCTGAGCGATCGGCCGTCGAGAAGCCCGCGGGAGGGGCGCGGGGGGGCGTCGAGGACGTTCAGGCTCATGGCAGGATGAACTCCAGGCGGGCCTTGACGACGATCAGGACGACGGCGAAGAGCGCGAACGAGAGCGCGCGCGAGGCGGTCGAATACCGCCGCAGCTGGAGGGCGACGGGAACCGCGAGGAGGGGCTGGAGAAAGAGCCAGACGCGGGCGGTCTCGGCGTTGAGGAGGCCCGAGAAGTTGACGCCGAGGATCGTGCCGAGGCCGATCAGGGTCATCGCGCCCGCGTCGTCGTCGGCCGACAGGCTCCGGAACGTCCGCTCGGCGTGCTGGAGGAGGAGCGGAAACGCGAGGATCCCCGCGCCCAGGAAGAAGTCGTAGAGGTTGAAGAGGACGCAGTAGAGGTAGGGCCGGTCCTGTCCCTTCGCGTGGCCGGCCTGGATCTCCAGGGCGTGCAGGAGGCTCCGGACCGGCGCGTAGCCCGTGGCGAAGGCGAACAGGAGATGCAGCGCGAAAAACGCGCCCAGGCCGAGCCCGGCGGCGCGGGCCTGCTCCTTCCACGCGGCGCCCGCTCCCCGGGCCCGGACGAGCCGCCAGGCGGCGTGGCCGACGACGAAGAGGCCGAGGACCAGCAGGTTGTAGGCGAACAACGTGGCGACGAACAGCGTCGCGCCGAAGCCGAGCGACATCCGGTCGTCCCCGGCGGCGCCCCGCGCCCAGCAGAGCATGAGCCCCATGGACAGCAGCGGATAGACCTGGTCCATCTCCGGTAGGAAGACGATCAGGCCGGGGCCCAGCGCGTACACGGCGCAGGCGGTGAGCCGGGTCCGGACGTCCGACGTCCACAGCGAGGCGAACGCGTAGAGCAGGGGAATGCCCGCGCTGGCGGCGACGCCCACCAGCGCCCCTCCGGCCAGGGCGGCCGGCCCTTCGCCCAGGACGCGGATGAGCACATAGTAGAAGAGGATCGGGCCGGGCGGATGGGTGGAGGAGTGCAGCTCCAGGTCGGCCTCATGGAACCCGGCGAGCCAGGTGCCGAGGTGCTGGACGCGGGTCGCGTCGGTGAAGTAGCTCGTGGCGTTCGCCGAGACGACGATCCGCCGGACTTTTTCGAACAGCAGCGGCTCGGCCAAAACGCCGGCGAGGAGGAGCCCCAGGTGCGCCGCCGTCAGCGCGAGGAGCGGGCCGCGCGCGCGCGGCGCCGGGCCTTCCGCCTGGCGCAGGGCCCACGCGATCGCCAGCAGGGAGGGGAAGAAGAGCGCGGCGGTGGCCGCGACGGACAGGTCGCGGAAGAGCCACTTGTGGAACCAGGGCCCGTTGACGAAGTCGAGACGGCCCAGCACGGCGAGGAGGAAGCCGCCTCCCACGATCCAGACCCCGACCTCCTCCGCGCGGGTCGCCCGGACCTCGCGCGGAAAGACGCCGGCCGCGGTCGTGTCGATGGGATCTCCCGGGAAATTTCTTGATGCGGCCGCGATTTGTACTATCCTACGCGCCTCTGTTCAATGTTTATGTCTCTCTGAGTAAGGGAAAACCGGAGGGGACGTGTCAAGGCGTCAGACGCTGGACATCGCCCTGTTCGGGCTCCTCCTCCTGATCGGCGCGGCGGTGGTTCGGACCTGGTATGACGAAAAGCCCGAGGTCGTGCCCTCCCCGGGGCGCGTGGACCTGCTCGCCCTGATCGATCCGGCCCGCGACCAGGTGAAGGGCGAGTGGCGCCGCGACGGCTCCGCGCTGATCACGCCGGAGCTGCCCTTCGGCCGCCTCCAGATCCCCTACGCGCCGCCGGACGAGTATTCGCTCAAGCTCGACGTCACCCGCGTCGCGGGCATCGACTCCCTGAACGTCGGCCTCGTCGCGGAAGGCCGCCAGTTCGTCGCGATCCTCGACGGCATGAAGGACGGCGACACCGCGGGCATCGACCTGATCGCGGGGAAGGGGTTCATGGAGAATCCGACGACGTCCCGGGGAACGCGGCTCCTGCCCGAACGGAAGTCGACGGTCGTGTACACGGTCCGCCGCGACCGCTTCACCGTCGCCGTCGACGGCGGCTCCGTCATCGACTGGCCGGCGGAGTACGCGAAGGTCAGCGCGTATCACGAGTGGGGCGTGCCACTCAAGAACGCGCTGTTCATCGGCTCGTACGCGTCCCGCTTCCGGATCGATCAGATGATCCTGACGCCGATCCGCGGCGAAGGGAAATCCCTCCGGTAGCGCCGCATGCCGGAGCAGACGTCGCCCGAGTCCGCCCCGTCCCGGATCGCCGGGTTCTGGAGCCGGCCCGCGGCTCAGCTCGGGGTGATCCTGGTCGTCGCGGCCTCGCTCCGCCTCTACCGGCTGGAGGAGGCTCCCCCCGGGATCTACTGCGACGAAGTGGCGCTGGCCGCGAACGCCCGCTCCATCGGGCGCACCGGCACCGACCTGAGCGGGGTGACGCTCCCGCTGTACTCCGAGGAGCGCTCGTACGAATTCTGGGGAGCCCGCCACATCGTCTATCAGCCGGTCTATCTCTACGCGTCGATCCCGTTCGCCCTGGCGCTGGATCCCTCGATCTTCGCCGCGCGGCTGCCGTCGGTGGTCTTCGCCCTGCTCGCCATCGCCGGGACCTGGCGGCTGGTCCGCAAGCTCTTCGATCTCCGGACGGCCGCCCTCGCGGCGGGACTCCTCGCCCTGTCGCCCTGGCACCTCCAATTCAGCCGCATCGGCTTCGAAGCCATCAGCCTTCCCGCGCTGACGGTGTGGGCCGTCTGGTGCCTGTGGGAGGGCCTGGAGCGTCCCCGCTATCTCTTCGGCGGCGCCGTGCTCGCGGGCCTGGCCACCTACGCCTATCCGGTCGCCAAGGTCTTCGTGCCGCTGCTGCTGGCCGTGTTCGTCGCGGCGAACTTCGCCGCGCTGCGGCGGATCGGCCGGCCCGCCCTGGGGGCCGCGCTCGCCCTGGCGGTCGTCGTCGGCCCCAACCTCTACCTCGTGGCGACCGACACCCAGCAGGAGCGGGTGCACGACCGGATGATCCTCTCCGGCTACCTGGAGAACGAGCGGGCCGTCGCGTTCCTGAAGGCGCGGGACGCGGGGGGCTGGGCCGGGACGGTTATCCGGCACCGCCCGCTGCTCGTCCCGTTCGTGTTCGCGTACAACTACGCGAGCTATTTCCTGCCGGACTTCCTGTTCCTGAACGGCGATCCCAACCCGCGGCACAACTCCACGGCCGGCGGCGCCTGCCCTTTCTACTACGCCCCGCTCCTGATCGCCGCCCTCGCGACCCTGATCCGCGACCGGCGGGATCCGCGCGCCAGATTCCTGGGCGGCTGGCTGCTGGCCTACCCCGTGGCGGCGAGCCTGACCCTCGAGAACCCGCACGCCATCCGGGCCATTCCGGCCCTGCCGCTGCTGGAGATCCTCTGCGCCCTGGGCTTGCTGGCGCTGAAGTCCTGGTCTCAACCCGCGCCGGGAAGCCCGCGGCGCTGGCTGGAACCCGTCGCGTCCGTCGGCGGGCTGATCGTCCTCGTGGCCTTTCCGTTCGAGCTGGTCGGCTACGCGGAGAAGTACTACGGGCCCACCATGGAGTCGACCGCCCCCGAATGGCAGCACGGGCTCGCGGAAGCCGCGGCCCGGCTCAAGCGCGAGCAGGGGCCGGACGCGTGGGTGCGGGTCAGCCCCGCCCTCCACAACGGCTACCTCTACTTCGTCTACTTCGCCGATCTCGATCCCCGCGACCTGCGGCGCGGCGCGGGCGTGAACGAACAGCTCGCGCCGTTCCGGATCCGCGTCGAGCCGCCGACGTCCGGGTCCGCCGATCCCCGCGACCTCTGGCTGCTGACGGACGCCGAATGGAAGGCCTCGCGCCGGCTGGAGAAGGTCTGGGACATTCCCTATCCCGACGGAACGCCCCATCTCGTGGCGGCGCGAAGATCGGCTCCCTGACGCGAACACGGGTCTCGAACCGTATCTATTCGGGTTTCGGAAAGGACACCATGCTCGACTGCGCGATCCTCCTGCTCCTCGGACAGGCCGAGGCCCTCCCTCTCACCGACCGCGTCCTCATGGTCCACGTCAAGGAAGGGAGCGCGATCCATCACCAAAAGGGCCAGCGGCGGGACGAGGGCGAGAAGGTCGTCATCACGCCGCTCGACGTCGCGGCCGCGTCCCGCGCCGAGGCCTGGACGGTGACCTGCCCGGACGATCCCGCCTTCGCGAAGGGCGTCCATCCGCGCAAGGTCGGACGGAAGAGCAAAGGCACCGACTTCGCCTGGATGGTCCAGGGCTGGGACGCCGCCAACAACCGGACGGTCAACAAGGACCCCGATCACGCCAAGGACCACTGGCTCTATCTGGATCTGCCCCAGCCCCTGACCTCCGGCAAGACCTACACGGTCCGGTCGGACGCGGGCGTCGGGCCGCTCACGCTCGCCTACGGCGTCGACACCTCCCGCTCCGAGGCGGTCCACGTCAACCTGCTCGGCTACGTCCCGGACTCGCCCGCCAAGTTCGCGTACGTCTACCACTGGGCCGGCGACCAGGGCTCTCTCGACCTGTCCGGCCTGAAAGGCAAAGCGTTCCGGCTCATCGACCAGAAAACCGGGAAGGCCGCCTTCAGCGGCACGGTCGCCTTCCGGGCGCCCGCCGACCGCCAGGAAACGGGCCTCGTGAGCGACACCCCCAAGGGCAGTTTCCTCTGCGCCGAAGTCTGGCAGTGCGATTTCAGCGCGTTCTCGACGCCCGGCGCCTACGCGGTGGCCGTCGACGGCGTCGGCCGCTCGTTCCCCTTCCGGATCGACGCCGACGTCTATCGCGAGGCGTTCCGCGTCACCGCCCGCGGCCTCTACCACAACCGGAGCGGGATCGCCCTCAAGAAGCCGTTCACGGAGTTCGAGCGGCCGGCCCCGCACAACCCGCTCGTCACGCCGGGCTTCGCGGGGAAGCTGGTCTACACGACGTCCCGCGTGCTCGACTGGAAGAACGCCGACGCGGATCCGGTGGACAAGCCTCAGATCGAAGCCGGGATCAAGGGGCCGATCGACGTCGCGGGCTGGTACCAGGACGCCGGCGATTGGGACAGCTACGACTCGCACACCACGGTGGCGACGACGCTCTGCTTCGCGTTCGAGACCGCGCCCGGCAATTTCAGCGACGGCGAGCTCAACATTCCGGAGAGCGGCAACGGGATACCCGACATCCTGGACGAGGCCGCCTGGCTGCCGCGCTTCTGCTTCCGGCTGCGCCGCGAGCTGGTGAAGAAGGGCTGGGGCAGCGGCGGCATCGGCCTCCGGATCTGCGGGGACCATTTCGGGGGCGACACCCGCAAGGACGGAACGACCAAGGCTTCGTACGAGGATACCGACCGCCAGTGGATCATCTCCGGGGAGGATCCCGCCTCGACCTTCCGCTACGCCGCGGTCGCGGCGCACCTGGCGTGGTGCCTCAAGTCGGCCGGCCTGACCGATCCCGAGAAGGTGGACTGGCGGGCCGAGGCCGAGCAGAGCTACGCGTGGGCGGTCGCGCACACGCGGCCCAAGGATGAGAACGCGGTGAAGACGTCGCGCTGCCACGCGGCCGCGCAGCTCTTCCGGCTCACCGGCGCCGCCGACTACGAGGCGCGGGTGGAGAAGGACGTCGAGGGCCTGAAAGTCGGCGAAGAGATCCTGCACGACCGGGCGTTCGGGCCCTGGGCCTACGTGCTCGGCGGCAAGGGGAACCCGGACCTGCAAAAACGGATCCGCGAGTGGGTCCTGGCCAGCTGCGAGGTGCTCGCGCTCGCGAACAGCGAGAAGCGGGCCCTGCGCTGGGGCGGCGCGTTCTACATGCCGATGCTGGTCGGACAGCAGACCACGCCGTGGATCCTGGACGGGATCGTCGGCCACGCGCTCACGAAGTCGAGCGACCCGGCGAAGGCCCGGGCGTTCCGCGGCGCCGTCGTCACGACCTCCGACTATTTCCTCGGGACCAATGCCCTGAACCAGACCTGGGTGACCGGGCTGGGCGCGCGCCACGTCCGGGGCGTCTTCCACATGGACGCCTGGTACAACGGCAAGCCGACGCCCCACCCGGGCCTGATCCCGTACGGCCCGTGGAAGAAGGCGAAGGACTTCGGCATGGGACCCTGGGACAACGACTGGCCGAACAAGACCGTCCATCCCGGCATCGACCAGTGGCCCGGGAACGAGCGCTGGTTCGACAACCGCAACTGCCCGCTGAGCGCCGAGTTCACGATCCACCAGAACACCTGCTACGCCGCCGCCACCTACGGCTGGCTCTGCAAGTCCAAGTAAGGGTGCCCCCGGGTCCTACCCAATAGGAAGGGGGGGAAGTACGATACGGCGATGAGCGGGCGTTTCGATCGCGGGAACTGGACGGTCGGGCTCCTGTCCTGGGCGGCGTCCGTTACTTTGCACCTCGTAGGGGCGCTCGTTGCGACCTTCGTCTGGCCGGTCGTCTTGATCTTGTTCTGGTTCTTCGGGTTTCCGTCGGACGACACGTTCACGTTCCGCTGGGACAATCCGTTCTATCGCGGCGACTCGAGGAAAGCGGAGCCCGCGGAAGAGCCGATCATCGTGCTTCGACCTCGACGGCTGCGAGAGCTTCCCGAGATGGAGAAGCCCCAATCGGACGTCGTCTGGGATTCCCGCCGACTTCCGTTCGGCGAAACGTTGGGGATCCCCTCCCCCATGGAGAGGCCCTTCGCGGGGGCCGCGGAGTCAGGACGGAATAGGGCCAGCGGGGACTCGCTCGACTTCGTCAGCGACAAGCCCTTTCGGGGGAAGGGCACCTACGACACGTTCGGGATGGGAGGGGGCGGCGGCGGAAGGTACGGGACCAAGATCGTCCTGAAGGACGCGGTGCAATTGGGATTGCTGTGGCTGGCGCGCCACCAGAACGAGGACGGGTCCTGGAGCGCGGCCGCGGACCGATGCGGGCGGGCGCTTCCGAACGGGCGTGAAGTCACGGGTCCGCCGTGCGAGTCGGAGTCGGCGGGCGAGGTCGGCCGCTGGAGCGCGCTCGCGGCGACGGCCTTCGCGGCGGCGGGCTACGCTCCGGACAGCCCGGACGTCTGGGACGGACTGCGGTACAGCCTGATCGTGAGCCGCTCGTGCCGCTATCTCTCTCGGCCCCCGCGGGATGCCCAGGCCCGCGCGCTCGCGCTCCTCGCGCTCAGCTCCTTCGTCCGTCGCCCCTGGTCCTTCAGTCCTCCGGTTCGAGAAGAGGACGAGCTGCCCGTTCGGGAGAGGCTGCGGGAGCTTCTCGCCGCGGTCGAGGCCGATCCTCCGCCGGCGGAGGGATCGGATGAGGCCGCCTGGGTGGGGCTCGCCCTGGTCTCCGCCGCGACGCGAGCGGAGCTGGAGGGGTCCCCGGCGCTCCTCCAGCGCGCGGCGGACGAGCTTCGGCGGCGCCTCGACACGCTCCCGGCTCTCGAGCCGGAGTCCTGGCCGGGCGAGGATCTGCCGCGGACCTATCTCCGGCTCCTGGCCTCGTACGAAGCGTCGATCACGCGGAAGCCGTCGCTGCCCTCGGCAAAGTCCCTTTATCCCAGGCTGCGGGCCGGACAATGCCGCGACGCGGACGCGTGTCGGGAAGGCTCCTGGGAACCGGTAGGGAAGGAGAGCCGCCTGTCGACGACGATCCTCCATCTTCTGGCCCTTGAAAGTCTTCCGGGCTATGGATTCCGCGGGGGCCACCCCACCCGGGAGGCCGCTCCGGACGCCGAAGACCTCGAACACCTGGCCCGCGTCGAGACGCTTCGGGCGATCCACCAGAAGCGCGTCGACAGCGTCCTCGCTGTGCCCGGCGCGCTCCGCCGGGGCATCCAGCGGGTCCGCGCGGGCGCCAAAAGCGAGGAGATGATCCGAAAGGCCTTCGCGCCCGTGGAGCTGACCTACGTCCGGTATGTCGCCCAGCTCGAAATCGGGGACCACCTGGAGAGCAACAACGAAGAGGAATTCGGGAAGTTCAAGCCGCTGAGTCGGCTCGGGGGAAAGCGGGACTTGATCACCGAGGACGTCTTCCAGGCGCTCCGCGAGAAGGACGGCATCGTGGGCTTCGACGAGGACTGGACGCTCGTCGTACCGGCCCCGGCGGACGATCTCACGACCTTCGGTAGGACCTTGATCTTCACTCTGCCCGACGACGGCACGCCAAGCTGGAAGACGTACGTGGTGATCGGCTTCCCGGCGGTCCGCTGAGTCGGGCTCCTATTTGGAAGGCGCTTCGACCAGCGCGTCCCGGAAGGCCTCGAGGCGCTTTCGCAACTCGGGGAGGTCGTCGACGCCCGCCTGGGACGTCGCCTCCACGGCCTCGAGGAAGTCCGGCGCCGCGCCCTGGAGCGGACCGACGGCCTTTCGCGCGGCGTCGTGGAGGGCCGCCAGAAGCTTGGGCTTGTCCGCGGCCCGGGCCGTCAGCAGCGCCAGGAGCGACGCGACCGACGCCTTGAGCTCCGCCGCGACCAGGGCCGGCACGGCGGCGAGCGTCTTGTCGAGGGTCTCGAAGTTCACGTCGTCTTCCAGGAACGCGCCGTCGCCGTCGTCCGCCGGGCGCGCGCCCCAGAGCTGGGCGTTCCGCAGGAGCATGCCGACGCGGCCGAGGACGGCGGCCGTCGCGGTGAAATCGCTCTTGAGGGCCAGCTCGGCCAGGATCCGCTCCTCGTTTCCCAGCCCCTTCGACCAGGCCTTCTGCTGGTCCGCGGTCGCGGGCAGCTCGCCCCGCGCCACTTTTCTCGCGACCTTCACGAACTCCTGGAGGCGGTCGCGCGAGGCGGTTAGCTTCTCCGGCGCGGAGGCCCAGGAGGCGGGGAGATCGCCGGGCGGACCGAGGGGCACCCGTTCGTCGAGCGCTTCCCGGTCCTCTTCGCGGACCGCGACCTGATAGATCCCCGCGGGCCCTTTGCGCAGGCGGGCCAGGAACGCCTTCCGTTCGACCAAGGCGCCGGCCGAGGCCCGGGATTCGACGGAGAGCTCTTCCCGGAAGCGTCCGGCGCGGACGTCCCAGCGGCGCTCCACGCGCGAGGCGCTGATCCGGAGCTCGGTCCCGTCCGGCCGCGCCAGCGTCCCGGAGATCGGCCAGACCCGTTCCTCCGGAGCGCCCGGCGTCAGCTGGAGCAGGAGCGTCAGGGCGATCACGGCATCCCCCCGTCCAGGTAATAGACCAGGAAGCGCGCGCCCTCGCTGTAGTAGATCGTCACGTCGTCCACCACCGGCGTGCCCAGGAGGGCGGAATCGAGGCCCGCCCGCCGCAGGCGCCAGAGCAGGCGGTACTGGGCGCTGTCCCCGGGTCCGACGAACAGCGCCTCGGCGGACGCGCCTCCGTCGTCGCTCAAGGGCGCGCCCGTCTCCTTGCCGTTGAGGACCATCCGCATCTCGACCTCCGCGTCGAGGTCGTCGCCGCGCTTGTCGTCGCTTTGAAAGCCGACGTCCCAGGCCTTCGGCGCTCCGTGCTCGTCGGTCCATTCCGGGTACCAGGTCCACGCGGCGGCGAGGATCCGGAAGGCGCCGGGGCCGGCCGTCATCGTGCCGCCGCCGGGGAGCCGGCGCTGATTCCGCCCGAGCGCCAGCGGCGCGGAGGTGAAGACGGCCTCCTTGCCCTCGCGGGGGACGTGGAAGCGTCCGCGCGAGTACAGGGTTTCCGCGCGGTCGAGCGCGTTTCCCTTCCACACGTACAGCTCGTCCAGGGTCGCGTCCGCGGTCCAGTTGCGCGAGTATCGCCCGACGCTGGTGGTGCGCGAAGGCTCCCCGAAGCGAAGGGGGATGTCGACGAAGTCCTCGATCCGGTTGCTGTCGTCGGGATGGACCTTGATGGTGTTGAGGGCCGCCGGGACCGGCCGGCCGTTGATCACGAGCTCGGTCCGGTGCCGCTTCATGTCCCAGTGGAAGGCCACGTGCGTCCAGGTCTGGGCGCGGATCTGGTCGGCCCGGTCGGTGTCGGCGTGGGCGCCGTGATGGAGGGAGCGGGAGACGGTGCCGACGCCGCCGCCCCATTTTCCGTAGGTCGAGTAGCCGGCCGCCATGGAGACGGGCCGCCAGGGGGACCTCCAGTAGACGGGCGGGAGGTCCTCGTTGGGCGAGGCGGAGCCCGCGGGGGCGTCGTGGCTGGCGAAGAACCAGTGCCCGAGGATGAGCGGGAAGTTCTGGGATTTCCCCGCGGAGTTCATGGCCGTGATCTGGCGGTCGAGCGAAAAGAACGTGCGCGGCTTTCCGGTCATCTCGGGATGGAAGGACGGCTTGATCCAGTACGCCACGGTTCCCGCGAGGTCGAAGATCTGCTCCCCGTTGGCGTACATCAGCGCGGCGTCGCGCTCGACGTACGCCCCGTCGATCCTCAGGTCGCCGGGGGCGGCGGCCTCCAGGGCGGCCGCGGGCTCCTCGGTCCGCCGGGAGCGCGCGAGGTCGTGCTTCTCCGGCCCGTACGGCCCCGGCTGCTTCTCCGTCCGGTCCGGGTTGTTGCGGTAGTCGCCGGCCGTCGGCCTCAGAGGCGCGGGCGCGCCGCCCGCGTGGAAATGCAGGTCGTGGCCCGTGCTGAAGTGGCCGTGCATCGTGTCGCCCAGCTCGGCGCCCTGATGACGGCCTTCGCCGCCGGTCGTCGCGAGCTGCATCCACCCGCCCCAGCGGCAGCGGGACGCGTTGGCCTCCGGCTCGGGGCCGATGACGGCCTTCTTGTCGAGGATCGTGCCGGCCCGGAAGTCGGCCTGGCTGGTCTCCCGATGGACGTCGAAGACCTTCACGACGCAGGCGATCTTGCTCAGGGCCGCGGTCGTCGCCTGCCGCGAGATCCGGTGGTCCGGCCCGTTCAGCGGCAGGAGGACCCGGCCCTCGCTCTCGATGTCGAAGAGGCCCATCGACGTGAAGCAGAACTCCGTCGAGTTGACGATCAGGTCGGTCTTGTCGACGGCCGTGAAGAGGTTGGCGTCCGGGTTGGTCTCGTTCAGGCAGAGGTTCGGGTTGAAGTTGGCCTTGAGGACGTCGGCCATCGCGCGGGCGGCGTAGCGGGCCTGGCTGGCGGAGGGGACCAGGATGTCCGGGCCGGTCTCCGCGCTGGAAAAGGCGCCGGAGGTCTGGTAGTCGAAGAAGATCTTCCGCTCGTCCTTGAGCAGGCCTCCGTCGGCCAGGCCGTCGCAGAAGGCGGCGAACTGCCGCCAGGAGCGGAAGGGGCCGCCGTACCAGAGCGCGGCGTAGTCGAGGCCGGGGCAGCCCGGCGACGTCCCCTTCAGGCGGCAGGCGATGATCTCGTCGGCGACCTTGGAGGCGTCGACGCCCTCGGCCGACGTCGTGCGGCCCGGGAGGAGGAAGGGCGGGGTGGCGTAGAGGAAGCCGTACTCGTCGCCGAGCCTTCCCGCGGGATCGTTGTCGTAGGTGGGGTGCTGGAGGAAGGTGTACATGTTGCCGCCGGGGTTCTGCTTGCGACGTCCCACGAGGAACACGCCGCGGAGGTCCGCGATGAGGGCGGTCAGCACCTCGCGGGCGGCGAGGTTGACGTTGACGGGGGCGCGGGCGCCGATTTCGATGACCTGGGCGTTGAGCTCGTCGAGGGCCATCACGGCGTGCTCCGTCCCGGCCGGCGCGGCGAAGTCGGGCGCGAAGAGGAGGGGGGACTTTTCCAGCGGGCGTCCGTCCGCGCGGAACGAGCGGCCGTAGCGGAAGATCCCGAGTTTCTCGTTGTACTTCACCGGGTAGGCGGCGAGGACCTCGCGGCTGATCGGGACGGGAAGGGCGACGCTCCGGTCGACCCAGGCGGCGGGGGTGAGGAAGGGGTGGAGCTTGGCGTAGTCCGGGGAGCCCAGGGCCGTCTCCAGCTCGCGCTTGAGCCGGTAGCCGGCGGCCGGACGCGCCTCGAGGACGCGGTCGCCGGCCGCGCGCACGGAGAGCAGCTCGCCGAGGTTGTTGAGGACGCGGCGGAGGTTCTTGCTGATGAGCCCGTCCGGCCCGCCTTCCAGGCCGTCGTTCACGTGGATCATGCTGTTGCAGTCGGCCACGCGGAGGCGGTACGCGCCGTCGCTCGTCAGCCCGGACACGCCGAGGTCCTGGCCGTCGATCCGAAACGACATCGGGCGGGTTTGGGCGTCGGACGGATCCTGGATCTTCTCGTCCTCCCAGGCGAAGGAGGGATTCCGCGCGCGATCCAGGGGGGTCCGGGCGTCGGGGGCGCCGGTTTCGGAGACGTTGTCGCCCCAGTACAGCATGGAGCGGTCCTGGAGGCGGCCGCTCTCGGCGGAGGCGGTGAGGCGTTCGAGGGCGTCCTGGACGCCCGACTGGGCGAGGAGCTTCGCGCGGACGGTGTCGAGGTAGTTCCGGGAGACCTGGCGCTCGGTGATCTGGAGCGTCGCGAAGCTGGTGGCCAGCAGGCTGAGGATCGCCAGGACGCCGAGGACGACGATGAGAACCGCGCCGCGGCGGGGCGAACGCCTGAGAGAAATCTTCACGGGGCCTCCCCAGCGTTGACCCCGCCCTTGGTGGTAAACCGCCCTTCCTTGGGTCTTAAGCGGTGGCGGGACGGACATGACAGGAATCTGTTTATAAATGCATAAACGGCGGGAGCCCTTGGAGAGAGATGGGTTCGCGCGGAAGCGGAGGTGACGGCCACCTCCTTGTCATCCGGTTTCCGCGGGAGTCCTCTCCCTGAAACGCGGATTCGAGCCACAAATCGCCCGCCCCCGCTTTCTCCTGGTCAGGTAGGGAGACCTCTGATGATCCGTTCCACGCGCCCGCTCCTCCTCCTGCTCGCCGCGGCCTGCGCGGCGCCGGAGCGTCCCGCGCCGATGGCGGCGTCCGGCAAGACCGTCCGGATCGGCTCGACGCAGCCACGCCATCGAGGGCGGCAAGCAGCATCTGGCCAAGATGGAGGCCTGCATCCAAAAGTATCTGGCGCCAGCGCCCAGGGGCCTCTAGCTTGGACGCTCATGCCGCTTCCTCCCTCGGTGCGACGTCTCGGCTGGCTCCACTTCTGGAACGACTTCACGCTCGACTTCGTGAGCCCCTTGCTCCCCGCCGGCGTCGGCGTCGCCTGGCTGGGGATCATGGAAGGGGCGGCCGACGCGGTCGGCCATCTGCTGAAGATCTTCACGGGCCGCGCGAGCGACCGCTCGGGACGTCGCGTCCCCTGGGTCCGCGCGGGCTACGGCCTCAACGCGGTCGCCCGGCCTCTCATCGCGGTCGGCCTCTGGGCGGCCTGGCCTCTGTGGCTCGTGGGGTGTCGCGTGCTCGACCGCCTGGGCAAAGGCCTGCGCGGCTCCGCGGCCGACGCGCTCGTGGCGGATTGGACGTCGGGGCCGGCGCGCACGACAGCCTACGCGCGCCTGCGCGTCATGGACCACCTGGGGGCCACGCTCGGGGCCGGCACGGCCGCGCTCGTCGCCTGGTTCGTTCCGGCGTGGCTGCCGTTCGCGGTGGGGCTGCTCGCCATCCCGGCCTTCCTGCAGCTCGCGCTGGTCGCGGGCCTGAAGGACGCCGCGGCCGCGCCCCAGGCGAGCCTGTCGGCGGGTTGGTGGCCGGCGGACCGGGCCGTGCGCTGGGACGTCGCCGTCCTCGGCCTGGCCGCGGCCGCCCGCTTGAGCCCGCTGCTCATCCTCGCCACGCTCTCGATCGTGCCCAAGCACGGCACGGAGGCGTGGCCGATCTGGAAGATCTGCCTGGCCTGGGCCGGGATCGGCATCGCGCAGGCCTGGGTCGCGGCCGCGGCGGGGAAGGCGGCGAGCCGCTGGGGGAATCGGTCCGCGGTGGTCGGGACCTGGTTTCTGACGGCGGGCGCCTACGCCGCGATGCTCCTGCTGCCGGGCGTCGCGGGGGTCGTCGCGGCGCTTTTCGCGGCGACCGTGACCGCGGCCGCCGAGGGAGCCGAGAAGGCCCTCGTGGCGGAGCGGGTCGAACCCACGGAGCGGGCGACGGCCTTCGGATTCTTCACGCTCCTGGCGGCGCTGGCGGGCCTGGCCGGGAACGCGCTCTTCGGCCTGAGCTTGGCGGGCCGGTTTCCCGAAGCGGCCCGCCTCTGGCCGGTGGGAGCCGGGCTCCTCTTCGGACTGCTCATCCTGCGGTTCGGGCGTCCTAAGAGCCTATCCGGATAACCATCGTGGCCGCGGTGGTGGCGCCGCGGGCC
>DASVNH010000264.1:0-39076 GCA_036383955.1 Planctomycetota bacterium | reverse complement strand
CGTCCCCGCCGTCCTCCCCGACACGGACCTCGGCGGCCTCTCCCGCCGCGTCGACGAAATCCTCCGGCGCGCCATCCTCGACGGCGCCCAGCTCTCCCTCGACCGCGGCCTCGAAATCGAAACCCGCTGCTTCGCCGAGGTCTGGGCCACCCGCGACCGCCGCATCGGCCTCGACAACTACCTGCGCACCAACCTGAAGCAGCCCGCGGCCTTCGTTCATGCGTGAGCGGCCGAAGGCCGCTCACGGGCCGTCGGATCATCCCAGCCGGAACGTCGCGACACGCTCGTAGACCGGGCCCGCGGACGTCAGCGTCGATTGGATCAGCGCCAACTCCGCCACCTCCGACGTCCCCAGCGGCACGACCCGCTGGTTCTCGATCGCCGCCCGCAGCCGCTTCTCGTTCCGCGCCGACTTCACCCGGCCGATCGTCAGATGCGCCACGAAGGGATGGCGCTCCCGCTCGACTCCCTCCGCCTCCGCGGCGCGCTCGACGGCCCCCGCCAGCCCCGCGAGGCGCTCGACGTCCCCCGCGCAGCCCGCCCACACCACGCGCGGCGCTCCCCGCTCCGGGAAAACCCCGATTCCCCCGAACGAGAGCCGGAGCCGCGGCCAGCGCGCCGCCTCCGCCGCGAGCGTCCCGCCCAGCCGGCCCGCCGCCTCCTCCCCGAGGTCCCCCAGGAACTTCAGCGTCAGGTGGAGGTTCTCGCGCTCCACCCACTTCACGTCCGCGTCCGCCCTCCGCAGCGCCTCCTGCACCCGGACGAGCAGCCCCCGGACCTCCTCCGGGACCTCCACCGCGACGAAGCAGCGCATGATTCCAGGATATCCCTTCGCCGTTCCCCATCCTATAATCCGCGGCATGCGCGGGATCAAAGGCGTCGCCATCCTCTCCGGAGGCCTCGACTCCACCGTCTCGCTCGCCGCCGCGACGAAGGCGATGGACGTCGTCCTCGCCCTGACCTTCGACTACGGCCAGCGCGCCGCCCGGCGGGAACGGGAAGCCTCCGCCCGCGTCGCGCGGCGCTACCGCGTGCCCCATCGCGTGATCGAGCTCCCCTGGCTCGCCGCGATCACCCGGACCTCGCTCGTGAACCGCTCCGCGCGCCTGCCGCGGAACGAGATGTCGACCGCCTCCGCCAAGGCCGTCTGGGTCCCCAACCGCAACGGCGTCTTCATCGAAATCGCGGCGGCCCACGCGGAGGCGCTCGGCGCGACGCGGCTGATCACCGGCTTCAACCGCGAGGAAGCCGCGACGTTCCCCGACAACTCCGCCGCCTACGTGAAGGCCGTCAACCGCGCGCTGTCGTTCTCGACGGCCAACGGCGCGAAGGTCGTCAGCTACACCGGGACGCTCGACAAGCGCGGCATCGTGCGCCTGGGACGTCGCCTCGGCGCGCCGCTGCATCTCATCTGGCCCTGCTACGAAGGCGGCCGGACCTGGTGCGGGACCTGCGAGTCCTGCCTGCGGTCGCGGAGGGCGCTGGATGCCTGACGGCCGCCTGCTGGAAGTCTTCTCCTCGTTCCAGGGCGAAGGCCCGTACGCGGGGCTGAAGCAGGTCTTCGTCCGCCTGTCGGGCTGCCATCTCCGCTGCGCGTACTGCGACACCCCGGAATCCTGGGAGGCCTCCGACGTCTGGACGCTCCGCGGCGAGACGCGCCGGAACCCGGTGAGCGTGGAGGCGGCGCTCGAGGCGATCCGCTCCTTCGGCCCGCATCCCTCCGTCAGCGTCACCGGCGGCGAGCCGGTGCTGCAGGCGGAGTTCGTCCGCGAGCTCGCGCGCGGGATCCGCGCGATGGGGATGTCGGCCTACCTCGACACCAGCGGCACGCTGCCCGACCGCCTGGCGGTCTGCGCGCCGGAGATCGACGTGTTCGCGTTCGACGTCAAGCTGCCGTCCTGCCCCGGCGTCCGCATGGACTGGGACGAGACGCGGCGCTGCCTGGAGCTCGCGCGCGGGAAGGACGCCTTCGTGAAGATCGTCGTCCTGCGCGAGACCCGGGAGGACGAGGTGGCGAAGGCCTGCGCGATCGTCCCGCCGGAGATGACGGTGGTGCTGCAGGTGGCCACGCCGGTGAACCCCGCGACGGCGCCGCCCGACGGGGCCGCCCTGGCCCGACTGCGCGCGGCGGCGGGGCGCGACGTCCTGGTGCTGCCCCAGCTCCACGTCCTCGCCGGATGGAAGTGAAGTCCGGCCGCCGATTGGCCGAAGTGTATTCAGCTGGGATGGGAATGGACGCGGAACATCTGATCGTGCCGGCGCTGCTGTCGTGCCTGGCGGCGTTCGCCTGGGTGGCGATCGTCGCGCACCGGGCGGACGTCGCGCGCTCCCTCGTCGAGGCCTGCCGCGCGGCCGCCGCCTTCCGCGAGCGCCAGGAGCGGCTGGCCGCCGCCGGCAAGCCCGCGCCCTACCTCGACTACGCCCACCGCGCCGAGGCCGAGCTCCGCGCCTTCCTGAGCCGCCGCTAGCTCTTGCGGTCCAGCCCCGCGATCTTGTCGAGGCGGCGCTGGTGGCGGCCCCCTTCGAAGGGCGTCGACAGCCAGACTTTCAGGATCTCGGCGATCCGCGGCAGGGACAGCGTCCGGGCCCCCGCGCAGAACACGTTCGCGTCGTTGTGCTGCCGGCTCAGCTCGGCCGTCTTCTCGTCGCCGACCAGCGCCGCGCGCACGCCCGCGACTTTGTTGGCGGCGATCGACATCCCGATGCCCGTCCCGCAGATCAGCACCCCGCGGTCGACGTCGCCGCTCGCCACGGCGCGCGCGACTTCCACCGCGTAGTCCGGATAGTCGACGGAGGCGTCGCTCGACGGCCCCTTGTCCACGACCGTGTGCCCGAGCGCGCGGACGACGGCCTTCAGCTCTTCCTTGGCGGCGAACCCCGCGTGATCCGCCCCGATCGCCACTTTCATCGCTTCGTCCTCATCCCCGGATTCCCGTCGTCGTCATCCCCGGATCTAGGTCGTCGTCATCTCCGGATCTCCCGGCATCTCCGGATCCCCTTAGGGAATGTCCTTCAAGCGCTCCTGGAGAGCGTCGCGGATCCGCTTCGCGCTGGCCTTGTAGACCGACGCGTCGCCTCCGATCGGATCCTCCACCGCCGCGCCGCGGGGATCGAGCGGCTGGATCTTCGCGGCCTGCTCGGGCATCCACTCCTCCAGGTCGCGCTTGTGGCGGGGCGTCATCACGTAGACGCGGTCCGCCTCCTCGACGAGGGTCATCGAGACCGGCCGCGACGCGTGGCGCGAGAGGTCCGCCCCGTACGCCCGGACCGCGATCTCGGCCTCCTCCGTCGCCGCCCCGCCCGCCTGGGCGCCCGTGCCGGCCGAGATCACCCGGTAGCCCTTCGCCGCCAGCTCGTCCTCGCGCACGTTCAGGCGGTCGGCCAGCAGCTTCCGCATCAGGGCCTCCGCCATCGGACTGCGGCAGGTGTTCCCCGTGCACACGAACAGGATCGTGAACAGGTCGGCCTCCTCGATCATCGAGCGCGGGATCGCCCCTTCCCGGAGCAGCTCCGCGCGCGCCCCCCCGATCCTCACCACCGTCGACGGCGACTTCTGCCGCGTCGGCCCCGCGTCGAGACGGACGTCCGCCTTCCCCGCCCCGACGTCCGCCAGTTCCACCGCGCCCAGCGGCGCTCCCGCCCGGCGCAGGAGATCCTTCGCCACCGGATCGTTCGGGCAGCGGAACGCCTGATCGCCGAGCACCACCGTCAGCGGCCCCGGCCAGAAGCGCCGGATCAGCCGCAGGGCGGACGGCGACAGCGTGCGGAGGTCGTCGCGGCTCGCCAGCAGCCTCGCCACGCTCCCCGCGTCCTTCAGCCGGGCCGCGGCCTCGGGCAGATCGAGCCGCGCGACCAGGGCATAGAGGGCGTCGGTCGGCACCGCCGCCGCGCCGCCGGCCCGGAGGGACTCGACGACCGCCGCCGTCTCCTCGGGCGTAAAACGCCCGGGATTCACCGCGATGACGCGCGTCTCGGACACCACCCGCGATGATAGCAAATGGCCCCGCCCTTGGTAAGCGGTCTCGGCGACGCTATAATCGGCTCCTCCATGTACTATCCGGTGAGCCTGAAAGTCGGCGGCGAGCGCTGCCTCGTCGTGGGCGGCGGGGACGTCGCCCTCCGCAAGGCGAAGACGCTCGCGCGCGCGGGCGCGCTCCTGACCGTGATCAGCCCCGCGCTCCTTCCCGGCTTCCGGGCCCTCCGCGCCGCGGTGCGGCGCCGGCCGTTCCGGGCGGGGGACGTCGACGGCCACGTCCTCGCCATCGCCGCCACCGACGCGCCGGAGGTGAATCGCGCCGTCTACCAGGCCTGCCGCCGCCGCGGCATCCCGGTGAACGTGGTCGACGTCCCGGAGCTCTGCAGCTTCATCGTCCCCTCGGTGGCCCGCCGCGGCCCCGTCACGGTGGCCGTGTCGACGGAGGGGCTGAGCCCGTCGCTGGCGAAGGCGCTGCGGGAGCGCCTGGAGGAGGTCCTGCCGGCCTCCCTGGGCGGCCTGGCCCGGCGCCTCGGGGCGCGCCGGCGGAAGATCCTGAGCGAAATCCCGCCCTCGCCCGGGCGGACGCGGCGCCTGAAGGCGCTTCTGCGGAAGGCGGACCTGCGATGAGCAAGCTGGAGTGGCTCTTCCTGGCCGGGGGGACCCTGCTGTACGCGCTGGGGACCGCCGCGGGCTTCGCCGCGACCCGCGCGGGCGACCGCCGCCGCCTCGCCCAGGCCCGCCTGGCCGGCCTGATGGGCGCGGCCTACCACCTCTTCGTCCTGGTCTCCCTCGGCGCGAGGACCGGCCACTTCCCGGTGACCGGCGCTCCCGAGGCCTTCCTCGCGCTCTCCACGGCCACGATGGGCGTCGCGCTGGGGCTCGACGCCCTCCGCAAGCTCTCCGTGCTGCTCGTCGGCACCCTGCCGCTGGCCTTCGTCACGACGCTGCTGTCGGCGGCGCTCCTGGCCGCGCCGGGCAGCGAGGCGACGACGCCCCAGCCGAGCGCCTGGACGGCGCTGCACGTGTTCACCGCGATCGGCTCCTACGGCGCGTTCGCGATCGCCTTCGTCTCCGGCGTGCTCTACATCGTGGCGCAGCGGCAGCTGAAGGAGCACGCCTCGATCCTCGGCCTGATGCCGCCGCTGCAGTCGATCGAGCGCATCAATCTCCGCGCGCTCGCCGTCGGCGCGATCCTGCTGGCCGGCGGCATCCTCGTCGGCTACGCGCAGGCCCGGAACGTCTACGACCGCAAGTTCGACCGCCTGGATCCCAAGATCATCCTCAGCACGCTCACGTTCGCGCTCTACGTGGGCGTCCTGGTCCTGTCCCGACGTCCCCAGTTCCGCGGCCGGCGCGTCGCCCTCGCGTCGATCGCGGGCTTCTTCCTCGTCATGGTCACGTTCTGGGCCAGCATCTTCTGGAGCGGGTTCCACCAGTTCCGCTAGATGGATCTTTGCGTCACGGGTCTGAACCACACCCGCGCCCCCGTGGAGCTTCGGGAGAAGCTCGCGGTGGACGAACGGACTCTGCCCGCGACCCTCGCGGACCTGCGGGGGGCGCTGGGGGCGTCGGAGATCGTCGTGATCTCGACCTGCAACCGGGTGGAGATCTACACGGCGCACGAGAGCGCCCCGCCGTCGGCGGAGGAGGTCGCGCGCGCCCTCGCCGTCCGGAAGGGCGTGGACCCGGGGGCGCTCGCGCCGGTCCTCTACCGCCACGAGGGCCCGGACGCGGTGCGGCACCTGTTCCGGGTGGCGTCGAGCCTCGACTCGATGGTGCTGGGCGAGACCCAGATCATCGGCCAGGTGAAGGACGCCTACGTGGCGTCGAAGGAGGCGGGCGGGACGGGGCGGATCTTCAACCGCCTGTTCCAGCGGGCCCTCGCGGTGGCCAAGCGCGTGCACACCGAGACCTCGCTGGGCGAGATGAACACCTCGGTGTCGGCCGTCGCCGCGCGCCTGGCCGGCAAGATCTTCCAGGACCTCGGCACGAAGACGCTCGCCATCCTCGGCGCCGGCGAGACCGCCGAGCTCACCGTCGAGGCGTTCCGGACCCGCGGCCTCACCCGCCTCCTCGTGGTCAACCGCACGCTCGAGAACGCCCGCGCGCTGGCCGAGCCCCGCGGCGGCTCGGCCCACGGGCTCGAAGAGCTGCCGCTCGTGCTCTCGCGCTGCGACATCGTCATCGCCTGCCTCCGCGCCGACACCTTCGTCGTCACGCCCGCCCTCGCGCGCGACGCCATGACCGCGCGGCGCCAGGAGCCCATGTTCTTCATCGACATCTCGGTGCCGCGCAACATCCACCCCGAGGTCAACCAGCTCGAGAACGTGTACCTCTACGACATCGACGACCTCCAGGCCATCGTCCGGCAGAACCTGGTCGAGCGCGAGCGCGAGGCCTCCCGCGCCGAGCCCATCATCCAGCAGGAGGCCCGCGACTTCCTGAAGGACGTCACGCCGCTCGACGCGACGTCGCTGCTGACCACGCTGCGCGAGCGCCTGCACGCGATGGGGGACGAGGAGACGAAGCGGGCGTTGTCGCGGCTCAACGGCCTGAGCGAAGACCAGAAGGCGGAGGTGACCGAGCTCACCCGCCGCCTCGTCAACAAGATCCTCCACGCCCCCTCCGAAGCCCTCCGCGGAGGCGGCCTGAATTCCGATTCCCAACAAATATCCGACCTCGTGCGCAAACTCTTCGGCATCAAAGACTAACACCGCGATAAAATAGTACCCCCCTTGACTCCCCTGCCCCCTTTTGATAGGATGCGTAGATCACAAATTAACCACCCGCCCACGGTCTGTCTCGACTTCCTCCTCCAAAACCCCGACGCGCGACCCTCTTCGCCCCGAGAAATCAGAATTCCGACAGGATCCGCGACTCGCTTGTAACCAGCTGATTCCGAATGGGTAGCGCAGCGGCAAAAGGATACCCCCATTGACACGCGGAGCCCGTTTTGATAGACTACGCAAATCTCAGACTCATCACCCCACCCGCGACGCCTTCCCCGCCCCCTTAAAGGAATCCCGGATTGAAGAGTCTGACCGTCAAAGTCGGCACGCGCGGAAGCCCCCTCGCTCTCGCTCAGACCGAGCTGACCCTGCGGCGGCTCCGTGAGCTGCACCCCAAAATCAAGTTCGTGGTCGTCCCCATCAAGACCACGGGCGACCGCCTCAAGACCACCGCCCAGCTGCGCGTCTCGGGCAAGGGCCTCTTCACCAAGGAAATCGAGCGCGCCCTCCTCGCCCGCAAAGTCTCCATCGCCATCCACTCGCTGAAGGATCTCCCCTCCGAGCTCCCCGAAGGCCTCGTCCTCGGCGCCGTCCCCGAACGCGCGGAAGCGGCGGACGTCTTCATCGGCCGCGGCGCGATGCCGATCGACAAGCTGCCGCCCGGCTCCCGGATCGGGACGTCGAGCCTCCGCCGCCAGGCCATCCTGCGCTCGATCTTCCGGCAGCTGGTCTTCGAGGATCTCAAGGGCAACCTCGACACCCGCCTCGAGAAGCTGAACGGCGCGCGCGGCGGCCTGGCCGGCATCGTGGTCGCCGCCGCCGGCCTGCGCCGCCTCCACCCCGAGAGCGGCATCCCCGCCCAGCTGCTGTCGAAGGAAGTCCTCGTCCCCGCCGCGGGCCAGGGCGCCCTCGCCCTCGAGATCCGCGAGAACGACGAGGCCATGCGCGAGCTCCTCGCGCCGATCCATCACCCGACGACCGCCGCCTGCGTGGCGGCCGAGCGCGAGCTCCAGCGCCGCCTCGAAGGGGGCTGCCAGGTCCCCATGGGCGCCTACGCCGAGGCCACGCCCGACGGCGTCCTCACCCTGACCGCCTGCCTGGCGAGCCTCGACGGCCTCCGCGTGCTCCGCGAGAAGCAGTCGGGCATGATGGACGATCCCGCCGGCGTGGCGGAGGCGCTCGAAACGATCCTTCTCTCCAAGGGCGCCCGCGAGATCCTCGACGCCGCCCGGCCCCGGACGAAGTCTCGGCGCTAGCCCCGTTCCGGCCGTACAATTCATTAGATGCGCATCGCCCTCGCGCTCGTCCTGCTGGTCCAGGACGCTCCCCCGCTCAAGGTGGAGTCGGGCGTCACCGCCTGCCGGCCGCTGCGACGTCCTCCGGATCCCGCCCTCGCGGACCTGCTGGGCCGCTACGAGTTCAAGGATCCCGACTTCCGCTGGGACCTCCGCGAGACGAAGGCGACGGACGTCTTCAGCGTGTCCTGGCTCACGTTCCCCTCGGCCCTGAAGACGGCCGTCGAGCCGAACAACACGGTGTGGTGCCGCTACTGGAAGCCGGCCGCGGCGGGCCCGCGACGTCCCGCGGCGCTGCTGCTGCACTGGCTCGGCGGCCGCTTCGACATGCTGGAGGTCGTGGGCCAGCGGCTCGCGGAGAGCGGCATTCCCGCGCTCCTCATGTACATGCCCTACTACGGCCCCCGCATGCCCCTCGGGAAGGACCGCAAGGAAGTCTTCATGGAGGGGGACGTCGAGACCATGGCCGCCGGCCTGCGCCAGGCGGTGATGGACGCGCGGCGCGCGGGGGACTGGCTGGCCGCGCGGCCGGAAGTGGAGCCGTCCCGCGTCGGCATCGTGGGCATCTCGCTCGGCGCGATCGTGGGCGGGCTGACGGCGGGCGTCGACGACCGCTTCGGCCGCAGCGTGCTGGTGATCGGGGGCGGCGACCTCCCGGCGATCCTGATGAATCCGTGCAAGGAGACGGCCCTGGCGCGGAAGAAGATCGGCGAGGCGGGACTGAGCGAGCCGCGGCTGCGCGAGATGCTGAAGGACATCGATCCCCTCACCTTCGCCGGGCGTCTGCGGGCGGAGGAGCTCCTGCTCATCAACGCGGAGACCGACGAGGTGATCCCGCGGGCGTCGACGGAGCGCTTTCACGAGGCGGCGGGACGGCCGGCGATCCGCTGGCTCAAGGGCGGGCATTACGCGATCGTGCTGCAGCTCGGGCCGGTGCTCAAGGAGATCACCGCCCATCTCGCGGCGCGGACGGACTACTGAGCATGTGGCGCTTCGCGGCGGCGATCACGATCCTGGAAATCATCCTCACGGCGTTCACGGCCACGCTCTTCACGATCGACGGCGAGCCCGACCCCTACCTGACCCCGGACGACCTGCGGGAGATCAACCTCCCGTTCGAGGGCCACCGGACCGCGCGGCAGAACCGCTTCGACGCCCTGCTCGGCTACGAAACCCACGCGACCTTCCTCCGGCCGCGCCAGACCCTCTGGCTCAGCGTCCGCGTCGATCAGGCGCGGGTCGACTTCGACTCCCGCCGCCGCCGCGAGGAGAACTGGGCGTTGAAGCCCGCGTTCGGGAAATCGGCGATCCTCGACGACCCCGGCCACGACGACGCGGGCTACACGGTGCGGCACCACACCGCGACGGGGGCCCGCTGCGAGCTGGTCCGCTTCCGGAACGGGCGGATGCTGGTCGTGAAAGTCTCGTCGAGCGAGCGGGCCGGATCGGCCGACGAGGAGGTGGCGTCCTGCGAGCGGCGGGCGCGCATCGTCCAGGAGCGGATGTTCGAGAAGCTGCGGTGGTGGAACGGGCCGGTTACGGCCGGTCCGCGATGAACCAGTCGTCGCCGACTTGCTTCCAGCGGAGCGTGACTTCCTTGCCCTGCGCGGCCGCGCCGCCGGCGACGTACTCGCAGACGAAGACCGTGAGCCCTTCGGCGGCGGACGTGCGCTTGAACTCGGCGGACTTGTACTGCGGGCTGTCGCTCATGAGGCGGGCGACGGCCTGCTGGACCTCGCGGTTCGGCGCCGGATCGTAGAACAGCGCCGCCTGGGCCACCTGCCCGCGGTTGAAGGCGCTGATGTATTCCCGGCAGCGCGCCTCGAGCGCGTCGTCGGCGGCGGTGCGCGTCCCCGGGTCCTTCTTGGGGTCGTCGGTCGTCGCGTCGCGCTTGGTCTTGACGGGGGGCTCGGTCTTCGCGGGCCTCAGGGCCAGGCCGGCCGCGATGCCGCCGACGACGAGGACGGCGACCACCACGCCGATGACCGCGCCGTTGCCCTTGGCGGCCTTCTTGGGCGGGGCGCCGCGCTGCCCGGGCATGCGGGTGCCGCTCCGGTTGGAGGAGTCCTTCGGCGGGACGCGGCGGTAGGCGCCCGAGCTCACGCGGTCGCGGCGGGACTCCGGGGCGGCCGGCTCGGGCTCCGGTTCGGGATCGACCAGCTCGCCCTCGAGAACCTCGCCGTCGCGGGCCACCTCAGGAAGCTGGTCGTCGGTGACGATCTCGTCGGACGTCTCGGCCAGCGCGGGGATGACGATCGTATTGGTGCATTTGGGGCAGCGGGCCTTCTTGCCGCCGAGCGCGGAGGGCACTTTGACGATGTGGCCGCAGCCGAAGCATTTGGCCGAAATGATGTCCGACATGGCCTCCCGACCTGGGTCCGGCATGAGGTCCCCCCCGGCGTTACTTACTCAACGCCCCGGGACCGCCGCCGACGCGCAAAAACGACATCGCCGAGTCTATCCGCCCGGCCCGTCCCGTGTCCAGCGAGGTTGACACCTCCCGCCCCTCTCGGTATATTCCCTCGCGGAACGGACGGCCGGTCGCGGGCGCGTAGCTCAATTGGGAGAGCGCATCGTTCGCAATGATGAGGTTGTGGGTTCGATCCCCATCGCGTCCACCACCGGCCGCCCGTTTGCGCCCGTAGCCTGGCCCTCCGAAGCGCCCCCCCTCACCCTCAGCGCGGAGGAGGGCCGTTCGCTGGATTGAATCTCCCCGCCGTGCTATCCTTCCCGGCATGAAAACCAAGATCGCCGGCCCCATCGTCGAGATCCTCGGCGATGAAATGACCCGGATCATCTGGGACTGGATCAAGGACAAGCTCCTCCATCCCTTCGTCGAGCTCAACCTCAAGACCTTCGACCTCGGGGTCCAGAACCGCGACGCCACCGAGGACAAAGTCACCGTCGACGCCGCCAACGCCATCAAGGAGCACAAGGTCGGCGTCAAGTGCGCCACCATCACGCCCGACGAGGCGCGCGTGAAGGAGTTCTCCCTCAAGAAGATGTGGAAGTCCCCCAACGGGACCATCCGCAACATCCTCGGCGGGACCATCTTCCGCGCCCCCATCGTCTGCAAGAACGTCCCCAAGCTCGTCCCCGCCTGGACCAAGCCCATCGTCGTCGCCCGCCACGCCCACGCCGACCAGTACAAGGCCCAGGATGTCCGCACCTCCGGCCCCGGCACCCTCAAGATGGTCTGGGAAGGCAAGGACGGCAAGAAGCAGGAGTGGGTGATCAACGACTTCAAGGGCGACGGCATCGGCCTCGGCATGTTCAACACCGACGAGTCGATCGTCGAGTTCGCCCGCAGCGTCTTCCAGTACGGCCTGCTCGTGAACTTCCCCGTCTATCTCTCGACGAAGAACACCATCCTCAAGGTCTACGACGGCCGCTTCAAGGACGTCTTCCAGCAGGTCTTCGACAAGGAGTTCGCCGCCGAGTACAAGAAGCGCTCCCTCACCTACGAGCACCGCCTCATCGACGACATGGTCGCCCAGGTCCTCAAGTGGGACGGCGGCATCCTCTGGGCCTGCAAGAATTACGACGGCGACGTCCAGTCGGACACCGTCGCCCAGGGCTTCGGCTCGCTCGGCCTCATGACCTCCGTGCTGCTCTGCCCCGACGGCGTCACGATGGAGGCCGAGGCCGCCCACGGCACCGTCACCAAGCACTTCCGCGACCACCAGGCCGGCAAGGTGACGAGCACCAACCCGATCGCGTCCATCTACGCCTGGACCCGCGGCATCGCCCATCGCGCCAAGCTCGACCAGAACCCCGCCGGCGAGGCCTTCGCCAAAAAGCTCGAGGACGTCTGCGTCGAGACCGTCGAGTCGGGCAAGATGACCAAGGACCTCGCCCGCTCCGTCCACAGCGACCTCGAGCCGCCCAAGGACAGCTGGCTCCCCACCGAGCCCTTCCTCGACCTCCTCGCCGCCAACCTCAAGAAGAAGGCTTAGCGTTCGGTTCCTGCCTGTCCACTTCCGAACGCGAACCGTTCGGATCGTGCCGGGCAGCTTCCGAACGGGCTAGGGCAACTCGTAGGCCCCGACGTCCGGCGGGTTCCCGCGCGCCTGGCCCCGCTGGTCCGCCGACGGGGCGCCCGTCGACGTCCCGCCGCCCGCGGCCGGGACTCCCGTGATCGCCATCGTGCGGGTGTTCCCGCCGTTCGCGCCCAGCGCCTGAAGGCCGGCGTTCGCGAACGTGATCCCCGGCAGCGCCGCCGGATTCGTGGCGCCTCCCTGGGGCCACTGGAGGTTGTTGCTTCCCCCGCTCAGCGCCTGGTTCACGTTCCAGCCGTTGAAGAGGTCGGTCCCCGTGTTGTTCTGGAGCAGCGAGTTCGTCATCGTGACCGACGCGCCGCCGCGGAAGATGCCGCCCGCGAACAGCGCGGAGCTGTTTTCCGCGATCGTGACGTTCATGAGCGTGGTCGTCCCGCCGCTCAGGAAGAGCGCGCCGCCGAGCCCCGCCGCCGCGTTGCCCCGCAGCGTGCAGTTCGTGAAGCCCACGTCGCCCGCGCCCGTAACGAAGACCCCGCCCGCCACGTTCGCCGAGACGTTGCCGTCGAACGTCGAATCCTCGAACACCCGCGTCCCGTTCTGCGAATAGAAGGCCCCGGAGTGCCCCCCGCCGCCGCCCTGCCCCGTCACCTGGTTGCCGCTGAAGGTGCAGGCGTCGACCCGCGTGAGCGAGACCGGAGCCAGATCCGGGGGAATGACGTCCTCGGCCGTCGTGTAGCCGAACACGGCCCCCGCGTGCGCGTTCGCGACGTTGTTCCGGAAGACCGAGCCGGACAGATTGAACTCCGGGGCGTCGGCGTTCAGGTGCACGTTGTCGATGTAAACCGCGCCCCCGATTCCTCCGCCTCCTCCGACCTCCGCCCCGCCTCCCGTGCCGAAGGCGACGTTGCGCTCGAAGCGCGAGTTGATGATCGTGAGCTGGGAGCCCAGGCTGTTGACCGCGCCGCCGTTGCTCGCCTGGCAGTCCGTGAAGACGCAGCCGGAGATCCGCGTGTGCCGCTGTCCCCACGCGCGGATCGCCCCGCCCCCTCGGTCCGGCCCCGGATTCCGCGTCCGGCAGTTCGTGAACACGCAGTCGATCACCGTCAGCCGGCCATCCCAGTCTTCGAACTCGATCGCGCCGCCGTTGTCGTCCGCGCGGCCGTCGACGAACGTCAGGCGCTGCAGTGTCACCGTCGTGTTGAAGCGCTTGAGCAGGATCCGGTTGTTGAGGCCCCCGCTCAGCGTCAGCGTGCCCTGGCCGTCGAGCACCAGCGCCTTGTTCGGCGGCACGCGGATCTGCTCGGACAGCACGACCGTGCGGGGCCCGCCGTTGTCGAAGTTGATCACGAAGCTGGAGCCGGGGCCGTCGAGGATCCCCTGCAGCGCCGTCCGAACCGACGCGTCGTCGCCGGCGGTGGGGATCGTGTGCGTGACCGCCGAGCCGTCGATCGCGAGCGGGGCCAGGAAGCCGCCCCCGACCGTCCCGCCCGTGCCGGACGTCGGGATCGGCGGGAAGAAGGCCGTCCACGACGGCCCGTCGTCGCCGCCGCCGCCGCAGGCCGGCACCAGGAGGAGGGCCGCCAGGAGGCCGGTGGTTCTCATGCATCCCTCCATTTGCGGCCGAGACGAAACGTTTTTGCTATCATCGCCGCGCATGAAATTTCGTTCGGCGGCCCTGCTGGGGCTCGCGGCGCTCCTCCCCGCGTGCGGCTCGTCCGGGGCCGACGTCATGCTCGACGCCGTCCTGATCAGCGTAACACCCGCCTCCCCGAACGCCAACCCGCTTCCCACGTTCAGCGGTCGCGCCGCCCCCGGCGCCCTCGTGGAGCTGTTCACGAATCCGACGGCCGCCGGCGTCCCGGCCGGCACCGCCACGGTCCTGAGCTCGGGCACCTTCGACATCACCGTGTCGAGAGCCAAGCCTTCGGGCGCGACCTTCTACGCCTTTTCGACGCCCCCGCGCGCCTCGCGCTCGGGCCCCTCGAACGGCCTCGTCTACCACTGCCGCGACGGCGGCTTCCAGGCCGCGGCGCCCTACGCGGTCGGCGTCCAGCCGCTCCGGATGGCCGCCGGCTTCTTCAACGCCGACGCCTTTCTGGACCTGGCGGTGCCGGCCTTTACGAGCAACAACGTCACGATCCTGCTGGGTGTCGGCGACGGCACCTTCACGGCCGGAACTCCTCTGGCGGGGGTCGGCGGGTCCCCGAGCGCCGTCGTCGCCGCCGATTTCAACGGGGACACGTTCACCGATCTGGCGCTGGGCACCAACGCGGCCAACCAGGTCACGATCATCCTGGGGAACGGAGACGGAACCTTCGTCCTGCCGGGCGCTTCCGTCGCGCTGGCCTCGGACTCGTTCCAGCTGACCGGCGGCGACCTCGACGGGGACGGCGACGCCGACTTGGTCGCCGTGAGCTTGACCGGCGACTCGATCAGCGTCCTCCTGGGCGCGAACGACGGGACCTTCACGGCCACGGCCGCGAGCCCCATCGCCGTGGGCGACACCCCCAGCGACGCGGTGCTCGCCGACCTCGGCGGCGGGCTGCCCGGCCTGCTCGTCTCAAACTTGGCCACCAACAACGTGACCGTCCTCCTCAACGCGGGCGGGGGCGCCTTCGCGGCGGCTCCCGGCAGCCCCGTCGCCGCGGGCTCCGAGCCGCGCTCCCTCGCCGCGGGCGACTTCGACGGAGACGGCCGGACGGACATGGCCGTCGCGAACTCCAACGCGAACAACGTCTCGATCTTCCTGGGGAACGGAAGCGGGGGCTTCGCGGCGGCGGCGACCCCCACCGCGCCGACCGGCGTGTTCCCGATGGCCATCCGGGCCGCGGATCTCGACGGCGACGGCCGCCAGGACCTGATCACGTCCAACTTCAACGCCAACACCCTGTCGTTCCTGAAGGGCGACGGGGCGGGATCCTTCGCCGCGGCCGCGCCGATCACCGTCGGGAGCGCCCCCCGCGGGATCGTGATCGCCGACTTCAATCGGGACGGGCTGCCGGACGTCGCGGTCGTCAACCAGTTCTCGGACAACATCAGCGTCCTTCTCGCGAAGTAATGGGTTGTCGGCATCTTCCAAACGCGGTAAAATTGCCTGGACGAATTATTTCACGGGAGCGGCATGAGCGACATCCAAGAGCCGGCGGAGCCCAAGACCGAGGAGGAGATCGGCGGCGTCGACCGCGACCCTCAGGAGACGTCGGAGTGGCTCGAGGCCTTCGAGCAGCTGCGCGTCTACCACGGCGAGGAGCGCGCGCGCTACATCGTCCGCCAGCTTCACCTGAGCGCCCTGAGCAACGCGGTCGAGCTCCCCGAGCTCGTCCAGACGCCCTACATCAACTCGATCCCGGCCGACGAGGAGCCCACGTATCCCGGCGACCTCGGGATCGAGAAGAAGATCCGCGCGATCATCCGCTGGAACGCGGCGGTGATGGTGCACCGCGCCTACAAGCGCAAGTTGGAGCTGGGCGGCCACATCGCGACCTACGCGTCGGCCGCGACGCTGTATGAGGTCGGCTTCAACCACTTCTTCCGCAGCCGCGAGAACGGCCAGCCCGGCGACTCGATCTACTTCCAGGGCCACGCCTCCCCCGGCATGTACGCCCGCGCCTTCCTCGAGGGCTACCTCACCGAGGAGAACCTCGAGAATTTCCGCCAGGAAACGGGAGGCAAGGGCCTCAGCTCCTACCCGCATCCCTGGCTCATGCCGAAGATGTGGGAGTACCCCACGGTCTCCATGGGCATCGGCCCGCTCAACGCCATCTACGCCGCGCGCTTCAACCGCTACATGCTCAACCGCGGCATCAAGGACACGAGCGGCTCGCGCGTCTGGGCCTTCCTCGGCGACGGCGAATGCGACGAGCCCGAGTCCCTCGGCGCGCTCTCCATCGCGGCCCGCGAGGGCCTCGACAACCTGACCTTCGTGGTGAATTGCAACCTGCAGCGCCTCGACGGCCCCGTCCGCGGCAACTTCAAGATCATCCAGGAGCTCGAGGCCGTCTTCCGCGGCGCGGGCTGGAACGTCATCAAGGTCATCTGGGGCTCCGACTGGGACCCCCTCCTCGAGGCCGACGACAGCGGCCTCCTCGTCAAGCGCATGGGGGAGGTCGTCGACGGCGAGTATCAGAAGTATGTCGTCGAGCCCGGCTCCTACACGCGCGAGCACTTTTTCGGCCGCTATCCCGAGACGGCGAAACTCGTCGAGCACCTGAACGACGACCAGATCCGCGGCCTGCGGCGCGGCGGCCACGATCCGCTGAAGATCTACGCGGCGTACCATCAGGCCACCACCCGAGCCAACGGAAAGCCCACGGCCATCCTCGCCCACACGGTGAAGGGCTGGGCCACCGGCGACATGTCCGAGGGCAAGAACGCCGCCCACCAGACCAAGGACTTCAAGGAAACGCAGATCCGGAAATTCCGGGATCGCCTGAACATTCCGATCCCGGACAGCAAGCTCGATCCGGAGCACCCGGCCTACTACCTCCCGGACAAGAAGAGCGCCGAGGTCGAATATCTCCACGAGCGCCGCAAGGCTCTCGGCGGTTACGTTCCCCGACGCGTCGTCCGCGCGCCGAAGGAGCAGCTCCCGCCCCTGGAGCTCTTCGCGGATCACCTCAAGGCGTCCACCCGCAAGCCGCCGCCGTCGACGACGGTGGCCTTCAATGCCGTGCTGGGAAAGTTGATCGCCGACAAGCCGGATCCTGAAAAGGGAAAGAATTGGGGCGTCGGCCACAAGATCGTTCCGATCATTCCTGACGAAGCACGCACCTTCGGCCTGGACACGCTGTTCGGCGCGGTTGGCATCTACTCCTCGGTGGATCAGCGCTACGAGCCGGTCGACATCGCCGCGAAGATCACCAAGATGCATTACCGCGAGGCGAAGGACGGCCAGGTCCTCGAGGAAGGCATCAACGAAGCCGGCTCGCTCGCCAGCTTCACGGCGGCGGGCACGGCCTACGCGAATCACGGGGTCAACATGATCCCGTTCTACATCTACTACTCAATGTTCGGCTACCAGCGCGTCGGCGACCTCATCTGGGCCGCCGCCGACAGCCGCGCCAAGGGCTTCCTCCTCGGCGCCACCGCCGGCCGCACCACGCTCAACGGCGAAGGCCTGCAGCACGAGGACGGCCACAGCCCGCTGCTCTTCAGCGTCGTGCCGAGTTGCCGCGTCTATGATCCCGCGTACGCGTACGAAGTCGCCGTCATCATCCACGACGGCCTCAAGCGCATGTACCAGGACCAGGAGAGCTGCTTCTACTACATCACGCTGTACAACGAAGGCTACGACATGCCGGGCATGCCTTCGGGTGTAGAGGAAGGCATCGTCAAGGGTCTCTACCTGCTCAAGCAGTCCGATCTTAAGGCGGAGAAGGGCCGGAAGGTCCAGTTGCTCGGCAGCGGCGTGCTCCTGAAGGATGTCGTCGTCGCCCAGCAGATCCTCGCCGAGAAGTTCGGCGTGGCGGCCGACGTCTGGAGCGCCCCGAGCTACGTCCAGCTGCGGCGCGAGGCGCTCGAGTGCGAGCGCTGGAACATGCTCCACCCCGACGAGCCCGCCCGCGTGCCCTACGTCATGAGCCAGCTCTCCGCCGCGGAAGGTCCCATCGTCGCGACCAGCGACTACATGAAGGCCCTCCCCGAGATGATCGCCAAGTGGTTTCCCGACCGCTTCTTCGCGCTCGGCACCGACGGCTTCGGCCGCTCCGATTCGCGGCCCAACCTCCGGCGCCACTTCGAGGTCGACGCCGAGCACACCGCCTACGCGGCCCTCTGGCGCCTCGCCCTCGCCGGCAAGTACCCCAAGAAGGACCTCGCCAAGGCGATGAAGGAGCTCGGGATCGACCCGAACCACCCGGATCCCGCCACCGCGTGAACCCGCGAGAGCCGCTGCCGGGCCGCCCCTTCCCGCTCGGGGCCACCCTCACGCCCGGCGGCGTCAACTTCTCCGTCTTCTCCAAATCGGCGGAGGCGATCGAGCTCTGCCTCTTCGACGTCCCCGAAGGCCGCGGGCCGTCGAGCGTCGTCCTCCTCGACCCCCGCCGCCACCGCTCCTTCCACTACTGGCACGTCTTCCTCCCCGGCCTGAAGGCCGGACAGATCTACGGATGGCGGACGTCGAAAGGCGGCCCCCTCCTCCTCGACCCCTACGCGCGCGCCACCGCCGTGCCGAAGTCCTACGACCGGATGGCGCGGGGCGACAACGCGGCGACGGCGATGAAGAGCGTGGTGGCCGACATCCGCGGCTACGACTGGGAGGGCGACGCCCCGCTCCGCCGCCCCTTCGCCGAGACGATCATCTACGAGATGCACGTGAAGGGCTTCACGGCCTCGCCGAGCTCGAAGGTCCCCAAGGAGAAGCGCGGCACCTACGCGGGCCTGACCGCCAAGATCCCCTACCTGAAGGACCTGGGCGTGACGGCCGTCGAGCTCATGCCCGTCTTCCAGTTCGACCCCTACGACGCCCCGCCCGGCCGCGTGAACTACTGGGGCTACGCGCCGGTCTCGTACTTCTCGCCGCATCTCGGCTACGCGTCGACTTCCGATCCGCTCGGCGCGCTCACCGAGTTCCGCGACATGGTGAAGGCCTTCCACCGCGCCGGGCTCGAGGTGATCCTGGACGTCGTCTACAACCACACCGCCGAAGGCGACGAGCGCGGCCCCACGTTTTCGTTCAAGGGCCTGGAGAACGCCGCCTACTACATCCTCGAGAACGGCGGTTACGCCAACTACTCCGGCTGCGGCAACACGCTCAACGCCAACCACCCGGTGACGCGGCGGATGATCCTCGACAGCCTCCGCTACTGGGTGCAGGTCATGCACGTCGACGGCTTCCGTTTCGACCTCGCGGCGATCCTCGCGCGCGACGACGACGGCCGCCCGCTGCGCAACCCGCCGGTGATCCTCGACATCGAGAGCGACCCCGTCCTCGCCGGCACGAAGTTCATCGCCGAGGCCTGGGACGCCGCCGGGCTCTACCAGGTGGGCTCGTTCGTCGGCGACCACTGGAAGGAGTGGAACGGGAGGTTCCGCGACGACGTCCGCTCGTTCGTGAAGGGCGACGACGGCAGCGTCGGGCGCCTGGCGCCCCGGCTCCTGGCGAGCCCGGACGTCTTCGCCCACGAGGGCCGCGAGGCGGAGCAGAGCGTGAACTTCGTGACCTGCCACGACGGCTTCACCCTGAACGACCTGGTTTCGTACGACCGGAAGCACAACGAGGCGAACGGCGAGGAGAACCGGGACGGGACCGACCAGAATCAGAGCTGGAACTGCGGCGTCGAGGGGCCGAGCGACGATCCGGCGATCGAGGCGCTGCGCGAGCGCCAGGCGAAGAACCTGCTGGCGATCAACCTGCTGGCGCTCGGCGCGCCGATGCTCCTGATGGGCGACGAGGCGCGGCGCACCCAGGGCGGCAACAACAACGCCTACGCCCAGGACAACGAGACCAGCTGGTTCGACTGGACGCTCGTCGACCGGAACGCCGGCCTCCGCCGCTTCGTGAAGGGGCTGATCGAGATCCGCCGCGGCCGCGACATCGCGCGCCCCGCGGAAGGCGCGACCCTCGAGCGGCTCCTCCGCATGGGCCGCATCGAGTGGCACGGCGTGGAGCCCGACCGCCCCGACTGGAGCGACGCCTCGCGCTCCATCTCCGTCACCACCCACAACCTCGCCGGCACCCGCATCTACCACTGGATCCTGAGCGCCTACTGGAAACCGCTCGACTTCCGTCTTCCCCCGCCGCCCCCCGGCGCCCCCGCCTGGCGCCGCCTGATCGACACCTCGCTCGCCCCGCCCGACGACCTCCTCACCTCCTTCACCGACGCTCCCGCCATCATGGGCGAGCGCTATGCCGTCGGCCCCCGCTCCGTCGTCCTCCTGGTCGCCGAGGTCGAGGCCGGGTAAGCACCATCAATCGTACAGTGTGATTTATGGTGCCCCGTGGCGGGATTCTGCCGTTTTGACACCCTCCGCCGGGCTCCATATGCAACTCCATAAATACAAATCACTTACACATCAAATTTAGCCCTCCCCCATGGCACGCTGTTTGCATAACGCAAAGCAGTGAGTGCTATTAGGAGACGCGCCATGAACCTGATCCCATGGAAGAACGTGTTCGAAGGGCTGCTGGGGCCGGAGACCGACGCGCGGCCGACGGCCTGGGTCCCCGTGATGGACATCCAGGAAGGCGAGAAGGACTTCACGGTCCGGATCGAGCTTCCGGGCGTGGACCCTTCCCAGGTCGAGCTCAGCGTCGAAGGCACCCTGCTCACGCTGCGCGGCGAGAAGAAGGACGTCCGCGAGACCGAGTCCAAGGGCTTCCGCCGCACGGAGTGCGTCTACGGCGCCTTCGAGCGGAGCCTGATGCTGCCGGAGGGAGTCGACGCCGGCGCCATCGCGGCCGAAGGCGCGCACGGCGTGCTGACGGTCCGGATCCCGAAGGTCCCGGCCGCGGCCGCCCGGCGCATCCAGGTCCAGGCGAAGTAAGCGCGCGCGCCGCCGGGGGAGTTCCCTCCCCCGGCGGGCCCGCCGGAGGAATCCCATGAAGCTGGACAAGCTGACCGAGAAATCGCGCGAGGCGCTGCAGACGGCGCAGGAGCTCGCGGAGAAGTGGACGCACGCCGAGATCGAGCCGGAGCACGTCGGCCTCGCGCTGCTCGACCAGGCCGGCAGCGCCGTGGATCCGCTGCTGCGGGCGGCGGGCGTCGACCCCTCCCGCGTCAAGACGGAGCTCCAGCGCGAGCTCGCGAAGTTCCCCCGGGTCGAGGGCGACGTCCAGATCGGCCTCTCCCGGCGCGCGCAGCGGCTGCTCCGCGGCGCCCAGCAGGAGGCGGAAGGCCTCAAGGACGAGTACCTCTCCACCGAGCACGTGCTCCTGGCGATGGCGGCGGACGAGAACGGCGTGGGCACGATTCTGCGCCGGGCGGGGGCGGACCACGACCGCCTGGCCGGCGAGCTGTCGAAGGTGCGCGGGAACAGCCCCGTGACCGATCCCAACCCCGAGGCCACGCGGAAAACGCTCGAGAAGTACAGCCGCGACCTCACCGAGCTCGCCCGCAAGGGCAAGCTCGACCCCGTCATCGGCCGCGACGAGGAGATCCGCCGCGTCATGCAGGTCCTCTCGCGCCGCACCAAGAACAACCCCGTCCTCATCGGCGAGCCGGGCGTCGGCAAGACCGCCATCGTCGAGGGCCTCGCCCGCCGGATCATCGAGGGCGACGTCCCCGAGAGCCTCAAGGACCGCCGGGTGATGGCGCTCGACATGGGCGCCCTCGTCGCCGGCACCAAGTTCCGCGGCGAGTTCGAGGAGCGGCTGAAGGCGCTGCTGAAGGACGTCGCCGACGCCGAGGGCCGGATCGTCCTCTTCATCGACGAGCTGCACACGGTGATCGGCGCGGGCGCGACCGGAGAAGGCGCCCAGGACGCCGCGAACCTGCTCAAGCCCGCCCTCGCCCGCGGCGAGCTGCGCTGCGTGGGCGCGACCACCCTCGACGAATACCGCAAGCACATCGAAAAAGACGCCGCCCTCGAGCGCCGCTTCCAGCCCGTCTACGTCGGCGAGCCGACGGTCGAGAGCACCATCGCGATCCTCCGCGGCCTCAAGGAGCGCTACGAGGTCCACCACGGCATCCGCATCTCCGACGACGCGGTCGTCGCCGCCGCCACCCTGTCCCACCGCTACATCGCCGAGCGCTTCCTGCCCGACAAGGCCATCGACCTCGTCGACGAGGCCGCCTCCAAGCTCCGCCTCGAGGCCGACTCCATGCCCCAGGACCTCGAGCGCGTGACCCGGCGGATCATGCAGCTCGACATCGAGCTCGCGGCCCTGAAGAAGGAGACCGATCCCCAGGCCGTCGCGCGCCGCTCGAAGATGGAGAAGGAGCGCGCCGACCTCGCCGAGAGCTCCAAGAGCCTCAAGGTCCGCTGGGAGAACGAAAAGGCCGCCGCGAAGCGCCTCCGCGAGATCAAGGAGAAGATCGAGGCCGAGCGCACCCGCTCCGACCAGCTCCAGCGCGCGGGCGAGCTCGAGAAAGTCGCCGAGATCCGCTACGGCACGATCCCCTCCCTCGAAAAGGAGCTCGAGGCGCTGCAGAAGGCCCAGGGCGAAACCCCGCTCCTCAAGCCCTTCGTCGGCCCGGAGGACGTCGCCGCCGTCGTCTCCCGCTGGACCGGCATCCCCGTGGAGCGGATGCTCGAGGGCGAGCGCGACAAGCTCCTCAAGATGGAGGACCGCCTGCACGCCCGGGTCGTCGGGCAGACCGAGGCCGTCAAGTCCGTCGCCGACGCCGTCCGCCGCTCCCGCGCGCAGCTGGGCGACCCGCAGCGCCCGATCGGCTCCTTCCTCTTCCTGGGCCCGACGGGCGTCGGGAAGACCGAGCTCGCCCGGACCCTCGCCGAATTCCTCTTCGACAGCGACGAGGCGGTGATCCGGATCGACATGTCCGAGTACATGGAGAAGCACGCGGTCAGCCGGCTCGTCGGCGCCCCGCCCGGCTACGTCGGCTACGACGAGGGCGGCGCCCTCACCGAGGCCGTCCGCCGCCGCCCCTACGCCGTCATCCTCTTCGACGAGATCGAGAAGGCGCATCCGGACGTCTTCCACATCCTGCTGCAGGTGCTGGACGCCGGGCGGCTGACCGACGGCCAGGGCCGCGTGGTCTCCTTCAAGAACGCGGTGGTGATCATGACCTCGAACGTCGGCTCCGACGTCCTCCAGGAGGGCGGCGGCCGCGAGGACGTCCTCCTGCTGCTCAAGTCGAAGTTCCGCCCCGAGTTCCTCAACCGGATCGACGAGATCGTCGTCTTCCACGCGCTCGGCCGCGAGCACATCCGGAAGATCGCCGACCTCCAGCTCGCCCAGCTGCGCAAGCGCCTGGCCGACCGGGGGATCGCGCTGGAGACGTCCGACGCCGCGCGGGACGCCCTCGCGAAGGAGGGCTACGACGTCCACTACGGCGCCCGGCCGCTGAAGCGGCTCATCCAGCGGGACATGCAGAATCCGCTGGCGGTGGCGCTGCTGGAGGGGCGCTTCAAGGAAGGCGACACCGTTGGCGTCGACGTCGACAAGAAGGGCGCGCTGACGTTCCAGCGCCGCTAGAACGTTAGCTTAGAACTCGTTCTCGACGAGCTGGACGTCGCGCGTCGACGCGTAGTGCTTGAAGCCGATCGACGTCCCCAGGGCGATGGCCGCCGCGTTGGCGTGCGGGGTGCGCCACATGGGGATGAGGCCCTTCTCGAACGCGTAGGCCATGCTGGCGCCGACGACCTGCCGGGCGTAGCCGTGGCCGCGGTGCTGGGGATGGGTCACGACGCCGATGTACGCGAGCACGCCGCCCATGACCAGGTAGCTGGAGGCGGCGACGATGAGGCCGTCGACGTAGAGCCCGAAATTCGGCTCGCGGTCGATGGTCAGCTTCGACTGCTTCCAGGCCAGCTCGCCGCAGCCCTCGGCGAGCTTGCGGACGGCGGCTTCGTCGGCTTTGGTGAGGAGGCGGGCGGAAGTGGGCGGCGGCTTGAAGTCGGGCCGGTCGCAGACGCCGACCCAGGCGGGAGGAGACACGCGGTCGCGCCAGACGACGAAGTTGCGCGCGAGGAAATCCGGGTCGAACGCGAGCTCCGGGGTCGCCGCCCTAAGTCGCTGCCGCTCGATCTCGGGGGTCTGCTCGGGCACGGAGACGATGCAGGCGTTGCCGTGGCGGAAGACGAGCACGCCGTCGTAGGATTCGAGCGCCTTGTGCACGCCGACGAAGGTCTTCGAGCCCTTGATGTCCTCGACCGAGCACCCGAAGTACCCGGCCCAGAAGGCATCCGCCTTCCGAATCGTCTCTCCGGCGGTCATCATTCCTGCCACTCCATCTCGCCCTTTTTCGCGGGCGCGGGCGCCTTGGGCGCCTCGACGGCCTCCGGCTTCACCGCGCCGGGAAGCACGAGCTCGACCTTGACGACGTCCACCAGCTTGGCGACCAGCGCGGGCAGCACCTCGGCGGGACGGCTGGCCTTCGCCGGCTCGGCCGCGACCGGCCGCGGCACGAAGGGCTCAAACTCGATCGTGACGAACCAGGCCTTCCGGTCCGGCGTCAGCGCGGCGTTGACCATGAGGACGTCGTAGCCCCGCCGTCCGATCTGGCCGAGGAGGCGCACGAGGGCGCCCTCGGCCTTGCGCATCACGACGTTCAGTTTCGGGTTCATTTCTGATTCTTGTCGTTCAGGACCATTTCGGCGTTGCTCTTGGCCGTCGGCGGCACGAGGGGCCAGACGTTGGCGGCCTGCTCGATGCGGACGTGGGCCAAGAGCGGGCCGGCGGTCTTCAGGAGGCGCTCGATGGCTCCGGAGACCGACTTCTTGTCCTGGACGAAGAAGGCCGGGACGCCGAAGGCCTCGGAGAGGCGGACGAAGTCGGGGTTGTCCCAGAGGTCGATCTCGCTGTACTTCTTGTCGAAGAAGAGCTCCTGCCACTGCCGCACCATCCCCAGCGCCTGGTTGTCCACCAGCAGGATCTTCACGGGGATGTTGTAGCGCTTGAGCGTCGCCATCTCCTGGATGTTCATCATGATCGAGCCGTCGCCCGACACGCAGATGACGCGGCAGTCCGGACGTCCCAGGGCCGCCCCGATCGCCGCCGGCAGGCCGAAGCCCATCGTGCCCGCGCCGCCCGAGGTGAGATGGTGCTCGGGACGTCGGAAGCCGTAGTGCTGGGCCACCCACATCTGGTGCTGGCCGACGTCGCACGTGATGATCGTCTTGTCGTCCGCCCGCTCGCCGAGCTCCTTGAGCATGGCGGGCATGTAAACGCCGTCGGTCGGCGCGTTGTAGTTCCAGGCGTAGTCCTTCTTGTAGCCGAGCACCTGCTCGCGCCAGGGCGCGACCTGCGGCAGCGGCTGGGCCAGCGCCTTGAAGGCGGTCCGCAGGTCCCCGATGATCCCGACGTCCGCCTTGCGGAGCTTCGAAACCTCCGAGGGGTCCGCGTCCATGTGGATGACCTTCGCGAGGGGGGCGAACTCGGAGAGCCGGCCCGTCGCCCGGTCGTCGAAGCGCGCCCCCGCCACCACCAGGAGGTCGCACTCCTGCACCGCGATGTTCGACTGCTTGAAGCCGTGCATCCCCAGCATGCCGAGGAAGAGGGGATCGTTGTAGGGCAGCGTCCCCAGCCCCTTCAGCGTGTGCACGACCGGAATCTGCGCCGCCTTCACGAACGCGCGGAACTCCTCGACGGCGTTCGCCATGCCGACGCCGCCGCCGACGTAGAGGATCGGCTTCTTGGCGGCCTTCAACAGCGCCGCGGCCTTCTCGATCGATTCCTTCGACGGCGCGGGCGGACGCTCCTCCTCCAGGTTCGGGGGGATCAGCTTCAGGTCTCCCAGCCCTTCCTGGACGTCGCGGGGGATGTCGATCAGCACCGGCCCCGGCCGGCCCGTCCGCGCGATGCGGAAGGCGTCGTGCATGATCTGCGGAAGGTCTTCGACCTTCCGCACGAGGTAGCTGTGCTTGGTGATCGGGAGCGTGATGCCGAAGATGTCGACTTCCTGGAAGGCGTCCGTGCCGATCAGATGCGAGCGCACTTGCCCGGTGATCGCGACGATCGGGACCGAGTCCATGTAGGCGTCGGCGATGCCCGTGACGAGATTCGTGGTGCCCGGGCCGGACGTCGCCACGCAGACGCCCACCCGTCCCGAGGCCCGCGCGTAGCCGATCGCCGCGATCGCGGCGCCCTGCTCGTGGCGGACCAGGATGTGCTTGAACTTCGCCCCGACGATCGCGTCGTAGAAGGGCATGATCGCGCCGCCGGGATAGCCGAAGATGTAGTCGACACCCTCCGCTTCAAGATGCCGGCAGACGAGATCGGCGCCTTTCATGGTCGGCATAAACGCCCTCGATTACACCTTCGCCTTGGCCTTCTTGGCGGGCTTGCTCTCCGCGGCGGCCTTCGGGGCGGCCGCGGGCTGGAGCCACGACATCCGCGCGCGCAGCTCCTTGCCGACCTCTTCGATGGGGTGCTTGAGGTCGCGCTCCAGGAGCTTCGAGTACACCGGACGGTTGGCCTGGTTCTCCAGGATCCACTCCCGGGCGAACTGGCCCGAGCGGATCTCTTCGAGGATCTTCTTCATCTCGGCGCGGACGTGGTCGTCCACGATCCGCGGCCCGCGCGTCAGGTCGCCGTACTTGGCGGTCTCCGACACGAACTGGTGCATGCGGGCGAAGCCGCCTTCATAGATGAGGTCGACGATGAGCTTGAGCTCGTGCAGGCACTCGAAGTAGGCGACCTCCGGCTTGTAGCCGGCCGCCACCAGCGTCTCCCAGCCCGCCGCGATCAGCTCCGTCGCGCCGCCGCAGAGCACCGCCTGCTCGCCGAAGAGGTCCGTCTCCGTCTCCTCCGCGAACGTCGTCTCGATGCAGCCCGCCCGCGTGCCGCCGATCCCGTGCGCGTACGCCAGCGCCTTGTCGAAGGCCTTGCCGCTCGCGTTCTGGTACACCGCCACCAGGCAGGGCACGCCCTTGCCTTCCGTGTACTGGCGCCGCACCAGGCCGCCCGGGCCCTTCGGCGCGACCATGATGACGTCGACGTCCGCCGACGGCCGGATCTGGCCGTAGTGGATGTTCAGGCCGTGCGCGAAGAGCAGCGTGCCGCCCTTCTTGAGGTTGGGGGCGACGACGTCCTTGTACAGCGACGCCTGCTGCATGTCGGGGACGAGGAAGCAGACGATGTCGGCGCTCTTGACGGCCGTCGCCGGCTCCTCGGGCTTCCAGCCGTCCTCGGTCGCCTGCGCCCAGGTCTTGCCGTCGGGGCGGAGGCCCAGGACGACGTCGCAGCCGGAGTCGCGCAGGTTCATCGCGTGCGCGCGGCCCTGGCTGCCGTAGCCGAGCACGACGATCCGCTTGCCCTCGAGCGCCTTGGGCTTCGCGTCCTTCTCCCAGAACATCTTGGTCGCCATTACTTTTTTCCTCCGTTAGGAATCAGTCCGACGGGGATCGTCACGGCCCCCTCGCTCGCCGAGGCGACCGTCGCCGCGTACTTCGCGAGAACGCCCCACGTGTATCTCGGCGCGGGGGGCTTCCAGCCCTTCACGCGCTTCTTCAAGTCCGCCTTCACCGTGATCTTCCGCGAGGGGACGTCGATCGTCACCTCGTCCCCGTTCTTCACGAACGCGATCGGCCCGCCGTTCGCCGCCTCCGGCGCCACGTGGGCCACCATGAAGCCGTGCGTCGCGCCGCTGAAGCGGCCGTCGGTGATCAACGCCACGTCCTTGCCCAGGCCCTGCCCCTGCAGCGCCCCCGTCACCGCGAGCATCTCGCGCATCCCGGGGCCCCCCTTGGGGCCTTCGTAGCGGATGATGACGACGTCCCCCGCCTTGATCTTCCGCGCCTGCGTGGCCTTGAAGGCCGCTTCTTCGCTGTCGAACACCCGCGCCGGCCCGACATGCCGGTCCTTGGTGGAGCCCGACACCTTGATGACGCAGCCTTCCGGGGCCAGGGTGCCCCGGAGGATGAAGATGCCGCCGGTCTTCTTGTAGGGCTTGTCGACGCTGAGGATGGCCTGCTGGCCGGCGGGCTCCTCGGCGCCGGCGACCTCCTCGAAGAGGCGGCGGCCGGTGACCGTGATCTCGTCCTTGATGAGCTTGCCTTCCATGAGGCGCTTGGCGAAGAGGCGCACGCCGCCGGCCTTCCAGAACTCGGTGGCGACGAAGCGCCCCCAGGGCTTGAGGTCGGTGATGATCGGGCTCTTCATGCTGACGCGGTCGAAGTCGTCGATCGACAGCTTCAAGCCCGCCTCGCGCGCGATGGCGAGGAGGTGCAGCACGCCGTTGGTCGAGCCGCCCGAGGCCATGACGCCCGTGATGGCGTTCTCGAGGGCCTTCTTCGTGACGATCTGCCGCGGGCGCAGGTCCTTCTGGAGCAGGTCCATGACCAGGCGGCCGGCGGCGACGCAGGCGTCCTTCTTCGTGGGGTCGTTCGCGGGGATGTCGGACATCCCCATCGGCGAGAGCCCGAGCATCGTGCCCGCCATCGCCATGGTGTTGGCGGTGAACTGGCCGCCGCAGGCCCCGGCGCCGGGACAGGCCTTGTCCTCGATGGACTTGAGCTGGCCCTCGTTGATCTTGCCGGCGGCGCAGGCGCCGATGGCCTCGTAGACGTCCTGGATCGTGATCGCCTTGCCGTCCAGGTAGCCCGGGGCGATCGAGCCCGAGTAGATCATGAGCCCGGGCAGGTTGAGGCGCAGGAGCGCCATCATCGTGCCCGGGATCGTCTTGTCGCAGCCGGAGATGCAGACCACGGCGTCGAGCATATGGCCGCGCACGGCCAGCTCGATCGAATCGGCCACCACCTCGCGGGACACCAGGGAGGCCTTCATGCCTTCCGTGCCCATGGCGATGCCGTCGGTCACCGTGATGGTGTTGAACTCGATCGGCGTGCCGCCGGCCTCGCGCACCCCCTGCCGGACCCAGTCCGCCAGCTGCCGCTGGTTGATGCTGCAGGGCGTGACGTCCGTGTAGGTATGGCAGACCGCCACCAGGGGCTTGGCGATGTCCGCGTCGGACAGGCCGGTGGCCTTCCACATGGCCCGGGCCCCCGCCCGAGACATGCCCTTCTTGATCGCGTCGCTATGCATGGCCGAAAGTGGTCCGATCCTACGGGACCGGTCTCCCCATTTCAAGGCATCTACGAAAAAACCCGCGTCACCTCTCGGCGGCGCGGGTCACGTTGATTTTCCTGGATGAAGCCCGAGCTCGCCTCCCTAGCGCAAGGGAAGTCGAATAACTCGGGCGATCGTGCTCATGAGGCCCGGAGTATAAGGGTTCCGCTCGCGCGTCGCAAGCACAACTTTGTGACGAGTGCCAAGAGCCAAGTTCCAAGTTCCAAGGAATCCCCCCCTGCCCCCCCCCCGGGGGGTAAGGGGGGACGTCTAGGTACTTGGCTCTAGGTACTTGGCTCTCACTTCTTGGGCAGAACGCCCCGCACCCGCAGCCAGGCCTCCAGGCGGTCCGGCCAGCTCGAGAGCGCCGGGTCGGTCTTGGCCAGGCCCACGCCGTGGGGGCCCTTCTCGTAGATGTGCAGCTCGCAGGGGACTTTCGCCTTCCGCAGCGCCTGGTAGAACACGATCGAGTTCTCCGGAGGCACCCCCGTGTCGGTCGTCGTGTGGAAGAGGAAGCAGGGCGGCGTCTTCTCCGTCACCTGCTTCTCCGTCGAGTAGAACTTCACCAGCTCCGGGTCGTCGTTCTTGTCGCCCAGCAGGTTCTTCTGCGACCCCTTGTGCGTCCACGGCTCGTTGAACGAGATCACCGGATAGCAGAGGATCCCGAAATCCGGGCGGCAGCTCGCGCGGTCGATCGGATCCTCCGCGTCCGCCTTGCCGTCGTCGAAGTGGGTGACGGCCGTCGACGTCAGATGCCCCCCGGCCGAGAAGCCCATCACGCCGATCTTGGCGGGGTCGACTTTCCACTCGACGGCCCGGGCCCGCGCGGTCCGGATCGCGCGCTGGACGTCGAGCATCGGCACCGGCTGCCGGTACTTCGGCGCGTGCCGGTAGGTGAGGATGAAGGCGTGCACGCCGCGCTCGTTGAACCAGACGCCGATCTGGTGGCCTTCGTGGTCCTTGGCGAGCCCTCCGTAGCCGCCGCCGGGGCAGACGACCACCGCCGGCGCGGGGCCGTCGGTCTTCGCGGGATAGAGGCTCAGCGAGGGCTTGTCGCGCTCCTCGTCGCCGGCCTGTTCCGGCGCGCCCTTGGGCCAGAGGTATTCGATCGGCCCGACGAGCGGGGAGGGTTTCTTGTCCTGGAGGCACAGCGCGAGCATCAGCGTCAGCATGGCGCCCATCCTAATTTCAGAATTGCCAGACCGCCATGAAATACGCGCCCCGTTCGATCTCCGTCGCCCGCTCCGTCAGCCGGGAGTTCGCGCTCTCGACATGCTCGTCGCGCAACAGGTTCTGGCCCACGATCGAAAGCTCCAGCGACGGCAGCGCCCGCCAGGCCAGGCGGACGTCGGCCTCCACGTACGCGTCCACGTCGCGGCCGGACAGCGGCCCGACATAGCGGCCCAGGAGGTCGAGCGTCAGCGTCTCCGACAGGTCGACGCTCGACCGCGCGAAGGCCTGTCCCTTGGCGTCGACGCGCTCCTTGACCTCCGTGACCGCGTCGGCGCTGTCGCCGTCGGGGACCAGGTTCATCCTCAGGAACGTATAGGCGCCGTACAAACGCCAGGCGCGGGCGACCTGCCAGGTCGCCGCCAGCTCCGCCCCGTACGTGCGGCCCGCGTATTTCCGGTCCCATTCCACGAAGACGAGCGGAGGGGCGGCGCCGGCCGGCTCCACGCTCGCCAGATGGTCGTAGTCGTTGAAGAAGAGCGCCAGGTCGAAGGTCAGCTCGTCCGACGGCTGGAGCCGGTAGCCCGCCTCGTAGGCCACCAGCGCTTCCGAGCGCAGTTCGTGGTTGCCCACCAGATGGACCTCCGTGCCGGGCGCCGACACCTCGACGAAATCGATGCCCTGGTCGACCCGGTTGGGCGTCCGGACCGCCCTCGACACCGCCGCCCAGATCAGATGGCGCTCGTGCGCCCGGAAGGCGATCCGCGCGGAAGGCTGCACCTCCAGGCCCGTGTAGTCGTTGTGCTCGACGCGCGTGCCGAGCGTCAGCTGGAGGGCGTCGCCGCTCAGCGCGATCTCGTCCTGCAGGAACGCGCTGACGACGTCGTCGATCTCCCCGGCGGGGTCGAAGCTCAGGGCGTAGCTGTTCCGCGCGTCGTCGGCCGCCACCCGGTAGCCGGCGCCCCAAACGACATCGTGGCCGTCGAGCGGCGTGAAGCGGTGCGTCAGGTCGACGTCCAGCGTGTCGCGCCTCAGCGTCAGAAAAGAGGGATCGAAGACCTCATGGGCGTAGGCGACCTGGGTCGAGAGCAGCCCGCCGCCGCTCAGCCGCCGCTCCCAGCGCAGGAGGACGTGGCCTCCGGACGCGTCGTAATGCTCGTCGCGGGGATCGACGAACGCCGGACCGGGCGCGGCCAGCGCGGTGGACGTGCCCGAGCGGCCGTCGAAGTACTCCCCCAGGATCGTCACGGCGTCGACGTCCGACGCGCGCCAGTCGGCGCGGAATCCCGCGCGGCCCTGCCACCCGTCGTCGTGGGCGTCGTCGCGGGCCGCGTGATCCCACTGCTCGTCGCGGGAGAACGCCTTCGCGAACGCGCGGTAATGGACGTCGCCGGCCGCCCCGCCGTAGCGCGCGCCGCCGAAGGCGCGCTCCTCGGTCCCGCCGCCCGCGTACGCGAGCACGCCCTGGGTGTCCCTGGCTTTCTTCGTGATCACGTTCACGACGCCGTTGACCGCGTTGGCGCCCCAGACGGCGCCGCCCGGGCCCCGGATCACCTCGATCCGGTCGATGTCCTCGAGGAAGGTGTCCTGCTGGTCCCAGAAGACGCCGGAGAACACGGGCGAGTAGACGCTGCGGCCGTCGACCAGCACCTGCAGCTTGTTGGCGAAGCGGTCGCTGAAGCCCCGGACGCCGATCGCCCATTTGTTGCCGTCGATGCGCTGGACATGCGTCCCCGGCACCATGCGCAGGGCCTCGGGGAGCGAGCGGACGCCCATGCGGCGGATGTCCTCCCCCCGGATGACGGCCACGGCCGCGGCCGTGTCCATCAGGCGCTGCTCCTTGCGGGACGCGGTGGTGACCTCCAGGCGCATCAGCTCTTCGAGGGTGAGGTCCGCCAGGTCCCGCGGCGGCTTCGGCGGAGGATCCTGCGCCGCCGCCAGAAGGGCCGCCGCCACGACGATCGACATGCTCATGCCTATTCCTTCACGATGCGCGCGACGCGGAGGACCTTCGCGCTGATCTTCAGGTTCTCCCGCGCCGACGCGTCCGGATTCACCTCGATCCGGACTCGCTTGTCTTCGAGATAGAAATTCAGGAGCGCCCCCTTGCGGAGCGCCCCCTCGAACTCGGACACGACGTAGGTCGAGCCGCCCTGGACGGCCTTCGCGATCCGGGCGAGCTGGTCCCGCTCGCCGACCGGAACGAAGAGGATGTGGCAGGGCTTCACGTCCTCGGCGGTGGCGAACCGCAGCACCTCGACCGGCTTGCCCTGGGCCGTGCGGCCCTTCATGGTCTTCTCGAGGGCGCCGTCGAAGACGTCCGGCCCCACCCTCCCGATCGTGAAGGTGGAGCGGCCCTCGAAGGCGGACGCCGGCCACTCCAGGTAGAGGGCGAAGTTATAGAGGAAGGCCGCCTTCACCTCGTACTCGCCGGGCCCCGACCCCTGGGCGGCCCCCGGCGGAGCGAGCGAAAGAAGGCAGACGGAAGCCGCGACTCCCCAGCGTGCGATCACCCAGTCCCCGGTTTGACAAATATCGCACGGCAATCATAGCTTCGCCCCCCCCAAAGGCAAGGGCCGCGCCCGCCCCCCGCGTCAGAAGCGCCAGTCCGCCATGAAATAGAACCCTCGCTCGGGCTCCGTCGCCAGCTCCGTCAGCCCCGAGTTCGTGTTCTCGAAATGCTCGTCGTGCAGCAGGTTCTGGCCGACGACCGACAGCTCCAGCGCGGGCGCGGGCCTCCAGGCGAGGCGGATGTCGGCTTCCGCGTAGGCGTCGACGTTCAGATTGCCCAAGGGGCCCACGTAGCGCCCCATGAGGTCGAGATGGACGTTGTCGATCAGGTCGAAGCTCACGCGCGCGTAGGCCTGGCCCCGGGGATCGTTGTGCTCCTCCTGCTCCAGCGTCGCGTTCAGGCTGTCGTCCTGGAGGAGATTGAGCTTGAAGAAGGTGTAGGCGCCGTAGAAACGCGCGCCCTTGACCGGCTGCCAGGTGAGCGCCACTTCCGCGCCGACCGACCGCGCCGCGTATTCGTTGCCGAAGCGCATGAACACCAGGTTGACGGGCGGTCCCGGCGCGCCGCCGGCGGGCTCGACGCTTTGGAGATGGTCGTAGAAGTTGAGGAAGAACGCCGTGTCGATCGTCAGCGCGTCGGAGGGCTGGACGCGGTAGCCGAGCTCGAAGGCGATCAGCTCCTCGGCCTGGACGTCCGAGTTGCCCAGGATGTGCCCCTGCGTATCGAAGGGCGCCCCCGGGGCATGGAAGGCCATGTAGTCGACGTCGTGCTCCGAGCGGCTGGGCGTGCGCACCGCCCGCGAGACGGCCGCCCAGACCATGTGGCGCTCATGCGGGCGCAGCGCCGCGCGGATCGAGGGCTGCGCCTCGAAGCCCGTGTAGTCGTTGTGCTCGAAACGGCAGCCGAGCGTGACCTTGAAGACCTCCTCCGCCACGGCGATCTCGTCCTGGAAGAAGAGCGAGACGATGTCGTCGGCCTCCTCCTCGGGATCCATCCGGATCGGGAAGCTGTCCGCGATCTCGTCCCGCGTCCAGCGGTAGCCCAGCCCCCAGATGAAATCGTGGCTCGCGTGGGGCTTGAAGCGGTGGGTGACGTCGACGTCCACCGTGTCCCGCATCTCGCCGAAGGCGTCGTTGTCGAAGTTCATGCGGGTGTAGGACGCCTGGGCGGAGAGGCGGCCCTCGCCCGACAGCCTCCGCTCCCAGCGGCCGACGACGTGGCCGCCCGACCCCACGTTTTTCTGGTGGCGGGGGTCCACGTACAGGGGCGCGGGGGCGGACAGCGCGGTGCTGGTGCCCGTTCGCCCGGCGTAGGCCTCGCCGATGAAGGTCACGAGATCGTCTTTCGACGCGTCCCAGTCCGCGCGGAAGCCCGCGCGGCCCTCCCACAGGTCGTCCTCGCCCTTGTGCTGCTCGTCGCGGGAGGTGCCCTGCCCGTAGGCCCGGTAGTGGAAGCCGTCGCTCGCCGCCCCGTAGCGGACGCCGCCGAAGGCGCGCTCCTCGTTCCCGCCTCCGGCGAAGGCATGGCCGCCTTGGGTCGCCTTCGCGCTCTTCGTGATGATGTTGATGACGCCGTTGACGGCGTTGGCGCCCCAGACGGCCCCGCCGGGCCCCCGGATGACCTCGATGCGGTCGATGTCCTCCAGGTACGCGCCCTCCTGGTCCCAGAAGGCGCCGGAGAAGAGCGCCGAGTAGACGCTCCGGCCGTCGATCAGCACCTGCAGCTTGTTGGCGAAGCGGTCGCTGAAGCCGCGGATGCTGACGGCGTACTTGCTGCCGTCGATGCGCGACACGAACGTGCCGGGCGCCATGCGCAGGGCCTCGGGAAGGTTGCGGGCGCCGGTGCGGCGGATGTTCTCCCCGCGGATGACCGTCACGGCCGCGGGGATGTCGATCAGCCGCTGCTCCTTGCGGGACGCGGTGGTCACCTCCAGCCGCATCAGCTCCTCGAGGCTGAGATCCGCGAGATCCCGCGGCTGCTTCGGCGGAGGATCCTGCGCCGCCGCCAGGAGCGCCGCCACGACGATCGACATGCCCATCCCTATTCCCTCGACTCCCTACTTCCCGCCGTCCTTCACGATGCGCGAGACGCGGAGAACCTTGGCTCCGATCTTGAGATTTTCACGCGCGGCGGCGTCCGGATTGACTTCGATCCGGACCCGCTTGTCTTCCAGGTAGAAGTTGAGGACGCCGCCCTTGTGGGGCGCGCCTTCGAACTCGGACACGATGAGCGTCGCGCTGCCCTTGAGCGCCCGCGCGAGCGCTTCGAGCCGGTCCCGCTCCCCGTAGGGGACGAAGAGGAGGTGGCAAGGCTTCACGTCGTCGGCGGTCGCGTACCGCACCACCTCCAGGGGCTTGCCCTGGGCCGTGCGGTCCCGCATCGTCTTCTCGAGCGCGCCGTCGAAAACGTCCTTCCCGACCTGGCCGATCTTGATGGCCCCGCGCCCGGCCGCGGCGCTGGCCGGCCATTCGACGTAGAGGGCGAAGTTATAGAGGAAGGCCGCCTTCACCTCGTACTCGCCCGGGCCGGTCTCCTGGGCCGCGCCCGGCAGGGCGGAGAGAAGGCAGAGAAGCGCCGCGACGATCCCGCGTCCGCTCACCCGTTCCCCGGTGTTAGTTCTTTTGTACACTTAATCATAACTCATGGGCGCCCGCAGGCAAGGCCGCCCATGCTATCCTTTCCCAGGGATGAACGCACTCGGCGTCGGCTTCGCCCTCCACCCCGATCTCGACTACCTCGAGCTCGCCCGCGAGATCCTCGAGCGCGACGCCGACTTCTTCGAGATCAATCCTGAAACGCTCTGGAGGCCCGAGGAGGGGCGCCTCGTCCGCAACGACTACTACCCGCTCTACCAGCAGATCCGGGACCGCTCCGGCAAGCCCTTCGTCGCCCACGGCCTCGAGTTCTCCCTCGGCACCCCCGTCGCCGACGACCGCCCCCGCTCCGCCGCCTGGCTCGAACGCCTCCGCGACGACCACGCGGAGTTCCGCTTCCCCTGGATCTCCGAGCACCTCGGCTGGCAGATCGGCGGCGGCCTCCAGACTACCCTCCCCCTGCCCCTCCCGCCAACCCGCGAAGCCGTGGAGGTCGTCGCCGAACGCATGCGCCTCCTCGCCTCCGTCGCCGGCCTCTCCGCCTTCGAGAACTCCGCCAACTACGTCGCCCTCGGCGACCCCGCCGCCGAGCCCGCCTTCTTCAACGAGATCTGCCGCGCCGCCCCCTGCCGGATGCTCCTCGACCTCCACAACGTCCACACCCAGTGCCTCAACATGGGCCTCGACCCGAAGGACTACGTCGACCGCCTCGACCCCGACCACGTCCTCGAGATCCACCTCAGCGGCGGCAGCGCCAGCGATCCGGACTGGCTCGACTCCCGCCGCGTCTTCCGCCTCGACTCCCACGACGGCCCCGTCCCGGAGGAAGTCTGGGCCCTCTACGAACGCGTCCTCCCCCGCTGCCGCGGCCTCCGCGGCGTCGTCGTCGAGCGCCTCAACGGCACCTTCGGGCCCGAGGGCGTCGCCGGCCTCGCGGAGGAAGTCCGCCGCGCCAAGGAGCCCCTCCGGTGCTGAGCGACCTCCAGCGCGTCCTCGCCAAGGCGCTGACGAGCGACGCGCCCCTCGACGTCCTCCGCGCCGAGGCGGCCTCGCTCTCCGCCGAGGAGCGCGCCTGGATCGCGGCCTTCGACGCCGACGGCGTGCGCCTCACCGGCTTCCTGGTGCGGAAGCTCCGCTTCGAGCGTATCTGCCGCGGCGACACGGCCGCCGAGCGCTGGTTCGAGCGCGACCCCGAGGCGTTCGTCCGCGCCTTCCAGGCCTACAACGCCGAGATCCCCCCCGTCGCCATCTTCCCCCGGGAGGAAGCCGCCGCCTTCCGCGCCTGGTGCCGGAAAAACGGATTGGGCGAACCCGACGTCCCCGGCCACGTCTAAGGGGACATGATCGACCGACGCGCGTTCCTCGCGGCCGCCCCCCTGGTGTTCGGGCTCGACCGCCTGATCGCCCAGGAGCCCGGCCGGCCCGCGTGGGCCGACGCCGCCCTCCGCCGCATGAAGGACAGCGGCCGCTTCGGCCTGCGGCTCGCCGTCCCGGAGGCCGACCCCCTCCAGAAACGCGCCGGCGCCGCCCTCTGGTCGCTCACCCGCTCCGACTTGCATCCCGTCCGCCGCCTCCTCGCCGAGGTCGTCCTCGTCTGCGCGACGCGGCCCGACATCCTCGGCGTCCGCGACGAACGGACCCTGGTCCTCCTCTCGCCCGACGGCCGCGCGATCGACGGCGCCCGGATCGGCCTCGACGTCCTCGAGGACGGCGAGCGCTTCGCCGCCGCGGCCGAAGCCCTCCTGGCCGCCGAAGGACGTCGCGCCGCCCGCGCCGCCGAGATCGGGCGCGGTCTTTCCCCGGAGCTCCGTCAGGCCATCGACGGCCTGGACGCGGAGAACCCCGAGGAGCGCCAGGCGGCCTTGCGGGCGGTGGCGGTCGAGGCCGACCGGATCGCGCCGCTGCTCGCCCACCTGGCGCGGACCGGCCGCTCGCAGGAGCTCCGCGGGCGCGCGGCGCAGGCGCTCATCGAAGTGTATGACCTCGCGAAGGAAGGGACGTTCGGCCCCCGCCTCCCCTACGGCGCCCGCGTGCCCAAGATGCGCCAGCGCGGCTGCGGCGGCCTCGTCGAGGCGCGCGAAGGCGATCCCGACGAAGCGTTCGTGATCAAGTGCGGCAAGGCGGCCGTCGACGCCGACGAGACCCGCCTCTTCCTCCGCTTCCTCGCGTTAACGAAATGACCGCGTCATTTCGTTAACACGTACAGGACGTCGCCGATCGCCCGCGCGGCCGCGACGGTCTCGGGATAGGGCGTGTCGGTGATGTCGACGAAGCCGCACTGGAAATTTTCCCCGTCCAGCTCGCGGCCCGTCGCCGGCTCGTCGCGGTACTGGAACCAGTGGGCCCCCACGATCCGCGGATCCCTCAGCGCGGCCCGCAGGAACTCCTGGTACGCCCGCCCGCGCTCCGCCTGGTCCCGCACCCCCACCAGCGCGGAGTTGAACGGCCCCCGGTCCAGCGCGCCGAAATGGAACTCGCCGATGAGCAGCGGGACGTCCTTCAATCCCGCGAAATCGCTCTCCGCCGGCGACCGCTTGTACACGTTGAAGCTCACCACGTCCGCGTGCTTCGCCGCGACCGCCGCCACCAGCGGGTTCACTTCGGCGAACCGACATCCCAGGTAGAGCTGTTTCGGCGCGACCTCCTTCAAGGCCGCCCGCGTCTGGCTGAAGTAGGCCTCCGCGATCCTCGCGTTGAAGGCCCGCAGGTCCGCGTTCGGCTCCGGCGGCGGGCCGACCGCGTCCCAGGAGGCGAACGACGTCCTCCACGCCGCGTTGAGCGCCGCGATATCGGGGTACTTCGCGCGAAGGTCGTCGAGGAAAGGCTTCCGCTGCGCGGGCGGCGAGCGCAGCGTCGCTTCGGCGAGCGACGTCTCGTTCCCCCAGGAGATCTCGTTGTCGACGAAGTACCCCAGGCACCACGGGTCGCCCGCGCTCGCGCCGATCTGCGCCGGAAGCGCCGCGCGCAGGTCGCGCGCGAACGCCGGATCGAAGACGTCGCGGAACGGCTGCCAGTGGCCGCCGCTCCCCCGCAGCCAGGGCCCGGCCCAGTGGATCGCCACGACGTAGGGCGTCCGACGTCCCAGGCGCGCGCCCTCGTCCGACCAGTTCCCCAGCGTGTTGAGGCCCCACGCGCGCAGGCGGCGGTGGGCGACGTCCTCCGACTTCGCCTTCCAGTCGGGCCCGTAGCGGCGCTTGAGGTTGGCGGCGGTGATGTTGAAGCAGAGCGGGCGCCGGCCCTTGAACGACCCGTGCACGACCTGCGCCGCGGGATGGTAGAACTCCTTCCACTCCGGGTCGTCCTTCGCGGGCCAGCCGCGGAACCAGTTCGGCCGCTCGTCCACCGGGGTGCTGCCGAACGTGGCGACGCAGTCGATCCCGTGCGAGAAGAAGAGCCGGCCGTCGGGATCGACGAGCCACCACTTGCCCTCGCGCTTCGCCGTCCGGAAAAAGCCGGTCGCCTCGAGCGCGGGGCCGTCGGCCCAGCCGCCCCAGCGGTTCCAGCCCTTCGGCCCGGCGTCCCAGGTCTCCACGCGCTTCGGCAGCTCCGCCGCCGTCGCCTTCCCCGGCCAGTCGCGGTGGATGTCCTGCCCCAGTTCGTCGATGAACGGCAGGAACGGCTCCTTCCACGGCGCGTAGCGGATCGGGGCTTCGCCGCCGGCGCGGAGGTCGTCGACCTCGAACGCGCTCGCCGCCTTCCCACGCGCAACGTAGACGATGAACTGGGTCACTTTCGCGGGATCGATCGTGCCCCAGCGATTGCCCGGGCCGGCGTGCATGCCGTTGACCGCGAAGCCGGGCGGCGCGGGGACGCGGACGCGGAACTCGGCGGTGACGACGCCCTTCGCGCCGGCCGCGAGCTCGATCTCGCCGAAGACGCAGTCGAGCGTGCCGTCGGCCCCGGCGTTGTCGACCCGCAGGCCGAGCGTGAGCGGGGCGGCGCCGGTGTTGGCGACGTGCGCCGACACCCGCCCGAAGCGCGAGAGGTCCCAGGCGCCCTTGAGCGTGACGCCGGCCCAGGGCTCCCGGCCCCCCGTGCGGACGCGGAGCCGGCCGTCGACGACCTCCGACTTCGCGTCCCACGCCGTGAGGTTCGTCGGGGAGCTGAAGTCGATCAGCGCCTGAAGCAGCAGCGAAAGCATAGACCCCGTTCGGAAGCTGCCCGGCACAATCCGA
>DASVNH010000263.1:0-15755 GCA_036383955.1 Planctomycetota bacterium | reverse complement strand
CGGAGAGAAGAAGCACGGCATCGGGATCAAGGTTGTCCAGATGGGCACGGCCGAACGCCTCCGCCAGGTCGTACCCGCGCATGCGGAGATCGGAGAGGTTGGCGGCGACGGCCCAGGCGAGGGCGGCGGCGGCGGCGGCGGCGACGACCGCCTTCGCGCGGGGCTCCGCGCGGCGCGCGGCGTCGTGAAGGCCGAGAGCGGCGACGGGAAACAAGGGGAGCCAGGCGGCGAGGAACCAGCAGTCGTGCTGTCCCTCCATTTTGAAGAGCAGCGTGGCGACGGAGGCGGGGACGAGCCACAAGAGCAGGGCCGCGAAGGCGCGCGCGCGCCGCCGCGCGAGGACGGCCGCTCCCAGTACGACCGCGGCCAGGCCGACGCCGAGGAACTCTTCCCAGAAGTAGCGTCCGTAGCTTGCGAACCGCGACGCGTCCCACCCGAAGACGCCCGGAACGGTCAGGTAGACGGATCCGAACAGATGGGCCGAAAGCGCCCGGAGGCTGCCGGCGGGATGCCCCATGTCGTGGAGGGATCCGCGGGCGGCGAGGAAGGGCAGCGCGAGCGAAGGGCCGAGGGCGGCCGCGGCCGCCAGGAGAGTCCTCCCTGCGACGCCCTTCCACCCGAGGCTCCGGGCCCGCGCGGCGACGAAAAGAAGGAAGGCCGGGCCCATCAGCGCCGCCGAGGGGTGCGCCGCCCAGGCCAGGCCGATCAGGACCGCCACGACGGTGCAGTCCCGCCGGGAGCCGGACTCGACCGCGCGGATCATCCACAGGAGGATCTGGGCGAGGATGAGGTAGTAGAGGGCGTAGCCCTTGGCATAGGTAGCCGTGAACCAGAAGGTGAACCCGCACGCGGCCAGGCACCCCGCGGCCGCGGCCGCCCCATCCTCCAGCGGGCCGGGCTCCCGCTCGACGACCCTGAAGAATCCACTCCGGGCCCGGAGGAACTCGCGCGACGCCAGCGCCAGCGTTCCGGCCGCGAGCGCCGCGCAAGCCGCGGAGAACAGGTGGACGGCCAGCGTGAAGTCGAGGAAGAAGAACAGCCCCGTCCAGGCCTTGCAAAGTCCCTGGTACAGGACGAAGCCCGGCGGATAGAGCACCGACATCGTCTCCACCGCCGCGAGGTAGTAGCCCGAATCCTGCCAGTATACGTTCGACCCCACCGTCATCGCGGAGAGGCCGAGAGAGATCAGCGCGGGCGCGGCGAAGACGAACCGCGGGCCGCTCATCTGAGGAACCGTTCGAACCAGGCCGTCCTTTCCGCCCGCGCGGCGCGGGTCGACTCCCTCCGCCTCGCCCACTTCTCGAGGCTGCGAAGTCCCAACCGGATCGACATCGCGGCATTTTACTCGCCCGGGGCCGGCGGCGTCCAATTAGGGGATACTCTGGGAGTGCCATGATCCTTCTCGTTCTCGCCCTGGCCCAGGATCCGCGCCTCGACGCGGCCGTGCGCGGCAGCGACGCGCGGGCCGTCGAGGCCGCCCTGTCCGCCCTCGAACCCGCCAAGGCGCCGCGGGCCCTCGTCGCCGCCCTCGGCCGGGCGCGGGAGCGGCTCGACGTCCTCCTTTCCACCCACGCGGTGGCGCGGGCGTCGGCCATCGAGCTCGACGACGCGGTGACGTTCGACCTCAATCCGGAGAAGGCGAAGAAGCGGCTGGCCGACGCCGCGAAGGCGCGGGTCCGCGAGACCTCGGTCCGCGCGCTCGAGGGCGAGCGGATCTACGACGCGATCCGCGGCGCGTTCCGGGGGCTGCCGTCCGGCGCGGCGGCCGTCGTGGCCGAGGAGGCCGAGCGGTCGGGGAACTGGCTCCTCAAGTGCGAGCTCTACGAGGCGCTCGGGACGATGCGGGCGGAGGGCCCGCTGCTGAAGGCGATGGACGTCGAGCGCGAGCCCGTCGTGCTCGCCACGATCCTGTCGGGCCTGGCGTCCGAGCGCGCGGCGTGGCATCTCGACCACGCGACGTGGCAGGTGCGGCTCGCGGCGGTGCGGGCGCTGCGGGAGTCGAAGGGCGGCGTCGGCGCGGTCGTGGAGCGCCTGCCGGCCGCCGACGCGCGCTGGCGGAACGAGGCCTGCGCGACGCTCGGGAAGGCGACGGGGCGGGAGATGCCGGCCGACGCGTGGCCCGACTGGTGGCGGCGGAACGCCGAGGACTTCAGAGCGGGCCGGGTGAACGCGGCCGCCGAGAGCGCCGGGCCGGGACGGACGACGTTCTACGACATCCCCCTTCACTCGACCCGGGTCTGCTTCGTGATCGACCGCTCGGGCAGCATGCGCGAGAACGGCCGCTTCCAGGCGGCCCGCGCGGAGCTGCTGACGCTGCTCGACCGCCTTCCCGACGGCGCGCGCGTCAACATCGTCTTCTTCGGCGGCACGCCGTCGTTCTGGGCGAAGACCACGCGGATCCTCGACGCCCAGGCGCGGAAGGACGCGACCCGCTGGATCGAGGACCAGGGCCTCGAAAGCGGGACGGACCTCTACCGCGCGCTCGAGAAGTCGCTCGGGCTGGTCGGCTGGGCCGACTCCGGGAAGCTGCGCGAGGACGGCGTCGACACGCTCTTCGTGCTGTCGGACGGCGAAGCGACCGTCGGACGCCTGCAGGACGACGAGCTCATCGCCCGCGTGATCGCGCGGCGGGCGCGCTACCTGAGGCCGGTCATCCACGCCGTCGCGCTCTCGAGCGCGGCGCCGTCGATGCGCCTCCTCGCCGACCTCACGGGCGGCGAGTACCGGATGAAGTGAGCTTGGCGTCCTTCGCTTCCGACTCCCGCCGCAGCGACTCCCGGTACTCGCGCAGCGGTTCGCGGCGTCCCGCGATCATCGCCGCGTAGATCGCCGCGTTCTTCGGGCGGTTGATCCCCATGCCGGCGAGCGGCGACGTCCCCAGCATCGCCTCGAACGGATCGAAGCGCTCCTGGAGCAGCGGCAGGGCGATCACGGGCAGGTGCGTGCGGGCGGCGAGGCTCGAGGGGAGGTCGAGATTCGTCTTGTCGCAGATCGCGATGAGCGCGCAGACGCCGTCGCGCTCGGGGCCGGCGGGGGACGTCGCTTCGCGCGGCGTCAGGCCGAAGCGCTGGAGGAGGTCGAGCAGCTCCGCCGGCGGCTTGAGGCCGAGGAGGCCCACTTGAAGGCTCTTCGGCGGCGTGGCGCCCGGGGGCAGGCCCTTGCGCTGGCGGACGCGGCGCATGAGGTCGGGGTCGTCGAGCGCGAGGATCTGGGCGGCGAGGAGGGCGGCGGCTTCGGCCTGGCCGACGCCGACGCAGCCGACCGGGCAGCCTTCGGGCATCTGGGCGATGGAGTACAGGGAGTCGAGGCCGCCGAGCGCCTGGGTCGGCACGGGGATGCCGATGACGGGCAGGAGCGTCTCGCTGGCGGTCATGCCGGGCAGGTGCGCGGCGCCGCCGGCCGCGGCGATCGAGACCTTGAAGCCCTTGCCCTCGAGCCGCCGGGCCTCGTCGGCCATGAGCTGAGGCGTGCGGTGCGCGGACAGGACGCGCTCCTGGAACGGCACGCCGAGCGCCGTCAGCGTCTCGTGGGCGGCCTTGATCTTGGGGATGTCGGAGTCGCTTCCCGTGCGGATCTCGATCACGGGCTCATCATACAGGAGAAATCTGCCCGCTGCTTTTCTCCGGCCGGAGAAAAGCAGCGGGCAGATTTATACCTGCTTGAGGAAGTCGCGGGCCTGGCGGGCGCGGTGGATGAGGAAATCGAGGTGGGCGGGCGTGCCCGTCGCGGTCAGGTGGCCGATCTTGCGCCGCGGCTGGGCGTCCTTCTTGCCGTAGTCGTGGAGGGCCACGCCCGGCATCGCGCGGACGGCGGCCAGGCCGTCCCAGCGGTAGGGGCCCGACTTCTCGGGCGCGCCGAGCAGGTTCGCCATCACCGCCGCGTACATCAGCGTCGTGTCGCCCAGCGGCATGCCGGTGATCGCGCGGACGTGCTGTTCGAACTGCGACGTCCGGCACGCCTCGATCGTGTAGTGCCCCGAGTTGTGCACGCGCGGGGCGATCTCGTTGATGAGGACCGCGCCGGCCTTGTCCACGAACATCTCGATGCCGAAGACGCCCGCGCCGGCCAGCGCGCGCAGGGTCTGGGCGGCGAGCTCCTCCGCCCTCCGCGCCGTCTCCGGCGCGATCCGCGCGGGCACGATCGTCAGGTCCAGGACGCTGTCGGCGTGGTAGTTCTCGCCCACCGGGTAGGTCTTCACCTCGCCGGAGATCGAGCGCGCGGCGATGACCGAGACCTCGCCGGAGAAGGCGTGGCCCTCGCCGAACTCGACCCAGCGCTCGACCATGAGCGGGCGGTCCTTGAAGGCCTCGAGGGCGGCGTCGACGTCCCCCTCGCCCGCGAGCCGGCGGTTGCCGCGGCCGTCGTAGGCGTCCGTCCGGGCCTTGAGCATGAGCGGCCAGCCCCAGTCCTTCGCGGCCGTGAGGACGTCGGCCTTCGACGCGACGCCCCGGAAGTCGGGCACCGGCAGGCCGCGGTCCTTGAGGAAGTTCTTCTGCGCCAGCTTGTCCTGGATGATCGCGAGGGTCTTCGACGACGGGTGCACCGGCTTGCCGGCCTTCTCGATCTGCTCGAGGGTGGCGCTGCCGGCGAGCTCGATCTCGAAGGTCACGACGTCGGACGTCGCCGCCAGCTCGAGGATCTTGGCGTGATCCTTGAAGTGGCCGACGATCTGGCGGTCGAGGAACGGGGCGGCGGGGCAGTCGGGGGTCGGATCGAGCGCGACCAGCCGGTGGGGGAGGGCCTTGCGGCGGATCTCCTCGCCCGTCATGCGGCAGAGCTGCCCGCCGCCGATGATGCCGATCGTCGCCACGGGAGGGGACATTAGCATCAAGGCGCGAAGTAATCCACGAGGACCTGGGGGACGCGGCGGAAGTGGTCGTCCGTCGTCACCACCGAAAGGCCGTATTGCATGGCGGACGCGGCGATCCACAGGTCGTTGGTGGGAATCGGGGTTCCCGCCTTCGCGAGGGTCTCCACGATGGCGGCGTAGCGGATGGAGGTCTCGGCGTCGAGGTCGATCACGTCCACGCGCGGGGAGGCGAGGAAGGTTTTCAGCTCCGCGCGGTTCTTTTCCAGGCGGTTGCCGCGACGGAAGCCGGCCCAGAGCTCGCCCAGCACGATCGGATTCACGGCGATGAGATCCGCGTGCCGGACCGCGTCGCCGACGCCGGCATGGCCCCGCAAGAACGCCGAATAGCCCGAGGTGTCGAGCAGGATCTCCTTCACGCCCACACCTCGGGATCGATCCGCCTCTGGGCGCGCAGGGTCCGCTGGAACCCGGCGGCGTCCTTGGCCGACCAGGCGCCGAAGAGGGCGTCGAGGTCGTCGGAACCCTTCTCGGCCGCGCGGGCCGGCTTCGCGCCTTCCTGGAGCAGCTCGAGGACGGCCCGGTTCAGGCTGATCCCCCGCTCCTCCGCCCGGCGGCGGATCCGGCGAGCCAGATCGGGAGGAATCTTTCTCAATGTGATCGCCGTCATGCATCACCTCGCATCATGATGCATCATAGCGCGTCATTTGACAGGACTCCAGCCCTATGCTTTCGTCACCCGATGAACCGGCCGCTGCTCCGGGCGTCGATCTGGAGCACCCTCACGCTCGGCGCCGCCTTCGGCGCGTTCAACCTGCTCGTGGTCCACGCGCGGCTCGCCGCGAACCCGCCGTCCCACAACCAGTCCCACGCGGGCTTCCAGATCTGGGGCTTCGTGTTCCTGTTCGTCCTGGCGAGCGGCGACGTCCGGAGCCGCTTCGCCCTCTGGGGCACGCTCGCGGCGCAGGCGCTGATCACGTGGGGGCGCGTCGACGTCCTTCCCGGCGCCCTGGCCGCGCTCGCGCTGGGCTCGCTGCTGCAGCTCGTCGTGACGGTGTCCGTCCGCGCGTCCTTCACTTGGATCGTGTCGGCGGCGCTTCTTGTGGCGGGAGCGATCGAGGCGCTGATCGAAGGCGACGTGAACGCGTCGATCCGCTGGGCGCACGCGATGTACGCGGTCGCGCTCTTCGGCGCCGCGTTCCCCTGGCTGCACCCGCTCAAGGCGGGCCGCTGGCTGAGTCGGCTGGGGGGCGTGGTCATGGCCGTCGGAGCGATCGCGCGGAGCACGGAAGCGGCGGACGTCGGGCTCCTCCTCGTCGCCGTTTCGGGCGCCCTCTACGGAAGGCCGATGGGGCTGCTTTTCGCGGCGGTGGCGAGCGGCTACGCGATGGCCAATCTCGCGGTGGGCGCGTCGTCTCTCATCCTCGACGCGGCGCGGCACGCGTTCACGCTGGGCGTGCTGACGCTCGCGATCTTCGAGCGGGCCGGCGCGCGCTCGCCGTGGGGCGTCCGGCTGATCGTGGCGGGCACGCTGCTGCGGCAGGCGCAGGTCGTCGCGGCCTTCTTTCCCGCGTGGCTCTACGTCTCGGCCTTCTCCGGGTTCATCGCGGCGGCGGGGGTGGTCCTGGCGGGAGCGGCGACACTACGGACGCCGCGTTCCGAACCGCCTCCACGCTGACGCCGGTTTTCGCGCCGGCCGCGTCGAGCGCCGCGACGAGCGTCTCGGTGGCCACGTTGCCCGACGCCCCGGGCGCGTACGGACATCCTCCGAGGCCGCCCGCCGAGCTGTCGAAGGCGTCGATCCCGAACTCCAGCCAGGACAGGACCGCGTTCTCGACCGCGTGCTTGTAGGTGTCGTGGAAGTGCAGCGCGAGCGGGACCGGCGACGGCAGGAGCGCGTGGAGCAGCTCGCGGACGTCGTCGGGCGTCGCCTTGCCGATCGTGTCGCCGATCGAGATCTCGTTCACGCCGAGGCCCACGAGGAGGCGGACGACGTCGACGACCGCCGCCGGAGCGATCTTGCCTTCATAGGGGCACCAGAAGGCCGTCGAGACGTACGCGCGCACCGGCACGCCCGCCGCCTTCACGACGGGGCGGAAGCGCTCGATCGACTCGGCGATCGTGGCGTGGATGTTTTTCTGATTGAAGGTCTCGGACGCGGCGGTGAAGACGGCGATCTTGTCGACGCCCGCCGCCTTCGCGCGCTCGAGGCCCTTCTCGTTGGGGACGAGGGCCGAGTAGATCACGCCCTTGGCGCGGCGGATCCTCTTGAAGACGTCTTCGGCGTCGGCCAGCTGCGGGACCCACTTGGGCGAGACGAAGGAGGAGACTTCGATCTCGCTGACGCCGGTGGCGCCCAGGGCGTCGATGAACGCGACCTTCCGCTCCGTCGGCACGGTCGCCGGCTCGTTCTGGAGGCCGTCGCGCGGCCCGACCTCGATGATCCTCACGGACCCATTATGGCTTATTTCGCGAGGTACCAGACCCGGACGATCTGATGCCAGTCGACGGGCTCGCTGGTGCGGACGTGGACGTCCTTCGAGCCTTCCTCGCCGGAATCGTAGATGTCGGGCCGGAGGACGGTTTCCACGTTGAGGGGACGACCCCGTCCTTGTCGCACCAGCGCGTGGCGGCATCGACGGCCTGCTGAAGCGATTCGAACGTCTTGGGCCGGAGGAGGCCGCCGGGGTCCGAGACGCGGGGCGCGAAGTCCTTGAACGCGATCATGGATTCTCCTTGCGGGCGTACGTTATCGTGTACGACGCGCTCGAACGCGGAGTGTTTCAAGGAGGATCGATGAAGACCCTGCTGCTCGCGACGCTGGTGATGGCCCAGGACGACGGCTTGCCCTCCGTAGCGCTTTCTCAGGCCGCGGAGGAGGGGTTCGTCACGCTCTTCAACGGCAAGGATCTCACGGGCTGGCACGCCGCGGAGGGCCACGCGTGGGTCGTCGAGGACGGCGTCATCGGGCTCAAGGACAAGACGGACGGCAAGGAGCACAACGGCGAGTACCTCTGGACGAAGGAGCAGTACGGCGACTTCATCCTCGAGCTGGAGTTCAAGGTCCCGGAGAAGGCGAACAGCGGGATCTTCCTCAGGACGTCGGACCTCAAGGACCCCGTCTACACCGGCCTCGAGATCCAGGTGGCGAACTCGTTCGGCAAGTCCGAGACGAGCAAGAACGGCACGGCCGGCGCGCTTTATGACCTCAAGGCGCCGTCGAAGAATCCGATCAAGGCGCCGGGCGAGTGGAACAAGGTCCGGATCGAGTGCCGCGGGCCGAAGATCGCGGTCGCGCTGAACGGGGAGTCGATCGTCGAGGCCGACCTCGACCAGTGGACGGAGGCCGGCAAGAGCCCCGACGGCACGAAGAACAAGTTCAAGATCCCGGTGAAGGACTTCGCGCGCAAAGGCTACGTCGGTCTCCAGGACCACGGCCGCCCGGTCTGGTACCGGAACGTGCGGATCAAGGCCTTGTGAAGCGGAGGTCCTTTCTCCAGGCCGGGCTCGCGCTCGCCGCGGCCCGGCCGGTCTGGGGGACGTCGAGGACCTTCGACGTCCTGATCGTCGGCGCGGGCGCGATCGGGGCGACGACGGCCTACGAGCTCCGGCGGGAGGGCCTGTCGGTCGCGCTGCTCGACAAGGGCCCGGCGGGGCGCGAAGCGTCGTGGGCCTCGGCGGGAATGATCCAACCCTACGGCGGCGACGGCTGGGCGGGGCAGGCGGCCCGGCTCTCGCGCGAGCTTTACGACGACCTGGAGCCGCGGCTCTTCGAGGAGACGGGGAAGCGGATCGGCTACGGCGGCGAAGGCGGGCTCGTGCTGGCCGTCGACGACGACGAAGCGGCCGCGATCCAGCGGCGCGAGGGCTTCCTCGATCGGAAGGCGGTCCACGAGCGCGAGCCGGGCCTGCCGGCGTCGGTCGTCGCCGCGCTGCTCATCCCGTCGCATCGCTACCTCGACGCGCGGACGTACACGGCGGTGGTCGTCGAGGCCGCCCGTAAGAAGGGCGTCACCGTGAAGGAAAGCGCCGCCGTCACCGGCATCCTCTGGGACGGCGAGCGCGTGATCGGCGTGAAGGCGGGCGAGGAGTCGATCCAGGCGGGGACGGTCGTGATCGCCGCGGGCGCGTGGAGCGGCAAGATCGAGCCGCGGCTCGCGCTGCCGATCAAGCCGGTGCGCGGCCAGATCCAGTCGCTCGCCGGGCCGAAGGGCGGGCTCAAGCACAACCTGCAGCGGATGAGCGCGGGCGGGTACGCGACGCCCCGGGCCGACGGCCGCGTGATCGTCGGCGCGACGAGCGAGGACGCCGGCTATGAGAAAGCGGTGACGCCCGAGGGCCTGGCCGCGCTGGCCGAGATGACGCGCGCGCTGGTGCCCCACATCGCCGACCGCAAGCCGCTCGACACCTGGTCGGGCCTGCGTCCCGGCTCGCCCGACGGCTCCCCCGCGATCGGCCCCGACCCGCGCGCGACCTCCGGCTTCCTCTGGGCGAGCGGCCACGGCGGCTACGGCATGATGCAGTGCCCCGCGACCGCGAAGGTCGTCGCCGACCTCGTCATGAAGCGCGCCCCCCGGATCCCGCTCGCCTCCGTCGCGCCGTCGAGGTTCGCGCGGTGAGAAAGGGCGTCCTCGCGTGGTCCGTCGCCGCGCTCCTCGTCCTGCTCCTGGCTGGTCTGCCCGCGCTCTGGGTCTGGGCCCGCCAGCGTGCCGCGGCGAGGGAAAAGGCGGAGAAGGCGGCCGTCGAAGCGCTTCAGCTGCTGGCCAGCCTGCGGGCCGAATACCGCGCGCGCCTGAAGACGGAGTGGACGGGGGATGTCGCGTCTCTTCTGGCGGCGTCGATGCCGTCTCCCAGCATTCCGATGCCTCCCGAGTGGGAGCAGATCTATTTCGCGGACCTGCGCGGACGCGCGCGGCCGACGTCCTACGGATATCTCTTCGAGGCGCTGCCTCCGAAGGGCTTCCTCTTCCGGGCCCTCCCCTCCGCGGATGATCGTCTCGGTCGCGCGACGTTCGTCATCGATCAGGGCGGGACAGTCTTGAGGAACTGAGGAACCGGCTGACATGAAAGACAAGCGGTCCACCCATGTGGTCACCTTCGGCGGCGTGCGGCTGGCCGTGCCGCCTGATTGGGAAGACGTGACGGACACCGTGTCCGTTCCGAATGCGCCGTTTACCCTCGCGAAGATGACCGAGGATGTCGGCGTCTTGCAGTTCAGCGTCGGGTTGTACGAGTCCGGCGAAAGGCCTCACGCGGGCGTGAAGCAACTGGAAGAGCTGCTCAGCGAGTTCGCGTTTCAAAAGGAGTTCGGAGATCCTTTATGGAGGCGGACTCACAAGGGCAACCCGACGAGTAACGCGAGCGCGGCCTTTCGAGTGGGAAAAGACTACGTGCAAGTCTGGTATGTCAGCGACGGAAGCAACATCGCCTTGGTGACGTACTTGTGTTCCTGGAAAGAGCGCGATGCGCAAGCGGTCGAGCGCGACGCGATCGTAAAGGGGATGTCGTTCACGCCGAAGTGAGAGGAGCAGGTGTTAACGAAATGACCGCGTCAGAACGTTAACACTTACTTGTCCTTGAGGAAGTCGGGGAGGTAGGAGTCTGTGGCGGCGGGCTGGGCGGCGGCCTTCGCGGCGCGCTCCTTCTCGCGCAGGGCGAGATAGGAGCCGTGCGACATCCGGTCCTCGCGGCCTTCGCCGGCCTCGACGACGATCGCCACGGAGGAGAGCAGCTTCTTCTCCTTCACGTTGATCTGGTGGCAGCGCGTCTGGCAGAGGCCGCAGCCCACGCACTTGTCCGCGAGCACCGACGGCGCCGAGAAGCCCGAGCCGTCGATCGGCAGCCCCTGCTCGTCCAGCTTCGGATGCACCCGCATGAACTCGATCGCGAAGTATCCCGCCGCGTTGCACTCGTCCACGCAGAGCTGGCAGGCCTCCTGGCCCGCGAGGGGCAGGCAGCTGGATTGCACCAGCGCGAGGCCCATCCGGGCCACTCGCTTCTCCTCCATCGGCAGCGCGCGGATCGCGCCCGTCGGACAGACCTGGCCGCAGTTGTTGCAGCTCGACTCGCAGCCCGCCCAGTTCGCGACGACCTTCGGCGTCCACAGCCCCTCGAGCCCCTGCTCGAAGCCCATCGGCTGCAGGACGTCGTTCGGACACGCCTGGAAACACTCCCCGCAGCGGATGCACGCGCCCAGGAACTGCTTCTCGGGCAGGCTGCCGGGCGGGCGCACCGGGAGGGGCTTGCCCGACATCCCCCACGCCACCGGCACGGTGATCGCCGTCGCGGCGCCCGCCAGCATCGACGCGAACAGGCCGCGGCGCGTGGGACGTCCGTCCGGCGGCGACTCCTCGCACTTGAGGTCCTTCTTGTCCCAGCGGTCCACGAACTTGATCGAGTGGGTCGGGCACACGCCGCCGCAGCTCTGGCACATCGTGCAGTCGGAGTCGCGCGTCGTGTAGTCCATCTTGATGGCGTCGAACGGACAGATCTCCACGCACTTGTTGCAGCTGATGCAGCTCGCCTCCACCTTGCGCTCCGTCGCGCGGAAGAGGTTGCCGAGCGAGAAGACCGCCCCGGTGGGACAGACGTACTGGCACCAGAAGCGGCGCCGGAAGAAGCCGAGGAAGAGCACGCCCAGGAACAGGACGATCGAGACCACGTGGCCCGCGTTGAAGCCGGTGTTGAGGTACCAGCCCTTCGACACCCCCAGCTCCAGCGGCTTGATCAGGAACAGAAACGCCCGCGTCACCACCGGGATCGCCGCCACGAAGCCCGTCAGCAGCACGCCGAACAGCCCCGCCGCCAGGCAGCCGAGAAGGATGTAGTACTTGAGGTGGACCCACCAGCCGCGGTCGTGGTCCTTCAGCTTCCATTTGTTGACGCGCTTCCCGACGGCCCAGTCGAAGAGGTCGATCACCGTGCCGAGCGGGCAGACGTAGCCGCAGAAGCTCCGCGGGATGAACACGCAGACCGCCAGGATGATCCCCGCCGCCGTCAGCGACCAGACCCAGCTGCGCGCCGCGATGGCCGTCGACAGGCTCACCAGCGGATCGATGATCAGGAAGAACTCGGCGGCGATCTTTTCCTTCGACGCCCGATGCGCCGCGTAGTCCGTGCCCCCGTAGGGCCACGCGACCCAGACGAAGAACGCGATGAACGCGAGGAAGAAGAGCGCCTGCGCGACGCGCCGCGCCGGCGAGGAGAGCCAGGTCTCTCCGATTCTCTTGAGGCCGCGGCGGATCCAGCCCTTGCGGCCCGACTCCGGATCGGAGAGCCAGCGCGACACGACCGGGATCCCCGGCGGCGCGTCCCTCTTCCGCTTCTTGAAGAACGGCAGGAAGATGTCGAGCCTCACCACGACGACGCACCACGAAGACACAAAGACCACGAAGGCCCCTTTGTGCCTTTGTGGTGAATCACTTCTGGCCTTTGCTCAGGGCTTTGAGGGTGGCGTTGAGGATCGCCTCCGACGTGATCGTCGCGCCGCTGGTGGCGTCGACGCCCTTCGCCCCCTGCTTGGCCACGATCTGCCGGCTCGTGTCGATGATCGCCGAGTAGTACTGCTTCTCCGTGTGCTGCGTGACCTTCACGCCGGCGATCTGGCCTTTCGACACGGTGACCTCGACGTTGACCTGGCCCGAGTAGCCCAGGCTCTGGTCGCGGTACGCGCCGTCCGGCACGCGCTTGAGGTCGAGCGTGTCGACGAGCTTGATGGCGTCGATGCTCGCCTGCGCGCGGCCCTGCGCCTGCTTGATGTCGCGGCCGCCCGCTTTCGCGGCGACGACCTTCTGGTAGTGAGCGAGAGCCTCGGGGTAGCGGCCGGCCACGCGGCAGATGTCGCCCGCCGCGAGGAACCCGACGTCCGGCGTCCCCTGCGCGGTCTGCAGGGCGATCTTGAGCGCGCGGTCGTGCTCGCCCATCTCCGCCCAGAGCCGCGCGACGTCGCAGAAGCGCGTGTTGTCCGTCGAGTAGCGGCTCAGGATGTCGCTCGCCATCTGCTTCGAGCCCAGCTTGAAGTAGCAGTGGGCGAGGTTGATGTTGTCCGTCTCGCCCGCCTTCTCCCACCAGAAGGCCGCCCGCGCCCAGTCCTCGTGCAGGTTGTGGTACATGTTCGCGAGCGAGGACATCGTCCGCTTCACGATCGTGGGATTCTTCTGGTTCAGCGTGAGCAGGTGGTGGAGGAAGCGGATGCCCTCCTTCCAGCGGCCTTCGTTCTCGTTGATCGACGTCCAGATGAACTGGCCGATGTTCTTGCTCGGGTCCCAGGGGCTGCCCTGCGGAGGATCCGTCCACGTGAGGTCGAGCGTCTTCGGATAATTCAGCGGCGTCGCCTGGAACCAGTCGGGCGGCGTCGCGCCGATCTTCTTGATCAGGGCCTGCACTTCCGACTTCGACTTCCCGGGCGGCGGCGCCACTTTTGCCGCCTGCGGAACCAGCATAAGGATCGCCAGCGTCAGCGTCTTCACGCGATCACCGGGAAGCTCGGGGTCCGCAGGATCGTGCCGTCCTTCAGCACGAGGAGGACGTCGACGCCCTTCCGCGACGCCGCGAGCGCGAGACCCTGGTCGGGGCCGAGCACGATAATCGCGGTGCCGAGGGCGTCGGCCTCCATCCCGGTGGGCGCGACGATCGTCGCGCTCGCGAGCGTTTGGGGCGAGCGGCCGGTCGCCGGGTCGTAGATGTGGTGCTCTTTGAAGTCCGGCGTGAACGCGGTCTCGTAGTCGCCGGACGTCGCCAGGAAGCGGTCCTCGAGCGCGGCGAGCGCGACGTACGCGTCGGGCCGACGCGGATGCTGGATGCCGACGCGCCACGGACGTCCGAAGCCGGCGAACTCGCCGGTGTTCGCGAGGGCATGGCGGATGCCGTGGGCGCGGAGGACGTCGCGCACCCGGTCGGCCGCGAAGCCCTGGGCGATCCCGTTGAGCGTGATCGCCTGGCCGGGTCCGAGGCGGACGCGGCGGTCGTCGACCTCCACCTGGCGCCAGTCGACGAAGCGCAGGGCGTCGTCGACGTTCGCGGCCTTCCAGAGCGGCTGCACGGTCGGATCGAAGGCGCCGTTCGTGCGGCGCGAGAGGTCGAGGGCGGCGCGGAGGACCGCGACCAGGTCGGCGTGCGGCCGCTCGAGGACGCCGTCCGCGTTGAGCCGGCGGATCTGGCTGCCCGGCCGGTAAAGGCTGAGGACGTCCTCGATCCGGTCGAGCGCCTCGAAGGAGGCGTCCGCCGCGCGTCGGGCCGTCGCTTCGTCTTCGTGGAACGCCGTGAGGGACACCTGGGTTCCGAGGGCCCAGGATGTCCGTTCGACTTTTTGAAGCCCCCGGGGCCGCAGCCCGGCCAGCGCGGCGAGCCCGCCGGCGCCGGCGCTGAGGGCGAGGAAACGTCGCCGATTCACGTTTGAGCCTCCCGCTAATCCTAGAGGCAACGTGGAGGGATGGGGGTCCAAAAGTACAAGATCAGGACCAGGTACCAGGACCAGGTACCAGGACCAGGACCAGGAGGGGAGCCCCATGGAGTGCCAGGGGAATGACGACGTGGGCGACCCGGTCTCAATCCCCCCGGGGGACTCAACGGGGGTACCCCTGATCCGGTTCCGGGTCCGGTTCCGGGTCCGGGTCCGGGTCCGGGTCCTACGGGGGGAACTCGTTGGGGTGGGCCTCGATGTAGGCGTAGACGAGCTCGGGGACGCGCTCGCCGCAGTCGTAGTAGAGGGTGTCGAGGGCGTGCCAGCCCTCGCGCAGCTCCTTGGGCACGCGGTCCATCTGCGTCCAGCGGACGTCGCGGTCCGGGCTGGGCTCCTCGGGGGCGAAGGCGTCGCAGGCCTGGCGCAGGAAGCCGGCCGACTTGGGAGCGCCGATCGCGCGGAGGGCGTCGAGGGTCTCCGCCGCGAGGTTGCCCTGGGAGTTGAAGAAGAACTGGTCGAAGCCGCCGTTGTGGACCTCGGCGTCCAGGAAGTAGGCGCAGTAGACGACGCGCTCGGCGGGGGAGAGCGGCGCGCCCTCTCCGTAGATCCGGTCGAGGATGCCGTTGACGACCTTCCCGAGCCTCTTCCAGTCCATCAGGGCTTCAACCGGAGCAGCGGGGATCCGAGCTCCACTTTGGCGCCGGCGGGATGGAAGACCTCGGCGACCGTCCCCTCGCGCGGCGCTTCGAGGCGGAACTCCATCTTCATGGCGGCGACGACGGCCAGCACCTGGCCGGGGCGGACGGCGTCGCCGGCCTTCACGCGGACGTCGACGAGCGTGCCGGTCATGGGCGAGCGGATCTCGTCGGCGGAGGCGCGCGCGGCGGCGCCGGTGGGGATCTCGAAGCGGGCGGGGACGCCGTCGACGGACACCCAGACGACGTTGCGGTCGCGGACGACGACGACGGCCGACGCGCCGGCGGTGCCCGCGCGCGGCGGGCCGTCCTCGGGCGTCACGGTCACGCGGGGGCCGTCGACCCGCACCTCGTAGGCCTTCCCGCGCCAGAGCAGCTTCATACGCGCCACCGTCCCAGCGTCTCCCACGGGGACCGCCGCGAAACAGCCGGTCCGTTTCGCGGCACGGCGGCGGCCCAGGCGGCGAGGGGGAGCTCCTCGGCGGGGACGTCGGGCAGGCGGCCGAGCGCTAGGTCGTTGGCGATGAAGGCCTTCGACTCCAGCAGACGGATCAGGTAGGACTGGTTGGTCTGGACGCCGAGCAGCACCGTGCCCCGCAGCGCCGCGAGCAGGCGCTTCCGCGCGTCCTCGCGGTCCGCGCCGTGCGCGATCAGCTTCGCCAGCATCGGGTCGTAGTCGGGGGCGATCTCGACGCCCTCCCGCAGCGCGTGCTCGACCCGGATCCCCGCCGGCCAGACGAGCTTCAGCACCCGGCCGCTCATCGGCAGGAAGCCGCCGTCCGGATCCTCCGCGTAGAGCCGCGCCTCGATCGCGTGGCCCTTCAACGGCGGCGGCGCCGGAATCGCGCGCCCC
>DASVNH010000262.1:0-2081 GCA_036383955.1 Planctomycetota bacterium | reverse complement strand
CGCCGCCTCCTCCGCCGCCCCCGATCATTCAGTGAGGTTGACCATGAGAACACGCGGACATCGCGAAGCGGGCAACGCCACGGCGCTGGCGCTGCTGGCCACTCTCATCCTCTCGGCGGTCGCCGGCGCGGTCGCCTCCGTGTCGTTCAGCGTCAACCGGACCGGCTCCGGCCTCGACAACGCCGTCCTCGCCGGCTACGCCGCCGAAGCCGGCCTCGAGGAGGTCAAGCTCGCCGTGTCCCGCTCCGACTACAGCCTCGCGGACGGCAACGACTGGCTCGCCGCGAACGCCATCCCCTTCGACCCCGACCGGGCCGAGTTCGGGGCCGCCGCCGACCCGGCCGTCTGGTCCGACCTCAAGCTCGGCACGACCGCGGACCGGCAGGACGTCACCTACGACGTCTGGGTCTACTCCATGGACGACGAAGGCCGGAAGTTCCGCGCGGTGGCCCGCGGCCGCACGGTCGACATCAGCGTCGTCCTCGCCCAGGACATCCGGGCCCGCGACACCTTCGCGCGCTTCGCGACGTTCGTGGACCAGGGCACGCTCAAGTTCGGGAAGACGAGCGTGGCCGGCGACGTCCACAGCAACGACAACATCGAGTTCCACTACGGCGGCGCCAAGTTCCAAGATCGCGTCACGGCCGTCCGCGGGTTCCACTTCCGCAACGGCGCGGGAGAGGGCAACAGCTTCTTCCGCGACCAGAACCGCTTCGCCGCCCGCATCGAGCTGCCCTCGGTGACGGACGTCAACGCCTTCGGCGAGTTCGCCGCCGGCCCCTACAGCGTGCGGGGCGCGAATCCCGCGTACGGCGCGCCGGGCGACGTCCTCGACGCGAAGGTCGAGCTCCTGGGCGACCAGGTCCAGCTCGTCGTGACCAACCGGAGCACGGGCGCGGTGGTCTCGGACGCGACCCATCCCCTGCCGCCGGACGGGGTGCTCTACGTCGAGGGCAACATCACCTCGATCAAGGGCTCGCTCAGCGGCCGCATGACGATCTCGACGCCGGGCACCATCAACGTGACCGGCAACATCGTCTACACCGACGCGTCGGGCCACCAGGCCATGCGGCTGGAGAAGGACGGCGAGCCGGTCGACATGGCCGCGCTGTCCCCGAGCGTGGAGTGGAAGGAAGAGGACGGCTACAAGTACGTGAAGAACCCGGAGTTCTCCCCCGCGAACGACGAGCGGCCCGCCCTGGGCCTGATGGCGGGCTACGAGATCATGCTCGACGCCGCCGGCCCGGACAACCTCGAGATCCACGGCGCCCTCTTCTCGGCCGCGTCCAACTGGCGGGCCGACCTCTCGGTGAGCAAGAACAACCTCCGGATCCTGGGGTCCATCACCACGAAGACCCCGGGCGCGCGCGCCCAGGGCTCGCGCGGCTACGCGGGCTCGGGCGAATACGTGTACGACGCGTCGCTCCTCGACAGCCCGCCGCCCCACTGGCTCCAGGTGGACTCGCCCTTCTGGGGCCCCCGCTGGAGGCTCGGATGGTGATGAGCCGGACCCAGACGCCGCCGCCCCGCAAGGCGCGGGTCTCCCCGAAGAAGGCCGACCGCAAGAAGCCCGCCGCCCCGCCTCCGCCCCGCCTCCGCCTGGCGCTGGCCGCCTGCGGCCTCGCCCTCGGCCTGGCGCTCCTCACGATGGTCCTGGCGCGGAGCGGCGAGGACGAGCTCCCGCCTCCGGGCACGCGCGCCCCCGCGCCCGCGGTCTACGACGGCAGCACCTACGAGTCCGAGAACGTGCGCATCAAGTTCAAGCCGCCCGCGCCCGCCGAGCCGCCCGAGACGAAAGAAGACGAGGAAGAGGAGTCCCGATGATCTCCACGCTGGCCCTGCTGACGGCCCTGGCCGCCCAGCAAACCTCCGAGGTCTGGACCGAGATCCGCTTCCATCGCGTCCACCTCCGCAACGGGAACTTCGTGGACGGCACCCTCGTCGCCAACGAACAGGAATCCGTGACCCTCCGCGTCAAGACCGGCGACATCGAGATCACCCGCGACCTCATCGACAAGGTCGAATACGTCAAGATGCGCAGCTACAAGGAGAAGCCCGCCGACGTCCCCCCGCCCACCCCG
>DASVNH010000261.1:0-11721 GCA_036383955.1 Planctomycetota bacterium | reverse complement strand
ATAGCGGCACAGGTTCCAGAGCGCCCACGCCAGCGCCAGCGCGGGGATCGGCGTCCAGGCGACCCCGCGGCCGGACGTGAGATCCAGCCGCCGCGCCCGCGCGCGGAAGATGCCTTGGAGTTCGACGTCCTCCCCCGGCTTCGCCGCGATCTCGCCGCGGACCCAGAGCGGGAGGCCGTCGACCTCCACCGCGAAAAGGCCCGGGTGGACGGAGCGCACGACGGCCGTCATCCGCAGCTCGGCGCCGTCCCAGCGTTCGGGCGTGGAGAGGAGGCGGTCGAGCGGCGGATGCGCGTGCCGCTCGCGCGAGGAGGCGGAGACGCCGAAGAGGGCGGCGAGGCCGAGACAGAGGGCCAATCTAAGCACGGCGGAGCCTCCGCTCGAGGAGCCAGGCGAGCAGCAGCACGCCGACGTCGAACGGGAGGAAGTACACGACATCCTCCGTCGGGATCCAGCCGAGCTCGACGGCGCCGGGCCAGAAGGGGAGGAAGGGGCGGAGGGAGCCCATGCCGAGGTTCTCTTTCAGGAGGTCGAGGAAGAGGTGCAGGAGCGCGCCGCCGTAGAGGCAGGCGAAGCCGGCGCGGCGCAGGGGGACGTCGAGGAAGAGCGCGGCCAGGTAGCAGAGCAGGAGGAGGCCGACGAGGGAGTGGGCGGGGGCGGCGAAGCGTTCGGGGGCCTGGGCGACGAAGTAGAGTCCCTTGGTTCCGATGTCCGGAAGAAAGGTGCCCGCGATCAGCAGGGCCTGGTGGCGGCGGTCGCGCAGGAACGCGGCGGGCACGCGCGCGGCGGCCAGATGCGTGAGGAGGTCGGGCATTCTAGTGGCGGCTCCGGAGGACGAAGCCGCGGAGCTGGAAGAGCGGGGCCGCCCAGGCCACGAAAAGGGCCAGCGCGAGGAAACTGACCGCGTAGTTGAGGGGCCGTTTCCAGGCGTAGCCCGGGTGGAGGCGGAGGCGGTCGGCGCGGATCTCGCGGGGGCCGGCCACCGTGCCGACCGCGCTCAGGATGTCGCCGGGCTTCGCGGCCGGGCTGGTCTGGCCGATGAGGCGGATCGTGCCGGCGGCGGTGAGGACCTCGACCCAGTCGGGGTGGGAGGCGGTGACTTCCTTGGCGCTGACGTGGACGACGCGGCCGCGGAGGAGCTCGCTGCGCAGCGGCACGGATTCGACGGGGGGATCGGCCTGGCGGACCTGGACGTCGGACCAGCGGCAGAGGGCGGCGAAGGCGGCGGCGGCGAGGGCGGCCTTGAGCCCCCAGAAGCGGTCCGAGAACATGCGGGGGGATTGTAGCAAAGCTGCCAGGGAGCTTTGCGCCAGCTGTCACAGTGACACGCGGGGGGCCCGGCTCTGAGATCGGCTTATATCCAATTGGCGCCCAAGGAGATAAAACGGCATTTTGGGGTCCGCATTGGCATCTCCTTTGCGATTAGGCCAATAAAGGCCGGAGGCAGAACATGGGCAAAATCGTCGGGATCGACCTGGGAACCACGAACTCCGTCGTCGCGGTGATGGAGGGCAAGGAGGTCAAGGTCATCCCCAACAAGCACGGGTCGAACATCACGCCGTCGGTGGTCGGCTTCGCCGATTCCGGCGAGCGGCTGGTGGGGCAGCTGGCCAAGCGCCAGGCCATCGTCAACCCGCGCAACACGGTCTATTCCATCAAGCGCTTCATCGGACGTCGCCGCAACGAATGCGGCCAGGAAGAGAAGATGTTCCCCTACGAGGTCACGGGGGGCCCCGAGGATCCGGTGCGCGTGAAGATCCGGGAGAAGATCTACACGCCGCAGGAGATCTCCGCGATGGTCCTGACCGACCTCAAGGAGACGGCCGAGGCCTATCTCGGCGACAAGGTGACGGAGGCCGTCATCACCTGCCCCGCGTACTTCAACGACTCCCAGCGCCAGGCCACCAAGGAGGCCGGACGCATCGCCGGCCTGGAAGTGCGGCGCGTGTTCAACGAGCCGACGGCCGCCGCGCTGGCCTACGGCCTCGACAAGAAGAAGGGCGTCCAGAAGATCGCCATCTACGACCTCGGCGGCGGCACGTTCGACGTCTCGATCCTCGAGGTCGACAACGAGGTCATCCAGGTCCTCTCCACCAACGGCAACACCCATCTCGGCGGCGACGACTTCGACCAGCGCCTGGTGAACTTCGTGGCCGACGAGTTCCAGAAGGCGAACGGCTTCGACCTCCGCAAGGACCCGATGGCGCTGCAGCGCCTGCGCGAGGGCTGCGAGAAGGCCAAGTGCGAGCTCTCGAGCATGGTCGAGACCGAGATCAACCTGCCCTTCATCGCGCAGGACTCGAACCGCGCGCCGGTGCACCTCACCACGCGCATCACCCGCGCCAAGCTGGAGCAGATCATCGGCGACCTCCTGGAGGACTCGCTCAAGCCCGTCGAGTCGGCCCTCCGCGACGCGAAGCTCAAGCCGGCGGACATCCACGAGGTCGTCCTCGTCGGCGGCTCGACCCGCATCCCCATGGTCCAGCGCCTGGTGAAGGACTACTTCAAGAAGGAGCCCAACCGCAGCGTGAACCCCGACGAGGTGGTGGCCGTCGGCGCCGCCGTGCAGGCGGCCGTCTTCGGCGGCGAGATGAAGGAGGTCCTCCTCCTCGACGTCATCCCCCTCACGCTCGGCATCAAGGTCGAGGGCGGCCTCATGGTCCCCCTCATCACCCGCAACAGCGCCATCCCCACCGAGAAGTCGCAGGAGTTCTCGACGGCCGCCGACAACCAGCCGGCCGTCACCGTCGAGGTCTACCAGGGCGAGCGCCCCATCGCCGAGGACAACCGCAAGCTCGGCAACTTCGACCTCACCGGGCTCCCGCCCGCCCCGCGCGGCGTGCCCAAGATCGAGGTGACGTTCAAGATCAACGCCGACGGCCTCCTGAACGTCACGGCCAAGGACAAGGGCACGGGCAAGTCCGCCGACATCAAGATCACCGCCTCCACCGGTCTCAGCGAGAAGGAGATCGAGAAGATGGTGAAGGACGCGGAGCAGTTCGGCGAGAAGGACAAGCAGCGCAAGGAGCTCGCCGAGGCCCGCAACCAGGCCGACCACGTCGCCTACGCCGCCGAGAAGGCCGTCAAGGACTACGGCGACAAGCTCTCCGCCGGCGACAAGGAGAAGATCGAGAAGGCCGTCGCCGACCTCCGCAAGGCCAAGGACGGGGAGAAGATCGACGACATCAAGCGCGCCATGGAAGAGGTCAACAAGGCCACCCACGAGTTCTCCAAGCAGCTCTACGAGGAAGCCGCCAAGAAGAACCAGGCGGAGGCCCCGGCCGGCGGCGGCGACGCCCCCAAGCCGGGCCCCAAGGACGGAGACGAGAAGATCATCGACGCCGATTTCAAGACCAAGTAGGGAGTCTTGACACCCCCGCGCGCCCGGGAGATACTGTCCGTCCGGCATTTCCAGTAAGGGCTATCTCCCCCGGAGCCGTCTGGCTTGAATGATCGAAGTCTCTAATCTCCTCAAGACCTATCCGGGCGTGACCGCCGTCGACGGCCTCACGTTCCGCGTCGAAAAGGGCGAGGTGGTCGGCTTTCTCGGCCCCAACGGGGCGGGCAAGACGACCACGATGCGCATCCTCACCGGCTTCCTCGCCCCCACGAGCGGCTCGGCGTCGGTGGCCGGCTTCGACGTCCTCACGAAGTCCCTCGAGGTGCGGCGCCGGGTGGGCTACCTGCCCGAGAACAACCCCCTCTACACGGAGATGCGGGTGGAGGAGTACCTCCGCTTCCGAGCGACCGTGAAGGGCGTCGAGCGCTCCGCCCGGGAGAAGGCGGTGGGCGCGGCGGTCGAGCGGGTGGGCCTCGTGGAGCGGCGGAGGTCGATCATCCAGCACCTGTCGAAGGGCCTGCGGCAGCGGGTGGGGCTGGCGGACGCGATCCTGCACGATCCGGAGATCGTGATCCTCGACGAGCCGACGATCGGGCTGGACCCGACGCAGGTGCGGGAGGCGCGCGAGCTCGTGCGCGAGCTCGGGCGCGACCGCACCGTGCTGCTGTCGAGCCACATCCTGTCGGAAGTCGAAAAAGTCTGCCGCCGCGTCCTGATCATGGGCCGGGGCAAGCTGGTGGAGCAGGGGACGCCCGCGGAGATCGCGGCGCGGATGCGGAAGACCACGCGGATCCGCCTCGAGGTGCGCGCCCCGGACGGGGCGGCGGTGAAGCGGGCGATCGAGGAGATCCCGACCGTCCTCCGCGTCATGCAGGCCACGAAGGAGGACGTCCACCAGTTCCTCATCGAGGCCTCGGAAGGCGCGGACCCGCGGGAGCCGCTGTTCCAGGCCTGCGTCGCGTCCGGCTGGGGTCTGCGGGAGCTCGCCTTCGAGCGGCCGACGCTCGAGGAGGCCTTCACGGCGCTGACCTCGGGGGAGGCCCGGCCGTGAGGAACTTCCTGGCTCTGACCCGGCGCGAGCTGGGCGTGTACTTCGTGTCGCCGACGGCCTACGTGATCCTCACGGCGATGCTGGCCCTCTCGGCCTACGTGTTCCTGGCGTCGCTCGAGATGGCGGCAGGCAACCGCCTGCCCGTGGACTTCTCGATGACGCTGTCGAGCATCTCGTTCATCGTGGTCGTCTCCGCCGGCCTGGTGACGATGCGCCTGATCGCGGAGGAGAAGAGCCGCGGGACGCTGGAGATCGCGCTGACGGCCCCGGTGACCGAGACGCAGTTCGTGCTGGGCAAGTTCGCCGCGACGCTGGTGCTGCTGCTGTGGCAGCTGGCCGTGACGGGCGGCTTCGTTCTGATCATCTCGCGCTACGGAAAGATCGACCTCGGCGCGATCCTCTGCGGCTACGTCGGCGTCCTCCTCGTGGGCGCCGCCGTGTACGCGATCGGGATCTTCATCTCCTCGCTCTGCGTCAGCCAGGTCACCGCCGGCATGATCACCTTCGTGGTCGGCCTCATGCTCCTCGCCGTCCAGATCGCCTACGAAAGCCCCAAGATGCAGGGCGCCTGGTTCCTGCCGCTCCTGCGCGCCTTCGCGCTCACCGAGCACATGAACGACTTCATGCGGGGCGTCGTCGACACCGGCCGCCTCGTCACCCTCGCCGCCGTCACCGGCTGGTTCCTCTTCCTCACCGTGCGCGTCGTCGAGTCGAGGAGGTGGCGATGAGCGCCGCGTGGGGAGCCCGCCGCCGGGCCGCGACCTGGGCCAACGTCCTCCTGCAGGCCGCCCTCCTGCTCGCCCTCCTGTCCGTCGTCACCCTCCTGGCCCGCGCCCACGCCCGGCGCTTCGACCTGACGTCGCGGGGCACCTTCACCGTCTCCGCCGGGACCGAGGACCTCCTCCGCAACCTGCCCTACGACCTCACCATCTGGATGAGCAACGAGATGTACGCGACGTCCCAGGACCGCAGCCTGGGGACGGCCGTCGACCGCACCCTGCAGCTCCTGCGCGAGTTCGAGCTGCGCAATCCGTCGAAGATCAAGCTGCGCACCGTCGCCTCCGGCAACGTGGACGCCGTCTTCCGCAAGAACTGGCCGACCGTCCAGCCGGCCACGGTCTACTTCCTCGCGGACCTCGGCGCGGGCCGGCTGAACAAGAAGGCCGTCGAGGTCTACCAGCTCTCCCACGGCGACCACGCCACGGGAGAGCTCCAGCAGTACCGTGGCGAGCCGGTCCTGTCCCAGGCGATCCGGGACCTGGGGGGCTCGACCCGGCGGGTCGTCTACGAGACCGAGGGGCACGGCGAGCTGCCGACGGCCGACCCGCGCCAGCTCGGCGTCTTCAAGGAGCTGCTGTCGCGCAACGAGGGCGTCGAGTTCAAGAAGCTGCAGGCGGCGGACGTCAAGAGCGTGCCGCCGGACTGCGACGTCCTCTGCATTTTCGGCCCCGCGCAGCCGTTCAGCGACTACGAGATCGGGGTGCTGAAGGAGTACCTGGAGCGCGGGGGGAGCCTGCTGGTGGCGCTGCGGCCGCGGGTGAAGACCGCGCTGGAGGGCTTCCTGGAGGAGTACGGCGTCAAGGTGGGCGACAACCTGGTGCTGGACAGCGCGCAGAGCAATCCGACGAGCCCGTCCCACCTGCTGCTGCGGGACTTCAACGCGCACGACATCAACCAGGGCATGGCCGGCCTGACGTTCGCGATGGCGGACAGCTGCACGGTGGACCCGATCGAGAAGGGCGACTCCGCCTGGCGGATCACGCCGCTGGTGATGAGCGGCCCGACCTCGTGGGAGGAGACGGGGCCGACGGGCCCGGGCACCCGGCCGAAGCCCGACGGCAAGGAGCGCGTCGGACCCCTGAAGCTCATCGTGGCGGTCGAGAAGCCCGCTTCCCGCAGGATGGACGAGCAGCACAAGACCTCCAAGCTGGTGGTCTGGGGCTCGGTCAGCCCGTTCACCTCGCCGTTCTTCTCCTCGCGCGCGAACGAGTACCAGTGGACCTATATCGTGAACCATTTCCGCTGGCTGGCCGACCGCCGCCTTCTCGAGATCGAGCACACGAAGGTCGAGGTGACCCCGCTCGACCTCTCGGCGACCGCGCTGAGCCGGCTCTGGTGGGTGGCCCAGATCGGCTTTCCCGTCTTCGGCGCCGCCCTGGGCGTCCTCGCCTGGTTCCTCCGGAGGAAGTGACATGAGCTGGAGGCTGACGGCCGTCCTGGCGGCGCTCCTCGCGGTCGCGCTCGCCGTCTACCTCTTCGGCCCCTCGGGCGCCGGCGCGCCCCCCGAGGATCCCCGCCTGCTCGCCCACCTCGCCCCCGACACCGTCGTCCGCGTCGAAATCGCCCGCCGCGGCGAGCCCGCCTTCGTCCTGGAGCGCGGCCGGGACGTCGCCGGCGAGCACTGGCGCGCCGGTTCGATGGTCGTCGACGACCCGGCGATGCGGGAGATCGTGGCCTCCTTCGAGCGCTTCACGACCCGCGGGGCGCTCGACGCCGCCGCGCCGGAAGCGGCCCCCGCGATCACCGGCCTCGAGGCCCCCCGGCTCGTCGTCACGTTCCAGAGCGTGGGGGGGCGCGACACCCTCCGCTTCGGCCGGACGCCGCCCACGAACTCGAACGCGATCTTCTTCCAGAAGGACGGCGACCGGCGCGTCTTCCTCGCCGACCTGGCCGCCTACGCCGCGCTCGACAAGTCGCCGGGCCAGCTGCGGGAGCGCCGCCTGCTCCGCTACGCGCCCCACACGATCGTCCGGGTCGTCCTCCGCGCCCAGTTCAAGGTCGCGCGCGGGCGCGATCCGAAGGACATCGCCACCGAGATCGAGGAGTCGGTCATCGAGCGCGTCGCCGAGGGCGCCGAGCGCGGCTGGTCCCTCGTGAAGCCGCACCGGGAGAAGCTCGACGACCTCCGCGTCCAGCGGCTGGTCTCGGAGCTGGCGTCGATGCCGGTGGCGGGCTACCAGGAGGCCGGGGACGCGAAGGCCAAGGGCCTCGAGCCGCCCCAGGTGGAGGTGCTGCTCACGCCGGCGGGGACCGACGTCCCCCTGGTGGTGAAGTTCGGGACGTCGACGGACGACAACCGCCGCCGGATCGCGCTGGTGCCGGGGATGCCGGACTGGGCGCAGATCGAGGAGCGGCGCTTCACGGACCTGCCCACGCAGCGGAAGGACCTGCGCTCGGACATCATCTTCCCGTTCACGAAGGAGCAGGTGAAGACCTTCGCGATCCAGGCGCCCGGGGCGGGCGCGCTCCTCATCGAGCGGCGGGAGTCGAAGCGCGAGAACGATCCGCTGCCGGCGGTGGCGTGGGAGCTGGTCCGGCCGGCGGGGATCCGGATCAACAAGGAGAAGATCGAGCCGTTCGTGGGGAGCTTCCTCTACCAGCGGGTGGTCGACTTCCCGGGCGTGATCGAGGACCTCAAGCCCCTGCGGCTGGACCCGGCCGACGCGACGGTGGAGGTCGAGCTCAAGGACGGCCGGAAGATGGAGTTCCGGTTCGGGGCGACGGCCAACGCCGCCTACCTGAAGAGGGACGCGATCGCCGAGATCTTCCGGGTGCAGCCCGACCTCGTGCGCCTGCTGCGGCGGGTGGAGCTGAGCCTGCTGCACGAGGAGATGTACAACGTGCCGATCACGGCCCTGCGGGAGATCACGTTCGAGGCGAAGGTGAGGAACTCGCTGGAGCCGGTGTTCTACACGCTGCGGAAGACGTCGGACAAGGGCTGGGCTTTCGCCGACCCCAAGAACGCGGACAAGAAGCCGAACGCGCAGTGGGTGAACGACATCGCGGTGATGATGAACTTCATCCGGGCGGACGAGGGGACGTTCGCCGGCCGGGACCAGGAGACGGTGGCGAAGCTGGGGCTGGGCGACGGCCAGGCGCCGGCGCGGCTGCGGATCCTGGCGGACGCGGAGCCCCGGGAGTTCGAGCTGCTCATCAGCGACAACCAGAGCGAGAAGGCCGGGCGCTGGCTTTACTACGCCCGCGAGAAGGGGAGCACGGTGGTCTTCAAAATCGGCGGAACCCTGATCGAGGCGCTGAAGGACGTACGCCTGGCCAAAGACTGACGCCGGAACCCGAAGTTCGGGATCCGGAGCTTGACGGCCCCGACGGGCCGTCCTATCCTAAGCGGCTTACCCATGAACCTAGATGAGATCAAACGCATCCTCCAGCTGATGGAGGAGAACAAGCTCGTCGAATTCGAGTACGAGGACGAGGGCCGGCGGGTCAAGCTGCGGCGGGCCGAGGACCGCGTGCCCGCGGCCGTGCCGATCGCGGTGCAGGCGGCGATGCCGGTCGCGGCGGCTCCGGCTCCGGCGGCCGCGGCTCCGGAAGGCCCGCCCCCCCGGGCGGCCAACGTCATGGAGTTCAAGTCCCCCCTGGTCGGGACCTTCTACCGCTCGCCCAAGCCCGACGCCGACTCCTTCGTCAACCCGAACGACGAGATCGGCCCCGAGAAGGTGATCTGCATCATCGAGGCCATGAAGGTGATGAACGAGATCAAGGCCGAGATGAGCGGGATCGTCAAGGAGATCCTGGTCAAGAACGGCCAGGCCGTGGAGTTCGGCGAGCCCCTCTTCCTCATCGAGAAGAAGTAGCCGCCGCATGTTTTCCCGCATCCTGATCGCGAACCGGGGCGAGATCGCCCTCAGGATCATCCGCGCCTGCCGGGAGATGGGGATCGAGTCGGTCGTCGTCTACTCGGAAGCCGACCGCAACAGCCTCTACCTCAAGCAGGCCGACTACGCCGTCTGCATCGGGCCCGGCCCCGCCGCCAAGAGCTACCTCGACATCTCCCGCATCATCAGCGCGGCGGAGATCACGGACGTCGACGCCATCCACCCCGGCTACGGCTTCCTCTCGGAGAACGCCCACTTCGCGGAGATCTGCGAGAGCTGCAACATCAAGTTCATCGGGCCGCCGCCCGAGGCGTCGAGGGCCACCGGCGACAAGGTGATCGCCCGGGAGCTCGCCAAGCGGATGCGGCTGCCGACGATCCCGGGCAGCGAGAGCGCCGTCAAGGACGAGAAAGAGGCGCTCGAGATCGCCCACCGCATCGGCTATCCGATCATCATCAAGGCGGCGGGAGGCGGCGGCGGGCGCGGCATGCGCGTCGCCCACAACGACGTCTCCCTGGTGCACAACTACCTCGCCGCGGGGGCGGAGGCCGGCGCCGCGTTCAAGAACAGCGCCGTCTACATCGAGAAGTACGTCGAGAAGGCGCGGCACATCGAGATCCAGATCCTCGGCGACACCCACGGCAACCTCATCCACCTGGGCGAGCGCGACTGCACGATCCAGCGGCGCTTCCAGAAGCTGATCGAGGAGGCGCCCTCGCCGGTCATGACCCCCGGCCTCCGCAAGGACATGGGCGCCGCCGCCGTCGCCTTCGCCCGCGGCGCCAAGTACGTCAACGCCGGCACCTGCGAGTTCCTCGTCGACGAGCGCGGGAAGTTCTACTTCATCGAGATGAACGCCCGCATCCAGGTCGAGCATCCCGTGACGGAGATGGTGACGGGGGTCGACCTCATCAAGGAGCAGATCCGGATCGCCGCCGGCGAGAAGCTGCGCTTCGGCCAGCGGGACGTCGTCTTCAACGGCTGCGCGATCGAGTGCCGCATCAACGCGGAAAACCCGGCCGACAACTTCAAGCCCAGCCCGGGCAAGATCACGGCCTACTACGCCCCGGGCGGCCCCGGGGTGCGCCTCGACAGCCACGCGTACGCCGGCTACCAGATCCCGCCGTACTACGACTCCATGATCGGCAAGCTGATCGTCCACAAGAAGACGCGCGAGGAGGCCGTCGCCACGATGAAGCGCGCGCTCGGCGAGTTCATCGTGGAAGGCGTGCCCACCACCATCCCCCTCCACCTGGCCATCTTCGACCACACCCAGTACATCAAGGGCCAGGTGGACACGACGTTCATCGAGAGCTACTTCGGCAAGTAGCCCGAAGGACCAAGGACCAAGGGCCAAAGACCAAGGCATCCCCCCTTTCCCCCCCCGGGGGGGGCAGGGGGGACCTGTTGGTCTTTGGTCCTTGGTCCTTGGCCCTTCGCTAGAACGGGTCGTAGCGGACGTCGCAGCAGCCGTGGCCCGACAGCAGCGCCCAGGCCGCCAGGCCGCCCACGACCAGCACGGGCAGCAGCACGGCGAACGCCGCCCGGAAGCGGGAGAGCCCGTGCATCTCGCGGAAGCCGTGGTAGTAGAGCGCCATGTTCATGAGCGGCGCCATCACCGCCCCGGCGAAGGGGATCAGGAGCCAGGCCGCCGCGCCGCTGCCGTAGCCCACGACCCGCAGCGTCGACTGGAACGTCCCCCGGCCGCCGAGCAGCTTCAGCAGCCCGTGCCAGAGGAAGCTCGAGACGTAGAGCGCCAGCGTCACGCCGAGGAAGGCCGTCGGGATGCCCACCGCCGCCACGGCGGCCGGCGACCAGCGCACGGCCTTCGCCAGCTCGGGGGCGGAGGTCGGGACGCCCTGCTCGGTCATCTGGCGGGCCAGGGGCTTGAAGTCCACGCCGTAGACTTCCAGCAGGCCCACGCCCGCGATCATCGCGAGCACGAGCAGCGCCAGGAACTGGGCCGTCAGGCCGAAGGCGAAGCCCACGGGCCAGGCATGGCCGCCGTCGGGCTTCAGGCCGCGGAAAAACGCCTTGGGCGCGAAGTTGGACTGCCCCCAGGTGCCCCACCAGCGGCGCAGCAGGCCCTTCGAACGGTCCTCCCACGCGCAGGCCGGCGAGACCACCGGCGCTTCCAGGAAGCGGATGTCCTCCGCCGCCGGCGTCCGGGCGCGAGCCGCCTCGCGCAGCGGGGAGATCTCCTCGCCGCAGTACTTGCAGGCCGTCGCCGTCACCGCGACCTGCTCCGCGCAGGCCGGGCAGGAGCGGGCCATCGGACGGCCGCAGCCGCCGCAGTCGGACTTGCCGGAAGCGGCTTTGAGGCCGCAGTGGGGGCAATGGAAAATCATGGTCCGCGTCCTTTTCTCTACGTCCGTATTTCTGACGCAAGGGGAGGGGGGATATTACGGAAGAATCGAGACACCCCCGGCCGCGCCGATTAAACTGGCCTCCCGTGGGCATTCGGAAAGCCGCCGTCACCTCCCGGATCATGTCCGCGGTGCGCAGCCGCGACACCGTCCCCGAGCTGCTCCTCGGCAAAGCCCTCCGGCGCCTCAAGCTGCGCTTCGAGCGCTGCGCCGCCGACGTCCCCGGCACGCCCGACCTCGTCTTCCGAGCCCGGGGCGTCGCCGTCTTCGTCGACGGCGACTTCTGGCACGGCAACTCCTGGCGCCTCCGCGGCTGCGCGGACCTCGAGACGCAGTTCCGGCAGTGGC
>DASVNH010000260.1:0-3779 GCA_036383955.1 Planctomycetota bacterium | reverse complement strand
CCCTTTGGAAAGCCCTGGAGGGGCTAGTCCCGGCGCACGCCCAGGTAATCGTAGAGGATCGGCTCGCGGAGGATCTTGATCCCGTACTCGAGCGCGGCCTTGTAGTTGGGGTGCTCCTCGTAGCCGTCGGCCACGATCACGTAGTTCGTGTTCTCGTCGACGCGCTCCTGGTAGACGTCGCCGTAGGTCCGGATGACCCGCCCGGCCTCGTCGTTGGAGAGCTTGCCGGTGAAGCGGCCGGCGATGGCGATGTGGCGGGTGCGCCCGCCCTCGTAGAGCTCGTTGTAGATCCGGTCGCCGACCTTGAGCGGCCACTCCGGGTCGTAGACGCGCTGGACCGAGCAGACGCTGTAGAGGCTGTCGCGGACCTCGTGGACCTCGATCTCGCCCTTGTCGAGCTTCTGGCCGCCCTTCTCGAGCGAGTAGGCGCGGAACTTGGTGCCCTTGAAGAGGCGGTCCTTGCGCAGCAGGTTGATGAACACGAGCTGGAACTTCACGTCGATCCCGACGATCTCGCCGTCCGGGTCGCGCCGCTCGCGGGCCTCCTCGCGGTGGTGGTGGATGGCGTAGATGCGGTCGCGGTAGTTCTTCTTCACGGCGTCGGCCGCCGCGCGCTTGCGGACGAAGTCGTTGAGCGTCTCCGTCGCCTTGTTCTGGGACTCGGTGGTGTCCTTGTCGAGCTGGGCGAGCTCGTCGGCGTGCGACTTCTGCAGCGTGTTGATCTCCTTGTTCAGGCGGACCAGCTCGCCGATGTGGCCCGTGGCGGTGGCCGTCGCGGCCGCCCCGCCGTCGATCTCCTTCATCACGGCGGCGTTGGCCTGGTCGATCCGGGCGACGGTCTCCTTCTCGGCCTCGCGCTCCTTGACCGTCTGGCCCTTGAGGTCGCCGATCTTCGTCTCGAACTCCTTCTCCTTGGCGAGGAGCTCGTCGAAGAGCTTGGTCAGCGTCAGGGTCTCGCCCGCGCCGGGGTCGTCCCAGCGCTTGTACTTGGTGATGCCCAGCTGCTCGAAGACCGCCTTCTCGCCCTTCGCGGCGCGCTCGGGCGGCATCTTCACGACGTCGCTCAGGAAGCTCTTGAGCTTCTCCCCGGCCAGGCCGCCCGAGGGCAGGCGGTCCACCGTCCCGCTGGAGACCTCGCGCCAGCCGATGTCCTTCGGGTAGGCGAGAAAGTTCCGGATGAGCTCGTCATTGGAGTCGCGCAGGGCCTGCAGCTCCGCCAGCTGCTCCTTGATGTCCTTGAGGTTCTCCTGGTGGTCCTCGATGAAGCCCTTGTTCTTCATGGCGAGGGCGATCACCGTGAGGGACGTCGCCATCCCCAGGGCGCAGATGATGATGATGGCGAGCCGGCGGTTGTTCTCCGCCTTCGTGATGAAGTCGGCCATGATCGTCTCCTAGTCCCCGAGGAACCGGTAGATGTCCTTCGCCTCGGCGATCGGGATCTCCAGGAACACCGCCTTGCGGAACGGGTCGTAGGAGATCCTCTCCTTGTCCTTCTTCGCCTCGGTGAAGATCACGTAGTCCAGGTCCAGCGTGATGTCCTTGCGCACTTCGCTGCCGATCTCCAGGATCCGGCGCGCCGCCTCGTCCACCGAGTAGCCCTTCGTCGGGCGGTCCTCGCCCACGAACGCCACCACCAGCGCGCGCTCCTTCGAGAACAGCGGGTTCACGATCAGGTCCCCGTCCACCACCGGGCGCTCCTTGGCGTCGTAGACCTCGACGATCGCGACTTCCGAGTACGTCATCCAGGCCTTCTTGACCTCGACCTTGGCTTTGTAGTCGAACCTGCCCAGCGGGCCCTTCTTCCCCACCAGGAACTTCAGGCCCGGCACCACCCGCTCCCGCGCCCCGATGTCGATGAAGGCCGACTTGTTCGGGACGTCCGGCCGCAGGATCTTGCCGTGCACGAAGTTGATCTCGTGGCTGATGATCTCCTTGACCTTCAGCTCCTCCAGCTGGCGCCGGAGCTCGCGGATCTCGTTGGTCACCTTGATCTCGTCGCCGGCGTACTTCTCCGTCTCGACGGTGACTTCCATCTCCGCCTTGGCCTTGGCCTCCGTCAGCAGCGTCTTGCGCGCGTTGTACTGCTCGTTCTCCTTGGAGATCTCCTCCTGGAGCTTCTGGATCTGCGCCAGCAGCTGGGCCTTCATCGCTTCCTTGGTCTTGGGCACCTCCGGCGCCACCTTCGCGATCGCCGCCGCCTGGTCCTGCGCGATCTTCAGGTCGATCTGCAGCTGCTCCATGCGGTTCTTGGCGTGCGACGTCCGCTGCACCGCCAGGTCGATGATCTGCTCGAGGGTGTCCCGGTAGTGGGTGTTGTCGCGCGCCTCGTTGAACTTCGTCACGTCCGAGTCCGGCATCTTCTTGGCCTCCCCCTTCTCGTTGGGCGTGAAGGGGAACTTGTTCAGATGGTCCGGGCTCCAGTACTCCTGCCGCCACTTCTTCAGCGCGTCGGCGGGCTTCGTCGAGTCGAGCGTCCCCGCCTCGGTGGCCGGGAAGCCGGTCGCCTCGTTGCACTTCACCATCGCGGCCTTGATCGCCGCTTCCTCGGTCTGCAGGTCGGGCGTGATCCGCTTGAGCGACTCCAGCCGGCGCTCCACCTGCTTGTACTCGGCCCAGAGGGCGGCCGCCACCACCGCGGAAATGATCGTGAAGAAGATCAGGATCACGACGAGTATCATCGAGATCCCGGCGTCACGACGCCTGAGACGAACCATACCCAGCTCCCCCATGCGGAAGGTCAACGCCAAGGCCACATTCTAGGCGGCCCCGGGACCCAGTCAAGCATTAGTGCCCGGATCCCCGCTAACCAGACGTTCGACGTCCCCCGATCCCTGCAATTCCCCGCGCCGCGCCGACAAAACCCTCCCCTCCCCCCCGGCGGTTTTTTCGTTGACACCGCCCGATCCCGGGCCTAGACTTGGGATGTCGTCGCCGTCCCCCAAGCTGTCGACCCCTCAAGACGAAATAAAAAAATCCCGAACGGTGAAACCACTCGTGGTCGGTCTTGCCGGAGGCGTCGGCAGCGGCAAGAGCACGGTGGCCGCGCTCTTTAGGAAGTGGGGAGCCCGCGTCGTAGACGCCGATGTCCTCGGGCATCGTCTCCTCGACGCCCCGCGCGTCCGCGCCCGGCTGGTCCGCCTCTTCGGCCCCGGCCTGCTCCGCGGACGCCGGATCGACCGCCGCGCCCTGGCCGTCGAGGCTTTCCGGTCCCGCCGCTCCGTCGAGCGGCTCAACCGGACGGTGCACCCCGCCATCCTCCGCGCGATTCGAAGCGAAATCCGGCGGGCCCGGAGCCTGGTCGTCCTGGACGCGGCGCTGCTCTATGAGACGGGGGCCGACGCCCTGTGCGACCGCGTGGTGTACGTCGACGTCCCCCGGGCGGAACGCGCCCGGCGCGTCCGATCAAGGGGTTGGGCCCCCGGAGAACTGGCCCGGCGGGAACGTTTCCAGCGCCCGCCGGCGTACAAAAGGAAAAGGGCGGACTACGTCATCGACAACGCGAAATCGCGCGCGCGAACGACGTCCCACGCCAGAGAAATATTCGACGAGCTGCGGAAGCTCGTCCGGCAGCCCACGCCTTAGTGGCCATATAGGAGAGTTCCATGCCCCCTCGCAAGCCCCACGCCCGCGAGACCGACGAAGCGCCTGAAGCCAAGTCCGCGCCCGTCGCGTCCCCGCCTCATCTGCCGGCCCCCGCCCCGGCGGCTCCCGCCCCGGCGACGCCCGTCGTCGCCGCCGCCGCCCCGGAGGCCCCCAAGCCCGCCGCTCCGACGGCCGTC
>DASVNH010000259.1:0-7334 GCA_036383955.1 Planctomycetota bacterium | reverse complement strand
GGCTGGGGGGGTACGTCTTGGGATTTGGGAGTTGGGAGTTGGGAGTTCGTCGGCATGAGCCTTTTCGACGACCCCCTGGCCGCCAAGGAATTGCGGGGGGCGACGCGCCGCTGGCAGACCTACGCGCTGCGGGTGCTGTACGTGGCGCTGACGGGGCTGATCGTGGCGCGCTTCTACGATAGCGCGGCGCGGTCGGGGCAGCTGACGAACCCGTCCGAGTATTCGAACCTGAGCCGCGACCTCTTCAAGGCCTTCCTCGGCCTGCAGCTGACGTTCACGACGCTGGCGGCGGTCTGGGCCTCGTCGGACCTGGTGCTGAAGGAGGCGCGCCGCGGGACGCTCGGGCTGCTGTACCTCACGCCGCTGAAGGCGGCCGACGTGGCCTTCGGCAAGTGGAAGGCGGCGATGGCGCAGGCCCTGGCGCTGGTGCTCTGCGGGGCGCCGGTGATGGCCGTCTGCGCGTACCTGGGCGGCGTGGGCGCGATCGACCTGGCCTGGAGCCTGAGCCTGACGCTGGCGATCGCCGGCGTGGCGGCGGCCTTCTCGTTCCACTTCTCCGCGGCGGTCCGCTCCCACGCCGGCGTGATGGGGCTCACCCTGGCGGCGATGCTCGGCTTCAGCATCGCCCCGCTCTGGTTCGGCGTCTTCGCCGGCTGGCAGGTCTTCGCCTTCGTCCACCCCGTCTTCGCGGCGGGCGCCGCCCTCATCCCCGAGGCCGCCGGCACGGCGGCGGCGGACACCGCCTGGATCAGCGCCACGCCCCTCTCGTTCCTCTTCGCCTACTTCCTCGTGAGATCCTCGTCCGGCAAGCTGGGCAAGCGCTCGCAGGAGGTGCCCCGGCCCGACGACCCCATCCTCCACCAGATCCCCGCGTGGGCCCAGCGCGCCGCGCGGTCCCAGGCCCCCCGGCGGGTCCCCGAGAGCCATCCGCTGCTCTGGAAGGAGATCGCCACCCGCGCGGCCGTGCGGATGGACGTCGACGTCCAGCGCGCCGTCTTCTGGATCTTCACGATCTTCCTCGGCCTGGCCTGGCTGGCCACGCAGGGCCGCGGGCTCGGCATGGTCTACTTCGCCGGCTTCGTCTTCCTCGTCCTGGCGATCGTGGCCGGCGCGACCCTCTTCGCGTACGAGAAGGAGGGCCGCCGCTTCGACATGCTGCTCTCGACGCCCATCAGCAACGGCGAGATCATCGCCGCCAAGCTCGCGGCGGGCGTCGCGTCGCCCGAGGCCCTCAAGGCGCTGGCGCTGCTCGGCGTCATCCTTCTCGCCTGGACCCTGCGCCTGGGGCCGCTGGGCATGCTGGCGACGTCCTCCGTCGTCCTCTCCTACCTGGTGTTCGCCTACGTCGTCGCGTCGGCCGCCTCGCTCCACGCCCCCAACGCGCAGAGCGCGTTCATGGCCTCCGCCGGGCTGCTGTCCTTCCAGCTCTTCATCCTGCCCCTCGTGATCCCCGAGATCGCGGCCCTCGTCCATCCGGTGCTGCTGCTGGAGACGCTGCCGGAATCGGGCGCGGGGGCGATGGATCTGGTGGCCTTCGCGGGCTTCTGCCTGATCCACCTGACGATCGCCGGCGCGCTGGCCTGGTCGATGGTGCCAGGCCTGCGGCGGGTCACCGGCCGCGCTTAAGGACGGCCAGCAGGAGCGCGGCGCCCAGCAGCCCGATCCAGGGCGAGACCCCGCCCCCGGCCGTCGACGAGCAGGTCCAGTGGCCGTGGTCGCCGTCGTCCTCGAAGACCTCCACGAAGACGCCGTCGCTCAGGTCGCCCTCGGCGTCCCGGGTGTGGATCCAGTAGCGGTAATCGTGGCTGGAGCTCGCCCCCGTGTCGACGAAGGAGGTCGTCAGCCCCATGATCTGGAAGATCGTCGTGTCGCCGTTGTCGAGGTTGTCGCGGAAGATCGTCAGCCCGACGACGCTGGAGTCGGACGGGAGCGTCCAGGACAGGTTGACGGAGTCGTCGGCGCCGATGAAGGCGTCGATGTGATCGACATCCTCCGGGTGGAACAGGGCCAGGGCCAGGATCCACGCGCGTGCCATGCTAGTATTGTAGACCGTGGATCTGACCGAAAGGTTCCCCGTCTCGCCGGGAAAAGTCGAGGCCCTGGTCGCCCGGCTGCGGGCCCTGGGAGTCGATGCCCGCCTCATCGACGAAAGCTTCACCCGGGGCGGCGGGCCCGGCGGCCAGAAGATCAACAAGACCTCCAACCGCGTCCAGCTGTCCTATCCGCCCCTCGGCGTGGCGGTCCGCTGCCAGGAGTCGCGCAGCCGCTCGCTCAACCGCTTCCTGGCCCTCCGGCAGCTGGCCGACCAGATCGAGATGAAGGTGTCGCCGGGGACGTCGAAGCGCCTGAAGGACATCGACCGCCTCCGCGCCTCCAAGGCCCGGGCGGGCCGGCGGGCGCGCGCCAAGCACAAGTGTTAACGTTCTAGTCTGACTAGAACGTTATCACTTCGAGACGGCGGCGACGGCCTCCGCGAGCGACGGGGCCCAGGGGAAGATCGCGTCGACGCCCAGGGTGGTGAAGAAGTGCCACTGGGCGACTTTCACGGGCCGCACCAGGCAGAACTTCCCGGCCACCTTCTCGTACTGGGAGACGGCGTGGCCCAGGACGTTGATGCCCGCGCTGGAGATGTACGTCAGCTCGGACAGGTCCACGACGAGACGGAGCTGGCGGCGGTCGAGCTCCGTCTGGATCGCCTCCTCGAGGGCGTGGTACTGGACGTGGTCGACGGCGCCCGAGACGCGGAGGACGGCGACGTCCCCCGCGCGTTCGTGGACGATCGAGAACGGATTGTCCGGCACCGGACGATTTTACCCCGCCGCCGGAGCGGCCGGCGCCTCCGGCTTGGGCTGGGCGGAGGAGCAGAACTTGCAGCGGCTCGCCGCCAGATTGATGCTCTCCAGGCATTCCGGGCAGCTCTTGCTCGGCGGAGGCGACGCCTGCTTGATGAACATCTTGGAGACGATGAAGACCACGAACGCCACGCAGGCGAATTCGATCAGGGCGTTGAGGAGCGGCCCCACCTTGAAGTTGAAGCGCCAGACGGGGATGTTCAGGGCGTCCCAGCCGGTGGCCGAGGGCCGGATCGCCTTGATGAGGCCGCCCAGCACGTCTTCGACGATCGCGTTGACCACCTTGGTCGCCGCGCCGCCGAGGACGACGGCCAGCGCCAGGGCCAGCATGTTGGTCTTGAGAATGAAGTCCCTGAACTCCTTGACGAACGAGACCGCCTTGGCCGTCGGGATCGGAATGTTGGGCAGCGCCATGGAATCCTCCCTCTAGAACGTGTAGCCCAGGCCCAGGAAATAGGTGTCGTCGTGGCGCACCTTGCCGAGCGCCGGCTCGCGATCGTATTCCGTGATCACGCCGCCGAGGATCGACCAGCCGCCGCCGAGGGTGTTCGTCAGCAGGAGCTCGTTGCGGATCTGGAAGTCCTGCGACTCCTCGAAGTTCGGATAGATCGTGAAGACGTCCTTGACCACGAAGCCCAGGACGAGGTCGAGCCGGGCCATCGCCGAGACGCGGGCGCCGGCGTGGCCCTCGTCCTCCTGGATCTCGTCGAAGTTGTTGTCGATGTACGCGGCGCCGGCTTCGACCGCGAAGTCCGCCCAGCTCTCCTTGACGAGGTTGGCGCCCACGCCCACGGACACCACCGTCTGCAGCTTGAGGTCCTTGAACTCGTCGGACAGGAACTCCGCGCTCACGAAGCCGTAGAGGCGGTCGCTGAACCGGAGGATGTACTTTCCCAGGCCGTAGGTGTTGCGCTCCTGGAGCTCCCCGCTCCTTTCGCCGTAGCGGTAGATCACCCGCAGGATCATCTCGTCCGCGTCCGTCACGCGGCTCAGGTCGGCCGTGGCCAGCCCCGACACCGTGTGCGTGTTGCCGTCCGTCGCCCGGGCCGAGAGCCCCATGGCGCCGTGCCAGGCCGTCGGCGGCTTGTTCAGGAACGCGACCTTGGCCCATTCGACTTCCACCGGCGCCGCCGCGCCCTCGGAAGCCACCTTGAGCTTGCCGTCCTGCCCGCTGAGCTTGCCCTCGACTTCCTCCCCCGTGACCATCCGGACCTTGTGCTTGCCCTCGGTCGTCAGGAAGGCCACCTGGGCCCAGTCGATCTTGACGCCGCCGGAATGGGGGGTGTCGACGGCCAGCTTCCCGCCGGCCAGGCCGGTCACGGTGCCGCTGATCCGGTCGCCGTTCTTGAGCTTGATTTCGTCGCCGACGGCCGCCGCGCCGCCGAGCAGAAGGACCGCCGGGAAAAGAAAGCGCATGCTAAGTCTCCTCGCAGAAGGCAGAGGATACCCGCTGCGCGGGCGGCGGCAAGGAAAAGCGCTAGCGGGAAAGGACGTCGTCGAGGAGACGCCGGCCCTCGGGGGTGAACGCGTGGGCGGGAGACAGGTGACGCTGGAGCTCGCCGTGGAGGAAGGGCAGCTGCTGGAGCTGCTCCTTCGACATCTCCTTGAAGTGGGCGTCGAAGATCTCGAGGTAGGCCTGGAGGGAGTTGTTGGTGGGCCCGAAGCCCTTCGCGTAGAGGTAGCGCTGCTCGAGGTCGCGGGCGACCTCCTCCGCGTGGGCGTAGCGGCGCGCGGGCTCGCGCTCGAGCATCTTCGCGCAGATCTCGGAGACGGACGCGGGGACGTCGGGGCGCACCGCGGCGGGCGACGGCCAGGGCTTGCCGAGGAGGCGGCGGATGTGGTCGACGCGCCCGGCGACGGGCAGCTTGGCGGGGACGCGCTGGAGCGGGATGCCGGTGAGGAGGAGGTAGAGGATCAGCCCGAGCGAGTAGAGGTCGGTGCGGGCGTCGACGGGCTGTCCGAAGATCTGCTCCGGGGAGAGGTACGGGATCTTGCCGGTGATGCCCTGGGCGTTCTCGCTGACGGCCACGCCGAAGTCGGAGAGCTTCACGACGCCCTGGGTGTTGACGAGGAGGTTCTCGGGCGAGATGTCGCGGTGGATGATGGTCTGGTGGGCGTAGGCGAGCGCGCGGGCGATCCGGCTCACGATGAAGGCGGCCAGGGGGACCGGGAGGAGGAGGTCGCGCTTGACGTGGTCGTTCTGGAAGACCCGGACGTCGGTGCCCTCGATGTAGTCCATGACCATGAGGAGGAGCTTGCGGGCGTCGGGGCCGCCCGGCGGGTGGACCCGGAGGCGGGTCAGGGGGTCGCCGACGGGGAGGGCCCGGGGCGCGGCGCGGCGGGCGTTCTCGAAGGAGAGGGAGTCGAACTCCTTGAGGAACTCGCCCGGGAGCTGGCTGTAGGGGATGGATTCGAGGCCGTAGGTCTTGACGATGTTCTCGTGGCGGAGGCCGGTGGCGGTGTTGGCCTCCTGCTTGAGGCGGGCCTCGTGGTCGGCGGACTTGGCGCGGATGGTCTTGAGGGCGACGAGGTCGGCGACGCCTTCGCTGTTCTTCTCGGCGAGGAGGACGATGCCCATGCCGCCCCGGCCGATCTCGCAGAGGACCGTGTATCCCGAGGACGAATGGAACTTCAGCCCGGACAGGTCCACGGCGGCGCCCTCAGAAGCTCTTGGTGATCTTCATCGCGGGCCGCGCCTCGGTGGTCCGGGCGACGGCGTTGGTCGTGAATCCCTTCAGCATCAGCTTGAGGTCGTTCGGGTTGGTGGTCGACGCGAGGGCCTCGTCGGCGGTGATGACCTTTTCCGTCGTGAGCTTGGCGAGCGCCTGGTTGAACGTCTGCATCCGGTAGTAGTCGCCGGCGCCGCCCATCGCCTTCTCGATCGAGCTGGTCTTCCCTTCCACGATGAGGTCGCGGATGTTGGGCGTGTTGATCAGGATCTCCATGGCCGCGATCCGGCCGGATCCGTCGGCGCGCCGGATCAGGCGCTGGCTGACCACCGCCTGCAGCGTCAGGGCGAGCTGCGAGCGCAGCTGGGGGTGCTCCTCGGCGGGATACACGTCGATGATGCGGTCCAGCGTCTGCTTGGCGTCGTTCGTGTGCAGCGTGGAGAACACGAGGTGGCCCGTCTCCGCCGCGTGGAGGGCGAGGTCGATGGTCTCCTTGTCGCGCATCTCGCCGACCAGGATCACGTCGGGGTCCTGCCGCAGCACCCGGCGCAGGGCCTCGGTCACCGACTTGACGTCCGTCCCCAGCTGGCGCTGGCGCACCACGCTCTTCTTGTCGTCGTAGATGAACTCGATCGGATCCTCGATGGTGAGGATGTTCAGCGCCTGGGTCTCGTTGATGTGGTTGATGAGCGAGGCGAGGGTCGTCGACTTCCCGCTGCCCGTCGGCCCCGTGACCAGGACGAGGCCCTGCGGGGCCTGGCAGATGTCCTTGAGCACGGCCGGCAGGCCCAGGCCCTCGATCGTCGGGATCGTCAGCGGCACCACGCGGGCCACCAGGCTGAAGCGGCTCCGCTCCTTGAAGACGTTGATGCGGAAGCGGGCCACGCCGTCGATCTCGTACGACGCGTCCAGCTCCCCCTCCTCGTCGAGGCGGCCCAGGGCGGCGTCGCCCAGCACGCGCTGCAGCGCCACCCGCAGGTCCTCCGCCGTGATCGGCGGGAACTCGCTGGGGATCAGCTCGCTGGAGAGGCGCATCAGCGGAGGACGTCCGACCTTCAGGTGCAGGTCCGAGCCGCGCCGGGTCACGAGCTCCTTCAGGACGGCGTCGATGTCGATCATGCGCGCTTCTTCCCTTTCTTGGCCGGGACGACGCGCGCGGCCAGGAGGTCCCCGGCCGTCCGCGCGATCCGCTCCAGGAGCTCCACTTCGTGCCGGGGGAACTCGTTCGTCCCGGCCTTGTTGACCACTTCCAGGACGCCCAGCGCGGCGCCGTCGTGCGTCACCGGCGCCGCCAGCAGCGAGCGCGTCTCGAAGCCGAGCGCCTCCGCCAGGCGGGCCGCGTGCCGCGGGTCCCGGGAGACGTCGCTCACCGCGATCGTCCGCCGGTCCATCAGGCAGGCGCCCGCGATGCCCGCGCCCGGCTTGAGCTTCAGGCCCAGGATTTTGTCGGAGACCCGGCCGCGCGCCGCCACGATGGTCAGCCCGCGCTTCGCGTCGGCCAGGAAGAACGAGGAGGCCTCGCACGGGACCGCCTCCATCGCGGCGTCCAGGATGTCGCTCCAGACCCGCTCCGGGGGCGCGCCGCTGCCGACCATGCAGAGCAGCCGCTCGAGGATCTTCGCCTTGAGGGAGACCCGCGCCAGCGTCTCCATGAGGTGCCGGCTCACGTCGTTGGGTTGATTCACGGGCAAAGTATATCCCCAGGTTCGGGGACTTGGGGGGCGGCTCAGTGCCTATCTCGGTAGGTCTCGTGAGCCGCGGCGGGCCGAGACGCGAGCCCCGCAAGGCGCGAGGAGGAGACGAGCCCGTAGGG